>JBNMNV010000023.1:0-19759 GCA_051278125.1 Polaribacter sp. | reverse complement strand
TTAACTTCATCCATCATTATAGATGAACCGTATTGCTTTTTAATCATTCCCATTGGCACATGTCCTTTTCTAAATCCAGGAACGTCTGCCTTTTTTCGATAATCTTTTAACTTTTCTGTTACAATTGTCTGGTAATCTTCTGCAACAATATCTACTTTTATAACTGCGTTTAAAGCATCTACATTTTCTCTTGTAATATTCATTTCTTGTTATCTCTAGTTATTAAAAAATCGAGTGCAAAATTAATCAATTTTATTTAGCTTACAAAAGTTTAAATTGTTCAATTTCAGGTTTTTCGTTTTTAATTATTTTCAAAAAAGAATTAAAAACAAAAACAAGTCAACTGATTTTCATTTAAATAAAAAAAATACTTAATTTTGCTTGGATTTAAGTACTTCCAAACGAAGAACATCAAACAACCAAACAAACATGCATTACAAAAGAATTCTTTTAAAATTGAGTGGAGAGGCATTAATGGGCGATAGACCTTACGGTATAGACCCTAAACGACTTGCTGAATATGCAAAAGAGATAAAGAAGGTTGTAGAAAGAGGTATTGAAGTTGCTATCGTTATTGGTGGTGGAAATATTTTTAGAGGTGTTGCCGGAGCAAGTAATGGTATAGATCGCGTTCAAGGAGACCACATGGGCATGCTCGCTACATGCATTAACGGTTTAGCTTTGCAAAGTGCTTTAGAAGATGAAGGTTTGCATACACGTTTGCAAACGGCTTTAGAAATTAAAGAAGTTGCAGAGCCTTATATAAAGCGTAAAGCTATAAGACACTTAGAAAAAAAACGTGTTGTTATCTTTGGTGCTGGTACAGGAAACCCTTATTTTACAACAGACACTGCAGCAGTTTTAAGAGCTATTGAAATTAATGCAGATGCTATTTTAAAAGGAACTAGAGTTGACGGGGTTTACGATAAAGATCCTGAAAAAAATAAAGATGCTGTTAAATTTAAAACCATTTCTTTTAAAGAAGTTATTCAAAAAGGTTTAAAAGTAATGGATATGACAGCATTTACTTTGAGTGAAGAAAATAAATTACCAATTATTGTATTTGATATGAATACAAAAGGAAACTTATTAAAATTGATTTCCGGAGAAAATATTGGTACAGTAGTTGACGTTAAATAATGAAAATCTTTAAATTTTAGAGGATGAACGAAGAAATTGAATTTATTCTAGATACTGCCAAAGAGGCAATGAACAATGCCATAGCGCATTTAGAAAAAGAATTACGCTCAATCAGAGCAGGGAAAGCTGCTCCAGCCATGTTAGGGACGGTTATGGTCGATTATTATGGTTCGCAAACACCACTTGGGCAAGTTGCAAACGTAAACACCCCAGATCCTAGAACATTAAGCATTCAACCTTGGGAAAAAAACATGCTACAACCCATAGAAAAAGCAATACAGAATGCAAATCTGGGCCTAAACCCAATGAATAATGGTGATATTATCATGATTAATGTTCCGCCTTTAACAGAAGAACGAAGAATCGGTTTAGCAAAACAAGCAAAATCAGAAGCAGAACATGCTAAAGTTGGCGTTAGAAATGCCCGTAAAGATGCAAATAACGACATCAAAAAAACAGATATTTCTGATGATATGAAAAAAATTGCAGAAGATGATGTTCAAAAACTAACAGATACTTTTGTAAAAAAAATAGATGATACTTTATCTGTAAAGGAAAAAGAGATCATGACTGTATAAATAGTCTAAAGTTAAATTTTAACAAAGAGTGTTTTTAAAACACTCTTTGTTTGTTTTATGTACCCCTACAATTTAACTACCTTTGAATAAAATTTTTTGAATGAATTTCTGGACAAAAGTTGCAGGTATTATTTTAAGAAACCGTTACTTGGTTTTATTCTGCATTGCTATCATTACAGGTTTATTAGCTTCTCAAATGAAGTATATGAAATTTTCATATACAGAAGCAAATCTGTTACCAGAGAACCATGAAGCTAACTTAGAATACAATAAATTTTTAGAGATCTTTGGTGAAGAAGGCAATCTTGTTATTCTTGGCCTAAAAGATTCCACCGTTTTTACTCCGCAAAAATTTAATGCTTGGAATGGCTTAGTAAAACAATTTGACGATTTAGAAGAAATAGATTTTACGGTTTCTATTGCTGATATTCAAAGATTAAAGGCCGATAGAAAAAAAAGAAAATTTGTCTTAGAGCCGCTTTATGCCAAGAATCCAACAACATCAGAAGAAGTTTTAGCAATTAAAAAAGAACTTTTTGAAAAACTACCTTTTTACGATAACTTACTTTTTAACAAAGAAACAGGTACACTACAAACGGCTATTTATATCAAAAAAGAGATTATAAATACCCCAAAACGTAGAGATTTTATATTTAATACATTAATTCCGATTATAGAAAAATTTGAAAAGGATCAAAATATTGATGTTCGTATTTCCGGAATGCCTTACATTAGAACACTAAACGCTCAAAACATTCAAGATGAAATATTACTTTTTGTTTTAGGCGCACTTTTAATTACAGCAATCATTTTCTTCTTCTTTTTTCGTTCTTACAGAGCCACCTTTATAACTTTACTAGTTGTTATTGTGGGGGTCACTTGGGCTTTCGGGTTTATAGGTTGGTTTGGTTATGAAATCACAGTTTTAACAGCTTTAATTCCGCCTTTAATTATTGTAATTGGGGTACCCAATGCTGTTTTCCTGATTAATAAATATCAGCAAGAAATAAAAAAGCATGGAAATCAAGCAAAATCTTTACAACGGGTTATTGCAAAAGTTGGTAATGCTACTTTAATGACTAATATTACCACTGCCTCTGGTTTTGCAACCTTTGTGTTTGTGAAAAGTGATTTATTACGCGAATTTGGAATTTTAGCCTCCGTAAATATTATCAGTATTTTCATTTTAGCACTATTAATAATCCCTATTATTTATAGTTTTATGCCACTTCCTAAAAAGAAGCATTTAAATCACTTGGAAAGAAAATGGATAGAAAATGTGGTAAATTGGATGGAAAGAATGGTGAAAAACCAACGAATTACCATTTATTTCACGACGGTTATCGTTATTATTTTAAGCATTATTGGTGTTTATAAAATTAGAGTTTCTGGGAGTATTATTGAAGATATGCCAAAAAGCACGGGCTTCTATAAAGATATAAAATTCTTTGAAAATGAGTTTGGTGGCATCATGCCCCTTGAGATTTTAATTGATACTAAAAAAGATAAAGAAGTTATGAAATTATCCACCTTAAAAAAGATGGATAAAATTAATGAAACTATAGAATCTTTTCCCGAACTCTCGAAACCAATATCTGTTGTAAATTTGGTAAAATACTCAAAACAGGCTTACTACAAAGGAAATCCTAAATATTATCAACTCCCAACAAATCAGGAACAGAGTTATATTTTTGCATACACCAAGAACACCAATAATGATGCAGGAATGCTAAAAAACTTTGTAGATTCTACAGGCCGTTATGCAAGAATCACAACCTTTATGAAAGATATTGGTACAGATAAAATGGATGTGATTCAAGAGCGGTTAAAAGCTGTAATCGACAAAGAATTTCCAGCTGATGATTTCTCTGTTTCTATTACTGGTAAAGCACTCGTTTTTATAAAAGGAACTAATTATTTAATTACCAATTTGGTTATTTCTTTGTCGTTAGCAATCATTTTAATTGCCCTTTTTATGGCTTGGATGTTTAGATCTCCTCAAATGATTATAATTTCTTTGTTACCTAATATGCTTCCGTTACTAATTACAGCAGGACTCATGGGCTTTTTTGATATCCCAATAAAACCTTCAACAATTTTAGTATTTAGTATTGCATTTGGTATTTCTGTAGATGACACCATTCACTTTTTAGCTAAATATAGGCAAGAATTAATTGCTAATAATTGGCGTATAAAACCTTCTGTTTATAGTGCTTTAAGAGAAACAGGTGTAAGTATGTTTTATACTTCTATTGTTTTATTTTTTGGCTTTTTAGTCTTTTGCCTGTCTAGTTTTGGCGGAACTATCGCTTTAGGTGGTTTGGTTTCTATAACACTGCTTTTGGCAATGGTTTCTAATTTACTTTTGTTACCATCGTTATTGCTAACTTTTGAGAAAAAAATTGCAAATAAAAAAATGTTTAAAGAACCTAAGATTAAAATTTTACCTCCGAACGAGGAAAAAATTGAATAAAAAAAATCTTTACAAGTATGATGTAAAGATTTTTCTGGACGACATTTTAAAGTCGAGAATAATTTTAATTCCTTTCATAGCAATTTGCCCTTCCCTTGTTCAATAGATTTTCAACAAAAATATACTACTTTTTTGTTGTTCACAACTGTGTTTTTACGCAGTTTTTTGTTATTATTGTAAAATGAAAGAGAATTTTGGAAAATATACAAGGGAAAGAATTTCTAACATTCCTTTTGACTTTACTGATTCTGTTTATCAAGAATATAAAGAAAAGGTACCTCAATTTATTGGACAAGCAGTGTATATATACTCCTTTGTAAAAAACCGAATGCTTTTTGCTAATGGTTGGGAAGAACTACTAGGTTATAAAGATGAAGAAATTACCTTATTAAAGATTATTAGCGCTACTTCTAAAAGACATTTTAATTTTTCTAATGAATTAAATGACAAATCATTGCAATATTTAAGTGCTGTTAAAAAAGATTTAGACAAATACAGCTTTACCATTGAAGTTGAAAAAATTCATAAAAACGAAAATATTGTTCCGTTGTTTTCTAGAGTAGGTGTTTACAAATCTCACAAAGGAACAATTTTAGAAATAATAGGAATTTCTGAAAAAATTCATGCTAGAAAACTAGGTAATATTATGCAATATGCTGCCTTTGGACCAGAAACATCAGGATTTGAAGAGTCTTTAAATGAACAATTATTTAATCAATTACGAATTTCTAGAAAAGAAAAAGAAGCGCTTGAATTAGCGGCTAAGGGATATGCTTTTAAAGAAATTGCTAAGAAATTAAAGGTGAGTCACTCTGCAATAGAAAAAAGAATTTTCCCTCTATACAAAAGATTTGATGTAAAAAGTTTACCGCATTTAATTAGTTTTTCTTACGATAACCATATTTTATAAAGTTTTACTGAGATAAATTTATTTTTAAAATCTTGTTTTTCCCGTTCCAAAATCACCATAAATTAATAAATGGTTTCCAGAATTTTCTATTGATTCTAAAAATTTTTCAACTTTCTTTTTATTATCGACATGAATATCAAAATCCCATTGACTCAATCGAAATTGAAACGGAAAACGCGCATAAAATTGATACATTTTAGTAATAAACCAATATCTCGAAGCAAAAAGTAAATAGACCGATAAAACTATCAAAACAACCATTACAATTGTATTTTTACCTTCATTTACCAATAAACTGAATAAAAAAGCGCCTAAAGCAAAAAAACAAACATCGGTAAACGTATCAAAAGCAACATTACTCCATTTTGATTCAAATTTATAAGATGATTTTTAGGGATAAAAACCAAATCAGAATATGATTCTTTTTTACTTAGCAATGGACCTAAAAAATTATAAATCTTAAAAATTAACCAAGCAATAGAAACACATAGTGCTGCATAAAAATTATCAACAACACTAAATCTACAAAGAATAATAGCAGGAATAAAACCTAATGAAATATGCCCAAATTGATTGGCCAACCAAGGATAGGTTAAGGTTATTCCTCTAAAAGAACCCTTACCTATTAAATCTGCTTTTAATTGTTGCCAAACTCTTTTAAATGTAATTATGTTTTTCATAGCCAAATAATTATACTCAAATATTAATTCTTCTAATTAAATTTAGAATCGAAGCTAAAAAACATTCTACCTTTTCCTTAAAAAAAGTATATTTACAGTTCAGTAAATTTTTAAGGGAAATCAATCAAATAGCATAAAAAATGACAGAGAAAAATGTTGCAGAAATTTTAAATTCTGATGCACTATTGCAAGAAGTACATCTAAAAGGATGGGTTAGAACTTTTAGAAGCAATCGTTTTGTTGCTTTAAATGATGGTTCTACGATTCATAACATACAATGTGTAATCGATTTTGAAAAAACACCTGAAGAAACTTTAAAAAGAATTACAACTGGTGCAGCTATTTCTGTAAAAGGCACGCTTGTAGAGAGTCAGGGAAAAGGACAATCTGTTGAACTACAGGTTTCTGAAATTGAAATTTTGGGAGACTGTAATCCAGATGAATATCCAATTCAGCCTAAAAAACACAGTTTCGAGTTTTTGCGAGAAAACGCACATTTACGCATGAGAACGAATACTTTTAGTGCAGTAATGAGAGTGCGTTCTAAACTGTCTTTTGCAGTACATAAATACTTTCAAGAAAACGGTTTTAACTATGTAAACACACCTATTATTACAGGTTCCGATGCAGAAGGTGCAGGAGAAATGTTTAGAGTTACCAATTTCGAAGACAACAAGGCACCTGTAACAGAAGATGGTAAAATAGATTATTCTAAAGACTTTTTTGGTAAAGAAACTAACCTAACAGTTTCAGGTCAATTAGAAGCAGAAACCTTTGCTATGGCTTTAGGTAAAGCGTACACTTTCGGCCCTACCTTTAGAGCTGAAAACTCAAATACTACTCGCCATTTAGCTGAATTCTGGATGATTGAACCAGAAGTTGCCTTTATGGACTTAGATGGTAATATGGATTTAGCAGAAGATTTTATAAAAGCTGTTTTAAAAGATATATTGTTAACTTGTGAGGATGATTTGGCTTTTTTAGATCAACGTTTAACACAAGAAGAAAAAAGTAAACCACAAGCAGAAAGAAGTGAAATGAATTTGCTCTCAAAACTTCGGTTTGTAGTGGATAATAATTTTAAAAGAGTTTCTTATACGGAAGCCATCGATATCCTTAGAAATTCTAAACCAAACAAAAAGAAGAAATTCCAGTTCCCTATTAATGAATGGGGGGCAGATTTACAATCTGAACACGAGCGTTTTTTGGTGGAAAAACACTTTAAATGTCCCGTAATTTTGTTTGATTATCCTGCTAATATCAAAGCATTTTATATGCGTTTAAATGATGATGGTAAAACGGTAAGAGCCATGGATGTTTTATTTCCAGGAATCGGAGAAATTGTGGGAGGCTCTCAAAGAGAAGAACGTTATGATGTTTTAGTAGATAAAATGAAAGCTTTAAATATTGAAGAAAAAGAATTGTGGTGGTATTTAGATTTAAGAAAATACGGTACTGCTGTTCACTCTGGATTTGGTTTAGGCTTTGAAAGATTGGTGCAATTTACAACTGGAATGAACAATATTAGAGATGTAATTCCTTTTCCTAGAACTCCTCAAAATGCAGAATTTTAAAAAAATTAAAATTACAAATAAATCAATCGTCATTCCTAAAAAGAATGGCGATTTTATTTTAAGCTATTTCCTATATTTGTATATATGCTAAAACAAAGCCTTCAATACAAACTATTACAGAAATTAAGTCCTCAACAAATTCAGTTGATGAAGTTAATTCAATTACCTACGCAAGCTTTTGAAGAACGTTTAAAACAAGAAATTGAAGAAAATCCTGCTTTAGATACTGGCAAGGAAGAATTAGAATCTATCGATGATGATTTATCTAACGAGTTTGATGACACCGGAACTGAAAAAATTGAAGCAGAAGACATCAATATAGATGAATATTTAAGTGATGATGAAGTACCTAGCTACAAAATGCAAGCAAATAATTACTCGGCAGATGATGAGGAAAAAACGGTACCCTATGCTGCAGGCACAAGTTTTCATCAATCTTTAACGAATCAATTAAATACGTATACCCTTAACGAAGAAGAACGCGCTATTGCAGAATTTTTAGTTGGTAGTATTGATGATAGTGGTTATATCAGAAGAGAGGTTATAGATTTAGTTGATGATTTAGCTTTTACCGCAAATGTTTTTACCACAGAAGAAAAAGTAGTTTCACTACTAACGAGAGTTGTGCATACTTTAGACCCAATTGGAGTTGGTGCTAGAGACCTAAAAGAATGTTTAATAATTCAATTAAAAGCTAAACAAAGTAATAAAATAAGAAGTTTAGCTATTGATATATTAGAAACAGCCTTTGATCATTTTGTAAAAAAGCACTATCTAAAATTACAAGAAAAATTTAATATTTCTATTGATGAGTTAAAGGAAGTAAATACAGAAATTTCTAGATTAAATCCTAAACCTGGAAGTTCTTATGCTGGTAATAATAAAATTGCAGAACAAATAGTTCCTGATTTTTCTATTAAAATTATTGATGGTGAGTTAGATTTGGTTTTAAATTCTAGAAATGCACCAGAATTACATATTTCAAGAGAGTATAACAATATACTAAAAGGATATCAAGAATCGAACACCAAAAGTAGATCTCAAAAGGATGCCGTGTTTTTCATCAAACAAAAATTAGATGCTGCAAAATGGTTTATAGATGCTATCAAACAACGTCAACAGACACTTTTAGTCACTATGAACACTATTATGCATTATCAGATTGATTATTTCTTAACTGGTGATGAACGCAATTTAAAACCCATGATTTTAAAGGATATAGCCGATAAGATAAAAATGGATGTTTCTACAGTCTCTAGGGTAGCTAACAGCAAATATGTATCTACCCCTTATGGTACAAAACTAATAAAAGAATTCTTTTCTGAATCTATGAAAAATGATCAAGGGGAAGATGTATCAACCAAAGAAATTAAAAAAATTTTAGAGACCGTTATTACAGAAGAAGACAAAAAGAAACCTTTAACAGACGATAAATTATCAAAAATTTTAAAAGAGAAAGGATATCCTATTGCTAGAAGAACAGTTGCTAAGTATCGAGAGCAGCTAGACTTACCTGTAGCACGTTTAAGAAAAGAAATTTAGTGCGTTTTTACAAATTCATATCTACTATTTTACATCCCATTGTAATCCCTACAATAACTGTGATGTTGTATTTCTTATTGGTACCGAATACTATTAGAAGTAGTCAGCAATTGACCATTTTAAGTTTAATTTTTACGATTACCTATTTGATTCCTTTATTAATTTTAATACTTTTTAAAAAATTAAAAATTATTAAAAATTATCAAACAAATAGCATAAAAGAACGGAAATTACCAATGGCATTAATGATTGTGTTATTTTACTTATTAGGGAATACTATTGGTAACATTGGCAATTTAAGCCATTTATTTTACGCAACTTCCCTAGGTTTGTTACTGATTTATATCTTATTTTTTTTCAACATAAAAGCAAGCGTGCATCTACTTTCATTAGGTATATTCATAAGTTTCTTTATGGTAATAAGCATTTTGTATTCACGATCATATATTCCATTAATTACTATTATTTTGTTGTTGTCAGGCATACTGGCAAGTGCAAGGTTAAATTTAAAAGCGCATACTACAAAAGAAATATATATTGGCTTTTTTATAGGAATTATTGCACCTTTCTTAGTCTACGCTATTTTATAAAAAATAAAAAATAAGTCCGAATTTTAAGATACTAGTATTGATAGGCTCCGCGTTTATAGTGGCATTGGTAAACATAGGAGTAAGGTTATAAAAAAGATTGAGATTCACCTCGTCATAACCTGCGGAAAGTGACAAACCATATTGTAATTTATTATATGCACTTACGTTCTTATATTCAAAATTCGTAGAATTCTCTTCAAATTGAAAATTATTAGAAAGATTATACAAAAACTTCACACCTCCATAAAATCTCCAGAAATCATATTTTTTTGCATTAGAAGTTCTAAATCTCAATTCTACAGGAAACTCTAAATTATGAGACTTAAATACATTAGAAGCAAGGTTATTAGCAGGATTAAAAACAGTTACATTATTAATCTCTTCAACTCTTAACTTGTGATTAAAAAAATCAAAACCATAACCTATTCCTAATGCAATAGATATAGTTCCTTTTTTATTTAGAATTATATCTTTTATAAAACCCAATGATAAGGCATATGAAAAACCACTTTTACTTATTTCTTTTGGTTGATCAAAAAATTGAGCATAAGAAATAGATCCGTAAATTTGATCTTCGGCATACCGATCTCCCAACTGCAAGGAATCTTTTTGGGCACATACATTAAGTACAAAAAATAATAAACAATTAAAACAAAATATTTTCATCATTTTAAGTTAAAAAGTAAAATACACTATACATTCAAAAATAAGCTAATTAAATAAAAAAAGGGTTTAATTCGTATGAATTAAACCCTTTTTTTAATGTGTGAAAATATATTAGTTCTGCGCAGCTGCGGTCGTAGAATAATTGATTTTTAGAGCATTTACATCTCTTAATTTTAATCTAATATCTATAATCGTTCCTACGTTAGATTCTTTATCCGCTTTAATAGACGTTGTCATCAAAGGAATTAATTGTTCAGCAATCTTGTCTCTTTTACTTAAAATAAAAGCTGGAACTTGATCTGCTGTAGAAATCTTATCGTTCAACTGAATTTTATTATAACCTATACCATCTCTATTCGGATCTTTTGATTTACCCACATAAATGGTACTGACCAAACTTTTATCTTCTAACTTTTTAATTTCACTTGCTGCTGGCAATCTAGGATTTTCAATTACTAAATTTGTTTCTCTCATAGTTGTGGTAACCATAAAGAAAAATAGTAACATAAAAACAATATCGGGCAATGCTGCCGTATTTACAGCCGGTATACCTTTTTTCTTCTTTCTAAATTTAGACATTTGTTAAATTTTAAAATTAATTAAGAGGTTGGTTCCGCATCTGAAATTATTTGAGGATAAGAAATCTTAATATCTTCAACTTTATTTCTTAATGACTCCACTCTATTTTTCAAATCTGCACTTTTCTTAGCATCCTTAAAAGATTCCTCTAACTCATCAAAAGTTATCCCGTAACGTTCTTTAGACAATCTGTTTCTTAATTCGCTATATGCTCTTAATAACTCATTTTGAACAACAATATAAGTACCATATTCCGTACCTCTATCACTTTGAACCGAAATAATTGCTTTGTTAGGATGATCTGAAGAGGAATCACTTCTTTCTCCTCTACAATAATCACAAGCTTTACCAGGTGAACCATCTTCTCTAGGCTTACCTAAGCCTCCACCATTATCTATAAAATTGATGGCAGCTTCTTTAATATCTTTAATTTCCATACGCTCTCCTTCTACAAGAAGTTCATTATTTCTATTAATATTTACCTCAAAGATATTTTTTTCCTTAATTACAGGAGGTACATAATCTGCTGGCGGTTTTTCTGATAACTTCTTAGAGACACCTGAATCTACATTCATGGTTGTAGTTACTAAGAAGAAAATTAATAACAGAAAAGCAATATCTGCCATAGAACCTGCGTTAATTTCTGGATTTTCTCTTCTTGCCATAATTTTATGATTTAACCAATCCTTTTAATAAATCCCAAACAAAGAATAAACTAGCAATACCACCTAAAATAATGCTATACCAAATTCCTGTTCCTACCCAATGATTAATTGATGAACCTGCTTCACCTCCTGACTCTATTTTTCCTGCTGCATTATAAACTGCTTCACTATCAGACAAGAAATAAGCGATGAATAAAAGAACCGCTAATACTGCTACTCCTCCTAAAGTTTTCTTTAAGTTTTCTGGATTTCTAACTAAAGCCCATAAAGATAAAGCAATCGTAATTATTACTGCTGCATAGAAAAGATATGTAGAATAATAAATTAATGGGCTAACTACTCGGTTAGCTACATCTACATTAGTTTCAATGGTTTCAGTGTCTTCCATAAATATTCTTATGAAAAGGATACCACCTATAATGGCTATTACAGCAATTAAAATATTTAAAATTTTAGTACTTTTCATATTGAATATTATTTTTTATACTTTACTAGTAAATCTATCAAAGAGATAGAAGCATCTTCCATACTGTTTACAATACTATCAATTTTCGCAACGATATAATTATAAAAAATCTGAAGAATAATCGCAACAATAAGACCAAATACAGTTGTTAATAAGGCTACTTTAATACCCCCTGCAACTACCGCTGGAGAAATATCATTTGCTACTGCAATGTCATTAAATGCTCCAATCATACCGATTACAGTACCCATGAAACCAAGCATTGGTGCAAGTGCAATAAATAAAGAAATCCATGAAACATTTTTCTCTAATTGTCCCATTTGAACACCTCCATAAGAAACAACTGCTTTTTCAGCTTGCTCTACACTTTCATCAACTCTATCTAAACCTTGATAAAAAATTGAGGCTACTGGTCCTTTTGTATTTCTACAAACTTCTTTAGCTGCTTCTACACCACCAGAGCTTAATGCATCATCTACATTCGCTAATAATTTTTTAGTATTCGTTGTGGCCATGTTTAAATAAATAATTCTCTCAATGGCAATAGCTAATCCTAAAATTAAAGCTACTAATACAATTCCCATAAATCCAGGACCACCATCAATAAAGTTTTGCTTTAAGATTTGGTGAAAAGTTTGAGATTCTGTTGCTGCTGCTTCTTGAGCGAAAGTGGATTGTATAGCTCCAAAAAACATAAATCCGGTTACAGATAAGACATTTACTACTTTTTTCATCTTTGGTATAAATTAATTTTAATTGTTAACGGGTTAAAGGTATAAATTTTCATCTCAAAAAAAAGAAAAAAATGATGAAATTTCTATTTTTTAATTAAGAAATTCCCTTTTTCATTTTAGAGACTGCCAAGTAACAAAAAATGTTATGCATAAAAAAATTTTTTTACGGTATTTCTCCGAATAGACTAAAATTATTGCAAAAACATTTCTTTTTTGAAGTATTCTTTACAATTTAATTACCTAACCTTCAGAAATTTCTCCTCTTAAAGATTTTTCAAAATAAAATGTAAAATCTTTTAAAGATAAATTTTCCTTAAGCAAATACATCAACTTTGCTACTGCTGATTCTGTAGTAATATCTTTTCCGCTGATAATTCCTAGATTTTTTAAACCAATACTTGTCTCATAATGACCTTGTATTACGCTTCCTCCTGCACATTGTGAAACATTTACAATCCTAATATTTCTTGAAACAGCCTCTTTTAATAGTTTTAAAAACCATGGGGTATTTAATGCGTTTCCTGCTCCGTAAGTTTCTAAAATTACCCCTTTTAAATTCTTTACATTTAAAATACTCTGAACTACTTTTTCTGTAATTCCGGGAAATAATTTTAAAATCACGATATCATTAATCAGTTCTTTTCTAACAACCAACTCTTTTTTTTCTGATGTAGGTTTATGAATATAATATTCATTAAAATTAAGATGTACACCACTTTCTGCTAACGGCGGATAATTCATAGAGGTAAAAGCCTCAAACTGCTCTGCGTTTATTTTTGTGGTTCTGTTAGCTCTGTATAGCTTGTATTCAAAATACAAACAGACTTCAGAAATTATAGGTTTGTTATCTTTTTGTGAACATGCAATTTCTATAGAGGTAATTAAATTTTCTTTGGCATCCGTTCTTAAATCACCAATTGGTAACTGAGAACCCGTAAAAATAATTGGTTTTTGTAAATTGTCGAACATAAAACTTATTGCTGACGAAATATAAGACATGGTATCTGAACCTGTTAAAACTACAAAGCCATCATATGCTTTATAGTTTGCTTCAATTGTTTCTGCAATGTTTTTATAAAACAATGTATTCATATTAGAAGAATCTATAGGATTATCAAAAGAAATACTTTTAATAGTACATTGTAATTGCTCTAATTCTGGAATCTTTTCTGTAATCTGACTAAAATCAAAAGCTTTTAAAGCGTTTGTTTTATAATCTTTAATCATACCAATGGTACCGCCGGTATAAACAATTAATATGTTTGGTTTTTTTGACATTATGACATCTATTCTTAATAAATTCTTAAATTCTAATCATTACCGTATGACAACCATTAAGTTTTATTGACAAAAATAAAGGTTGGAATACTTTATGTTGTAAATTTATCAAACAATTACGAGAAACAATTTTTAAAAGAATAAATTATGATAGGATTTTATATATTAATCGTCGCCATATCGCTAGTAAGTTGGTTTGTAAGCAATCAATTGAAGAAGAAATTTAAGAAATATTCTCAAGTTCATTTAAGAAATGGTATGAGCGGAGCAGAAATTGCAACAAAAATGCTGTCTGACAATGGTATTTTTGATGTAAAAGTAATTTCTACTGCTGGTAGACTAACAGATCATTACAACCCAAAGGATAAGACCGTAAATTTAAGTGAATCTGTTTACAGCCAAAGAAATGCGGCTTCGGCTGCTGTAGCGGCGCATGAAGTAGGCCATGCCGTGCAGCATGCTCAAGCGTATAGCTACTTAACCATGCGTTCTCAGTTAGTACCTATTGTAAGTGTAACTTCTAAATTCTCTCAGTGGTTAGTAATTGGTGGAATTATTTTGGGTGCGGCTTCCGAAACCCCAGGTATTGGTTTCTACATTGCCGTTACAGGTTTAGTTTTTATGGGCTTTGCAACACTTTTTAGTTTTATTACATTACCTGTGGAATATGATGCAAGTAACCGAGCTTTGGCTTGGCTAAAAAATAAAAACATGGTAACTCCACAAGAATTTGAAGGCTCTAAAGATGCTTTAAAATGGGCTGCTAGAACCTATTTAGTAGCAGCTTTGGGCTCTTTAGCGATGTTATTATATTGGGGGATGCAAATTTTAGGAAGTAGAGATTAGTGTTTTTAACTTTAAAAAGTATATTAAAGGCACGGACAATAAATAATTGTCTGTGTTTTTTTATCGAGAATATTAGACCTCAGATTAATTATATTCCCCTGAAAGAGTGTCTATATTTTTGTGATTTGGTCTTAATTTTAACAATATTAGCATCGCTAAATCACTTAAAAAATCACTACTAGAGAGTTTAACTACTCTTTCTTGTGCTTTTTTAGAACGATGATAGTTTGCTAAAAATCTTTTTTTCCAAACATCTTCATACTCAAATAAATGCTTTAAAGAATCTTGATTTAATGATTTTGATATTGCTTTACTTGCCATTATAGCAGCTTCAAAAATAAATTTATAACCTTCTCCAACAATCGGATTTACTTGAGAGACACTGTCACCCACACAAACTAAATTTTGTTTTACAAACTGATTTAGTACAGGTGTAATTGGCAAGGTTCCTCCTTCAATAATATCATTATCTTTAATAACAAGTTTTTTTATTCTTGGTGATTCTATAATTTGATTCAAAGTGTTTTTTAAGTTTTTAAACATACTAGGATTAACAGAACCAAAACCAATAATTGCTCTGTTATTTTTTAGTGGAAAAATCCAACCATACCCTCCTTTAAACTCTTTTCCAAAATACAAGTGGGCCTCATTTGGTTTTCCTAAATACTTTACATTATACTCAACTCCAGGACCAATTTCTACATTTTTTTCTCTTAACCCTTCATTTTTACTTATTACACCAGCTGTACCAGATGCATCTACAAAAATTTTAGCTTCATATTTATTACCATTCTTATCATCTATATAAGTATAATGATTATTAGAATTCTTATAAATATTTTTAATATTCGTTTCAAGTTGAATAGTAACATAATCCATATCAAGAGAATCCATCAACTCTTTATGAACCAATTTTTTATCTAAAATAAATGCATCTCCTTTTATACGATGATTAAAGTTTTTAGAATGCATTACAGCAGTATCAATCCTTTGCGCAATAACATTTTCAGAGATACCAAAATCTTCAACTTTCATAAAACTCCCAAGAGTATTAAAAGCAAACTGAAGTATATCCTTTTTCCTATCTAATAGAAGCGTTTTGTGTTTTTGATGTCCTAATTCTCTTGCGAGCATTAAACCTGCTGTTCCTGCTCCTACAATAATGACATCATAGTTTTTCATAAGAATTTATTGGGTATAAGATTAGTCATTCAGTTTTAAAACAGCCATAAATGCTTCTTGTGGAATTTCTACATTCCCAACCTGACGCATTCTTTTCTTCCCTTTTTTCTGCTTTTCTAACAACTTACGTTTTCTAGAAATATCTCCTCCATAACATTTTGCCGTTACATCTTTACGCAAAGCTTTGGTGGTTTCACGGGCAATAATTTTTGCACCAATTGCCGCCTGAATAGGAATATCAAACTGTTGTCTAGGAATTAATTGCTTTAACTTTTCTACAATTTTCTTTCCTATTATGTACGCATTATCTGCGTGTAATAATGCAGAAAGTGCATCTACAGGTTGTGCATTTAATAAAATATCTACTCTTACCAATTTTGATTCTTTCATACCAATAGGATGATAATCGAATGAAGCATATCCTTTAGAAACCGTTTTTAAACGGTCGTAAAAATCGAAAACAATTTCTGCCAAAGGCATTTCAAAAATCAATTCAACTCTTTCTGTTGTTAAGTAGGTTTGGTTTACAATTTGACCACGTTTTTCGATACACAAACTCATTACTTGTCCCACAAAATCAGATTTTGTAATGATGGATGCTTTGATAAAAGGCTCTTCTACTCGATCTAATCTAGACGGATCTGGTAAATCTGTTGGATTATTTAAAATGATAATTTGATCTGGGTTTTTCTTGGTATATGCGTGATAAGAAACGTTAGGAACTGTAGTAATTACAGTCATATTAAACTCGCGCTCTAAACGTTCTTGAATAATTTCCATGTGCAACATTCCTAAAAAACCACAACGAAAACCAAAACCTAAAGCGGCAGAACTTTCTGGCTGAAACACCAAGGAAGCATCATTCAATTGAAGTTTTTCCATAGAATTACGCAACTCTTCGTAATCTTCTGTGTCTACAGGATAAATACCTGCAAAAACCATTGGTTTTACATCCTCGAAACCATCAATAATTTCTGTAGTCGGGTTCTCAAAATCGGTAATAGTATCTCCTACCTTTACTTCTTTTGCTGTTTTTATTCCTGTAATTAAATAGCCAACATCTCCTGTTTTAACAGACTTCTTTGCAACTTGTGTTAATTTTAAAGTACCCACTTCATCCGCAAAATATTTTTTGCCCGTTGCCACAAATTTAATTTCTTGACCTTTTTTTATTTCCCCATTAAAAACTCTAAAATACGTTTCTATTCCTCTATAAGAATTGTAAACCGAATCAAAAATTAAAGCTTGTAAAGGTGCATCTGGGTTTCCTTTTGGAGCAGGAATTTTAGCGATAATTGCCGCTAAAATATTTTCAACTCCAAAACCAGTTTTCCCACTAGCGTGAATTATATCTTCAGGGTCACAACCCAATAAATCAACTATATCATCGGTAACTTCTTCTGGATTTGCAGATGGTAAATCTACTTTATTTAAAACAGGAATTATCTCTAAATTGTTCTCTAAAGCCAAGTATAAGTTAGAAATTGTTTGTGCTTGAATACTCTGTGCAGCATCTACAATTAACAACGCGCCTTCACAAGCAGCAATAGATCTTGAAACTTCGTAAGAGAAATCTACGTGACCTGGAGTATCAATTAAATTTAAAATATATTGCTCTCCATTATGTGTATAATCCATTTGAATGGCGTGAGATTTTATGGTAATTCCACGTTCGCGCTCCAAATCCATACTGTCTAATAACTGCTCCTTTTTTTCACGAGCGGTTACTGTACCGGTAAAATCTAACAATCTATCTGCTAATGTACTTTTACCATGATCTATATGAGCGATAATGCAAAAGTTTCTAATATTCTTCATTCGTTAAATTTGAGTTGTAAAATAGTCTGCAAATATAAGGGATTTAAAAAGTAGAAACAATAAAACATTTTTGCAAAGTCTTACATTAAAAATGATTAATTTTAATTGGATTCTGTATCCTTAAAACACCAATTTTCACGCAGATATTATTTATGGGAATCCTTTAACAGCTTAAAAATATTATTTTGTGTAATTTTAAAGTTGCTAATTTTTAAATTTAATAAAATATGAAAATTAAAATAGTATACATTCTCATAGGAACCCTCATTGTTCTTTTTGTGGGTTCTCAAATCTTTTTTATGAATAGTCAGAAAAACATTGAACGGTATTCTTATGAGGTGATAAAAACCCATGATAATTTTGAAATCAGAAAGTATGAAGCCACGCTTTTTACTTCAGTCGATTTATCTACAAATAACTATGACAAAGCTTCCAACAAAGGATTTTCTGTTTTAGCAGGATACATTTTTGGCGGAAATGAGAAAAATGAAAAAATAGCCATGACCTCTCCTGTTGCCATGACTTTAGATGAAAAAACAACCATGATGTTTATGGTTCCTAAAAAATATACCAAAGAAAATTTACCAAAACCAAATGACAATGCTATTGAATTTAAAGAAATGCCTGCCAAAAAAGTAGCTGCAATTACTTTTGGAGGATGGGCAAATGACGCTAAAATTAACGCTTATAAAAATAAGTTAACCGAAGCTTTAGACCAACAAGAAATTAAATATTCGAATAATTTTTTCTTTTTGGGCTACAATGCTCCTATGGAAGTATTCAATAGAAAAAATGAAGTAATTGTAGAATTAGAATAATTCTAGATTCGGTCACTAAACGAAAAAAGCACAATAAAATTTATTGTGCTTTTTTCGTTTTATACCTGCTTTTAGTTTGCTCGATTTAATTCAGCAATGGCAACTCGAAATTCTTCTATATTCATTTTGTCGTCACCAGATTTATCGTAACCTTTTATCATTTCACCAGCAACCATGCCTCTTAAAAAGGTATTTACGCCAGCTTCTTTTAGTAAGTCTTTAATTTCATCTTTATTTAAAGATCCGTCTTTATCTTTATCAAAAGCTAAAAAAGCTTCTTCCGGAGATTTAAATTTAGTGCTAATTAAAGTATGTATGTCCTTTAAAATATTTTCTTTTGCTCCCATTTTTTTATTATTTGGTTAATTCTTATTATTCAATTCCAGATTCTTTAATTGCCTCTTGAAATTCTTTCCAACTTACGGTTTTATTGCTATTTTGATCAAAACTTTGCATCATAAATTCAGCCACCAAACCTCTTATGATTACATGAACTTCTGCTTCTTTTAATAAAATTTTAAAGTCATCTTTTGTTAAGAACCCATCGTTATCTCGATCATAATAATGAAAAGCTTCTTCCGGTGTTTCGAATTTACTTCGCATTAAAACTTCAATATTCTCTAGTATTTTTTCTTTTGTCCAAGCCATTTTAACCTCGTCATTGGGCAATAAATAAATTACATTCAAATTCTATTTCAAAATATCAATCTTGCTAGTCCTGCCATTCTGCAATAAACAAGTTGGTATCTCTTGTTGTTATTTCAGAATATCAATCCTGCTAGTCCTGCCATTCTGCAATAAACAAGTTGGTATCTCTACCCCCTCCATTATTTCTGTTGGATGAAAAAGCGAGTTTTTTACCGTCATTAGAAAATACAGGAAAAGCATCAAAAGTTTCTCCATGAGTAACTCTTTCCAAGTTTTTGCCATCCAAATCTATTAAATATAAATTAAAAGGAAAACCTCTTTCTGCTTCAAAATTAGATGAAAATAGAATTTTTTCTCCTGAAGGATGAAAAAACGGACTCCAATTAGCGTTGCCTAAATCCGTTAATTGACGCAAGTCAGAACCGTCAGCATTACATATATACAGCTCCATTTCTGTAGGTTCTACCAAACCTTCTGCCAACAAATCTTTATAGGCTTTAATTTCCTCTGCTGTTTTTGGCCTTGACGAACGAAAGATAATTTTTGTACCGTCTGGAGAGAAAAATGCACCT
>JBNMNV010000022.1:0-20144 GCA_051278125.1 Polaribacter sp. | reverse complement strand
GAAAATGTAGTGTTTAAAAATAGCTTTTTAAAAGAAATATTTCAAAATTCAAAAGCTGTTTGGGAGAAACCATTATCTATAGGTCAGATTTCTTTTGAAACCAAAAAACCAATAGAAAATCACATGATTATGTGTGGCGATTCTGCAGGAATGATTCATCCGTTGTGTGGTAACGGAATGAGTATGGCCATACAATCTGCGCAGATTGCGTCTAAACTCATTCTAAATTATTTAAAAGGTGACATTAAAACAAGAAATCAATTAGAAAAGTGCTACATTTCAGAATGGAACAAACAATTTAAATGGCGGTTAAAAGCGGGTCATTTTATTGCAATGCTATTCAGAAATGATACAACGGCTGATTTTTTATTGCAAGTTCTAAAGAAAATTCCTTTTGTACTCCCTATGATTATTAAGCAAACCCATGGTAAATCAATAAAATTATAATGGATATTTTCATCAGCACAAAACATAGAACAGACAAAGAAGAATTAATGGATGATTTTTCTATCGGAGGAGATTTGTTGCGAGATACGTTAGATAAATTAGAGAATATAAATCGTTGGTTAGGTGGTAATAAAGTAACGGTTAATGGATTAAAAACAATATTGAAAAATCACCCAAAAGAGCAAGAAATTACAATTGTTGATGTGGGTTGTGGTCATGGAGATATTTTACGAGATGTAGCCAAATTTGGACGAAAGAATCATTATAAATTCAAATTAATTGGTATCGATGCAAATCCGACTGCAATTGTATATGCGATTGAATTATCAATAGAGTTCCCTGAATTGAGTTTTGAAACGCAAGATATTTTTTCGAATGAATTTAAAAACAGAAAGTTTGATGTAGTTTTAGCAACGTTATTTTTACATCATTTTAAAGAACCAGAACTAGTTTCTTATTTAAAGAACACTTTAAAACAAACAAAAATCGGAATTGTTGTAAATGATTTGCATAGAAACAAAGTAGCCTATTATTTGTTTATGCTATTGTCTATATTTATCAGTAATAAAATGATTATAGAAGACGGATTAACATCTGTTTTAAGAGGTTTTAAAAGAAAAGATTTAGAACAGATGACAACAAAAATAAATGTTCAACCCAAAATTTCTTGGAAATGGGCTTTTCGCTTTTTGTGGATTTTAAAGCATAAAAATAGCGCCAGTAATTAGTGAAATTAGTTTGATAAAAATATGAAAGTAAAAATAACATCTGTTGCAAAGCAACTTCCCAAATATTTTAGAGAAACAAAAGATATCATTCCGTTTGTAAAATTGTGGATGCAAGATCAAGACAGTCGTTTTCAAAGAAAAGTCATCAAGCTTTTTGAAGGCGCTGGTGTTGATAAACGGTATTCAATTATGGATCCTGAAGAAGTTTTTACAGCAACTTCTTTTGAAGATAAAAACAATATTTACACTAGAGAAGTTGTGCAATTAGCGGAACAATCACTTAAAAAATCATTAGAAAAAGCACAGTTAAAAGCAACAGATTTAGATTATATTATTACCGTTAGTTGCACAGGAATTATGATTCCTTCTATGGACGCTTATTTGATAAATTCTCTGGGAATGAAACAAGATATTATTCGTTTGCCAGTTACTGAAATGGGTTGTGCAGCCGGAGTTTCTGGTATTATTTATGCTAAAAATTTTTTAAAATCGAATCCTAATAAAAGAGCAGCCGTTGTTGCGGTAGAAGCACCAACAGCCACGTTTCAATTAGAAGATTATTCGATGGCAAATATTGTAAGTGCTGCCATTTTTGGAGATGGTGCTTCTGCTGTAATTTTGTCTTCTTATGAAGAAGATTCGGGTCCAGAAATACTAGATGAAGCCATGTATCATTTTTATGACGCCACACACATGATGGGCTTTAATTTGGTAAATTCTGGTTTACAGATGATTTTAGATAAGGAAGTTCCTAAGAAAATATCAGATCATTTTCCTGCGATTATTCACCCTTTTTTAGAGAAAAATAATCTAACCATTGACGATATAGATCACCTAATTTTTCATCCGGGAGGAAAGAAAATTGTACAAACTGTAGAAGATTTATTCGGAGTTTTAGGTAAAAATATCGATGATACCAAAGAAGTTTTACGCTTGTATGGCAACATGTCTAGTGCAACTGTTTTGTATGTTTTAGAACGATTTATGGATCGGAATCCTGCGAAAGGAGAAAGAGGAATTATGTTAAGTTTTGGTCCAGGGTTTTCTGCTCAGCGTATTTTATTGGAGTGGTAATGAAATAAAACTGAGCATAAAAGTGATGAATAAAACAGATCAAATGAATCCAAGAGACATCATAAAACATCTTCCCTATCAAAAACCATTTTTGTTTGTTGATGAATTAACCGAAATTTCAGAAAAAGGAGTTACCGGCAATTATACTTTTCAAGAAAATGAGTTTTTTTACGAAGGTCATTTTAAAAATAATCCCATAACTCCTGGTGTTATTTTAACCGAAACAATGGCACAAATTGGTGTGGTTTGTTTAGGCATTTATTTGTTAAAAGATGAAATTTTATCAGAAAAAAAACCACAAATTGCATTAACTTCAAATCAAGTAGATTTTTATATACCCGTTTTACCAAACGAAAAAGTACTTGTAATTTCAGAAAAAGAGTATTTTAGATTCAACAAATTAAAGTGTAAAGTAAAAATGATGAATGAGAAAAATGAGTTGGTGTGTAGAGGAACTATTTCAGGTATGATAGTAGTTTAGTCAGCAGACCTCACAGGTTTTTAAAACCTGCGAGGTCTAGAAAAGTTTTAGAGAATATTATATCAGTGAAAATCCGTGAAATCCGTGTCAAAAAATAATATCAGAGTCGTAATTACAGGTTTAGGAGTTGTTGCCCCAAATGGTGTGGGCTTGCAAGAATTTACGAAAGCAATAAAGGCTGGAACTTCAGGAATTACGTTTCATCAAGAATTAAAAGACAAAGGTTTTTCTTGCTGTATTGGCGGAATTCCAAAAGTTTCTGAAGAGAAGAAGGCAACGTACCTAACTCCTTTACAGTTACGCGGATTCAATAGCACATCAATTTTATATGGCTGTATGGCAGGAATTGATGCTTGGAAAGATGCTGGTTTTTCTGTGGATGAAAATTCTAAATTAGATTATGATTCGGGATTGATTTTTGGGACAGGAACCTCTGGAATTGAAAAATTTAGAGAAGCGATTTATAAAATTGATGATCAAAAAGTACGACGTTTAGGGAGCACTTCTGTAGTGCAAACGATGGCAAGTGGCATCTCTGCTTATTTAGGTGGAATTTTAGGCTTGGGCAATCAGGTAACGACAAACTCATCAGCTTGTACAACAGGCACTGAAGCGTTGTTATTAGGATTTGAACGTATTAAAACGGGTAAAGCAAAACGAATGCTGGTGGGAAGTTCTAGTGATAGTAGTTTGTACACTTGGGGCGGATTTGACGCTATGCGTGTGATGTCTTATAAGCACAATGAAACACCCGAAAAAGCTTCAAGACCTATGAGTGAAACTGCTTCGGGATTTGTACCTGGAAGTGGAGCAGGAGCGCTACTATTAGAATCTTTAGAAAGTGCTTTGGCAAGAAATGCAACGATTTACGCAGAGGTTTTAGGTGGGAATATCAATTCTGGCGGACAACGAAACGGCGGAACTTTAACCGCACCTAATGCAGAAGCTGTTCAAAAATGTATTACAGATGCTATTGGAGATGCCGAAATAGTATCCGCAGAAATTGATGCGATTAACGGACATTTAACAGCAACAACCAAAGATAGTTTAGAGATAGAAAACTGGACAAAAGCTTTACAAAGAAAAGGAACTGATTTTCCTTACATCAACTCTATAAAATCGCAAATTGGGCATTGTTTGGCTGCTGCAGGTGCTATTGAAAGTGTTGCGGCTGTTTTGCAAATTAAAGAACAATTTGTTTTCCCAAATATAAATTGTGATGATGTACATCCAGAGATTTCTGAATTGATTGCTGTGGATAAAATTCCAACTAAATTGATAGAAAAGAATATTAATATTGTCGCAAAAGCAAGTTTTGGTTTTGGTGATGTAAATGCTTGTATTATCTTTAAAAAATATTAAATTGAACAAATAACATGTCAGTTAGAGCGCAGTCGAGAACTAAATAAACCTTTCGACTGCGCTAAAGGAGACATTTAGAATTATAAAATGACAAAAGAAGAAATTATAAAAAAATTGACAAGAATCGTAAAACCGTATATTCAAAATGAAGAAGGGTTTAAAAACATCTCTGAAAACACAGATTTTATCAAAGACTTAGAGATAAATTCTGCAAATTTAGTGGATATTATTTTGGATGTAGAAGATGAGTTTGAGATCGAAATAGACAACGATTCTATGGAACAAATGTTGTCGGTAAAAGCAACTGTTGAGGTTATTCAAGCCAAAATAAATGCCTAATGATTGGCAATGATATTGTTGATTTAGACCTTGCAAAAACAAAAAGTAATTGGCAACGCAAAGGTTTTTTAGAAAAACAATTTACGGAGGAAGAACAGAAAGAAATCTTAAATTCTGAAAATCCTTTTTTACAAGTTTGGTTGTTTTGGAGCATGAAAGAAGCGGCTTATAAATGCCATACACAGAAATGGCATAAAAGGGTTTTTTCACCTAAAAAAATTACTTGCAAAACAGTTTCAAAATTAAAAGGAGTTGTAGAGATTGAGCGTACTAAATATAGTATAAATTATCTTATATCAGATAATTATATTCATTCTGTAGCTTTTGAGAATACATGCGAAAAAATGGTAGCAGAATTATTTTTTATTGATAAAAATGATAGTCAAACCAAAATAACAAACCAAAATTTATTGAGTCATTTTTCTTCTGAAATTGAGCTTCATAAAAATGAATTTGGTATTCCTTATTTGTATCAAAATAACCAAAAATTACCAATTTCTATTTCTACTTCTCATCATGGAAATTATGGTGCATTTGCATTTACTTTAAATAATGAATAGATTTATAAGAGTGAAAAACCTGTTTCTTGTCTTACTTATTTGCACGCTTGCAAGCTTTTCTCAAGAGGCATCTAAAATTAGTAATGAGTCTGAAGTTACCTTTGCAATCAAGAACTTTGGTTTTAATGTGGATGGTAATTTTAATAAATTCAAGGTTTTAAGCAACTTTAATTTCGTTGCTTTAAAAGAGTCTTTTTTAAATGTAGAGATTGATGTAAGGTCAATATTTACAGGTATAGAAAGTAGAGATCAGCATTTATTAGCGGCGGATTATTTTAATGCCAAAACGTATCCAAAAATTATATTTAATTCTACGGAAATAGAAAAAACAGCAAATTTTAAATACATAGTAAAAGGTTTTATAACGATTAAAGGAATTAAAAAACGATTAGAAACACCAATACAGATTATAGAATCAGGAGAAAAAATTATGGTTACGACGAACTTTGAGCTTGATAGAAAATATTTTGATGTTGGAGGAAACAGTTTGGTGCTTGCTAACAAAGTGAAAGTTAAAATGCTTTATGTCACAAATAAAAATTAAAGAAGCGCTTTTTAGACATTGTGAATTATTTGTAAATAAGCGTGCAGAAACGGTTCAAGAAATAATTTCATCCAATCAAAAAGCATTGCAATCAGAAACTAAAAGTTCTGCCGGGGATAAACATGAAACTGGGCGTGCCATGTTACAATTAGAAATGGAAAAGGCAAGTCAGCAATTAGAGGGAATTGCTATAATGAACCAAATTTTATCAAAAATAGCGGTTGCTAACAGCGGAGAAGTTGGTCATTTAGGGAGCATCATCATCACTGATAAAGCCGATTATTTTTTAAGTATTTCTGCAGGACAACTTGCCGTTGAAGAAAAAAATTATTTTGCTGTTTCTGTTTCTTCTCCTATCGGAAAGTTGCTACTAGGAAAGAGAAAAAATGAGGTGGTTGTTTTTAACGGAAATCAAATAAAAATCATTCAGATTTTGTAATCATACCACGTATCATTTTTCCGTAATTTTAAACAATTAGGGTATAGATATAGAAACGGTTGTTAATTTTTCTATATCACAAAAATGATTTAAAAATACTTTTTGGTTTTCAAGTTCAGCTTCAATTAACCAATAAGAACCTTTAAAATACGAATTCAAAACGGTAGCTTTTAATGAGGATGTTTCCACAATTTTTAGTTGATGGGGATATAGCAGCTGTTTTTTATCTTGAATTGTAATCTCATTGACATCATCAAACAAAGCGGCTACATATTTTTCTTTTGGATTTTGGTATATGTTCTTCGGATTATCATGCGCTAAAATTGTATGATCTTTGATAATAAGTAAATTATCAGCAAAAGAAAGCGCATCGTTTTTATCATGCGTAGCAACTATACAAGCGATACCTTTTTCTTTTAAATAACGGAACAGGTTTCTGCGCAAAGAGTTTTTCTTAAAGTTATCAATTTGTCCAAAAGGTTCATCTAATAAAATTAAATCAGGCTCTTTTGCCAAGGCTCTAGCAATAGCAACACGTTGTTTTTGACCGCCACTTAAGTTTTTAACTTTTGTGTTCTCAAAAGCATTCATTTCTATGACTTTTAGCAATTCTTGCGTTCGTTGTTCACTTTCTTCGGGATAAAAGCGAGACAGAAATTTTTTAATATTTTCTGATACAGAAATATATGGCATCAAATCAAAATCTTGTGCAACATATTTAAAAAAATCCATACCAGGAACTAAATGGAATTCTGGTCCTAAGACTTGATGTTCATTCCAATAAATAGTACCTTTATTTAAGTCTAATAAACCGTAAATTGCTTTTAGTAAAGTAGATTTTCCACAACCACTTTCGCCCATTACACAAAGATGTTCGCCTTTTTGCAAAGTGAAAGTGAAATTATCTAAAACTATTTTCTTTTTAGAATATCCAAAAGTGATGTGGTTTACTTGAAGCATAAAAAATTATAAAAAACGGCTATACCAGCTTTCTTCAATAGGAATTTCCCAGAAGTTTTTAAAATCGTTATTGTTGGTTATAAGATTGTCAAAAATGATGGTTTTGCCAGTAACAGCTCTCTTTTTTACAAGTTTTTTAAAGTCTTTAAGTTCCTTATATTGTACAAATTCTCCTTGCTTAAAACAGGCATTCATTTTGTCTAACAACTCCACTTTATAGGTTTCTTGAAGTTCTAAAATAAAAGAGACAGAAGTATCAATATCTGTGTTTGTTAGGGTGGAGTTTTCAGTATCAGCGATTAAAACGATAAACCGATTGTATAAAAATTGATAAGAGGCTTTAAAGTTTTCATCATCTGGTTTCCAGTTTTCAACAAAAGTTTTTATTTTTTGTTCAATTTCGGCTATTTCAGTTGCATAAAACTTTCTGCTTGAAGGATAGACCCAAACTTTTGCCTCATTAGAAATTTCACTGTAGTCAACAAACATCATTTTAAATTTAGATAGCAAAGATACCAAAAGAAAAACCGCAAACTTACTTTCAAGTTTGCGGGTTTTTATAATTTAACGAGTCTTTATACTTCTGAATAACTTTTTTGGCTAATTAATTTTAGGAGATCTTCTTGCATACTTTTTCCTTTATCTTTATTATACCAAACTTGCAAATCTTGTTTTAATTGAGCATCTATGACACCATGTTTTGCTTTGTAATCAGTAACCATTTTGGTTGCCACCTTAGGTCTTGGTCCCCAAGTATTTAATAGGTTGTTTTCTGAGTCTAAAATAATTAATTTGGGAATGGCTCTACCGTTATTGGTTAAAAATAAATCCATTAATTCTAGGTTCTCATCACGTAACACTAACTTTAACTCAATATTTTCATTAAGAGTCGCCATTTTATTGATGATTGGTAAATTTTGTGCTGCATCTCCGCACCAGCCTTCTGTAAGTAACAACCAAGTTTGTTTTTCTTTTATTTTTTGGATGCTAGAAGTAGTTTCGTCAGCTATTTTAATAGTTTTATCTAAACGCTTCATTCTTCTATCATTTAAGTTGCTATAATTCGTGATTTCTTCGGATTGATTTGGTCCTGTTGATTTTCCTTCTAAAAGCAAATCACTTACTAGAGTTCTATATGCTGTGTATGAAAATGATTTTTTTAAACTTTCTTCAATAATATTTCTCATCGTATTTATTTTATGTAAAGGTATTTTTATTACTTCATTTTACTAGTAACCTTTGTTACAAAAGGGTGTTTTCTAGGATGATGAAGTAGACGAGTTTAAATGGAATCCTTACAACAGTATTTTTACTGATTTTTTTCTATATTTTCAAGAATATCTTTTGTCATCGATTTTAAATCGAATTGATGTTGCCAGTTCCAATCTTTTCTCGTTTGAGAATCATCAATAGATTTTGGCCAACTATCCGCAATTTGTTGTCTGAAATCTGGTTTGTAGGTAATTTCAAAGTCAGGAATCTGTTTTTTAATTTCTAAAGCAATTTCTTTCGGAGTAAAACTCATGGCTGCTAAATTATAACCATTTCTAATTTTTACATCTTCAGAATTTGCTTGCATTAATTGTATTGTTGCGTTTACAGCATCATCCATATACATCATTGGTAAACGTGTATTTTCAGATAAAAAACATTCAAATTTTTTATCTTTTAATGCTTTAAAATAAATATCAACAGCGTAATCTGTGGTGCCTCCACCGGGTTTCGTTTTCCAAGAAATAATTCCAGGGTAGCGCAAACTTCTTACATCAACACCAAATTTTTCATAATAATAATTACACCAAAATTCTCCAGAAACTTTGCTAATTCCATACACGGTAGAAGGTTCCATCACCGTTTTTTGAGGTGTGTTTTCTCTAGGAGTGGTAGGCCCAAAAACTGCTATAGAACTTGGCCAATACACTTTTTCTATGTACTTATCTTTGGCTAAATCTAAAACAGCTAATAAGGAATTCATATTTAAATTCCATGCTTTTTGAGGATGTTGCTCGGCAGCAGCAGACAACATTGCCGCCAGTAAATATACTTGCGTAACCTTATATTTTTTGATGATTTTTAAAATCGTTTCTTTGTCGGTGGCATCAATAATTTCAAAAGGCCCGGTAGTCATCACTTCTGTATTTCCTTCTCTAATATCAGAGGCAATCACTTGGTTATTGCCATATACAAGGCGTAATTTCTGCGTAAGTTCTGTACCTATCTGTCCGCTTGCACCTAAAACTAAAATAACTGTATTCATATATTGAAATTATAGTATTAACAACTGCAAAGGTACTTCTTTTTATTATTCGTAATTAACTTTCCTTAAAACAAATGTTTGGTGCTGTATTCATAATTTAATTTGCTAATTTTTATCTATTTGTAAATTAATTAGCCTTTAAAAATTTCGTATTTTTACTGTCTAAATTTAGAAGTTTTGAAATATTTATTCATTTTTTTAACACTTGTATTGCTGTTTTCTTGCGATAAAAAGCAGGAGAATACTAATCAGGAACAAGACGATTCTAAACCCTTGCTGAGTGTTGTGAAAAGGCATGCTGCCATAAAAAAGATCGATACTGCTTTTAATAAAGAGGTCATAGAATGGGAAGAGGTTCAGACGGTAAATAATTTTTTAGCAAGATTTAAAAAAGTTTCTCCGAATGAAATTTTAAGCAATGCTTTAGAATTGAATGATTTGGTAAAATCTTTAATAGATAGTGTAAAACCGCAACCTTTTAATACAGGCTCATTTAATGCCAGGCTAAATATTTTGTATACAGAAACGTTGAGGTTAGCCGATATGAACTCGATACCCGCCATAAAGGCGGATGAAGTGAATTTACAAATAGAAAAAATAATAGATGCTTTTTCTGCTGTAAATTCTAAAATCAACTCAGTTTTAGCAAAAAGGAGATTTGAAGATGCCATCGAAGTAGACGTTAGCTTTATAGGTTTAGATTCTACTAAAATAGATAGTGTTTCAAAAAAATCTATTAAAAGGGAATTGTTAGAAAGACAAATAAATAAAAAAAATTGACCATGAAAAACCTACTTTTATTTTCTTTAGTTGTGCTGCTTTTTATTTCCTGTAATTCGGTTAAAGAGGTTTCTTTACAAGAAAATAGAAAGATAAAAAACACTGTAAATACCACTTTAAACAATTGGCATTTGGCAGCTTCAGAAGCCAATTTTGATACTTATTTTGATACAATGGATCGTAAATCTGTTTTTATAGGAACAGATGCCACAGAAAACTGGACTAAAGAAGAATTTGCAGCTTTTAGTAAACCTTATTTTGATAAAGGCAAGGCTTGGGATTTTAAAACATTAGAACGTACTATTTTTGTAAATTCTTCTGGAAACTTTGTTTGGTTCGATGAGCTTTTAGATACTTGGATGGGAATCTGCAGAGGTTCTGGAGTATTAGAAAAGAAAGGAGATACTTGGAGAATTAAACAATATGTGTTGTCGGTTGCAGTTCCTAATGAGGATGTTGAAGCGGTAATTGCTGCCAAGAAAAAGAGCGATGCTTTATTTTTAAAGAAATTTAAAAATTAGTTTTTTTTGAAGTTGAAATTTAAAAGTTCTCGATACAATTTTGCGAAATAGCAAAATCACTCGAAGTTACACTTAATGGATATTAAAGTTTGAATTCGTCATTGTCAGTTCGAGTGAAATTTCTTTTTAGGAAATTTTGTATCGAGAACCATCGTAGAAATTTTAATCTAAAAAGAATATTGATTCGTTTCTTTTGTGTTGAAATAGAAAGGAAAAAAGGGCGTTTTATTGCGGTCATTTCAATGCAGAATTGGTATAAAGTTTGAATTCGTCGTTGTCAGTTCGAGTGAAATTTATTTTTAGGAAATTTTAATCTAAAAAGAATATTGATTCGTTTCTTTTATGGAACAACTTCATGCACCACTTTATAAATTAGCTCATTTTCAAAACCTTTACGCATTAAAAAGTCTATTAGTTTTTTCTTTCTTTTGAATATATTGGGTTCAGAAATAACTGCATTTCTATTTTCTGTAATTCTGTAAATAGTAGCAATATATTCGGCTTCATCAATTTCTTTTAAAGCTGTTTTTATATTGTAGGCAGAAATATCTCTAAATTTTAATTCTCTTATAATACGAGATTTCCCCCAGCTTTTAATTCGGAATTTTCCACGAGCAAAACTTTTAGAAAAACGTTCTTCATTTAAAAAATTATCCTTCATCAAACTTAAAAGGATCATTTCTCTTGCTTCCGGAATTAATTGGTAATCACGCATTTTTTGCTCCACTTCTTTATGACATCTATCTTGATAAACACAGTAGTTTTCTAGCTTGCGCTTAATTTCATCAACCGTAAAAGATTTTTTCTTTTTTTCAAACATGATTTCAAACATACAAAAAGGGTTGAAACCGTCATAATTTCAACCCTTTTTTAAACTAAATATTCTAAAAATTTAGATTTGATTTTTCTCATCAATTCTCACATCCTCACTAAAGGCAAGTTCAGCTTGTTCTAGTTGATGCGGTAATTGTCCTTTAATACGCATTTTAAACTTGGTCGCTAAAAAGAATAAAACAGGAACTACAATTAAGGTTAAAAAGGTTGCAATGAACAAACCATAAATAACAGTTTTTGCCAAAGGTCCCCAGAAAACAACATTATCTCCACCCATGTAAATATTAGCATCAAACTCACTAAATAATGTAAAGAAGTTAATGTTTAAACCAATTGCTAACGGAATTAAGCCTAAAATGGTCGTAATTGCGGTTAACAAAACCGGGCGTAAACGCGCAGTTCCTGCTTTTACAACACTCTCAAACAAACTGTTTAAAGGTAAAAAACCGTCATCATCAATGCCATCTTTTATTTTTCTTCTATCTATTAATAGTTGCGCATAATCTAGCAACACAACACCGTTGTTTACTACAATTCCGGCTAAGGAAATAATACCTACCATCGTCATCATAATTACGAAGGGCGCTCCTGTAATCACTAAACCACCAAAGACACCAATAAAACTTAAAAAGATGGCTAACATGATAATTCCGGGTTTAGAAACCGAATTAAATTGGAAAATCAAAATAAAGAAAATAAGCATTAAACCAGTAAAGAAAGCACCCATTAAAAACTCCATTTGTTTATTTTGCTCTTCAATTTGACCTGTATAATCAATTTTAATGCCTCTAGGTAAGTCTTTAAAACTCTTCATAGAATTCTGAATTCTAGCCACAACAGCACCTGCATCTGTTTCTCCAGGAGAAAGCGCAGAATATACTGTAACCACTCTTTTTACATCTTTATGCTTAATAGCACTAAAACCAGAACTATTACTCTGAGAAGCCACTGCAGAAACCGGAATCTCTTTAATCTTACCAGATGCTTGATCTCTAAAAGTTATTTTCTGATTAAAAACAGCACTCTTATCATATCGATCTTCTTTGTTAAAACGGACATAAATATCATAATCTTCGCCGTCTTTTTTATAAATTCCGGCTTTACTTCCAAAAATTGCAGACCTTAATTGTTGTCCAACTTGCCCAGTACTTACCCCTAATTCTCCAGCTTTTTTACGATCGACCAAAACCTCCATTCCTGGTTTCGATTTGTTCACATCAATCTTTAATTCATCAACACCAGAAATACTTTGCGTGTTTAAATAATCGCGCATTCTTTCTGCAGTAAAAATTAATTCTTCATAATCTTCACCATTTAATTCAATGTTAATAGGAGAACCTGCAGGAGGGCCATTGGCATCTTTTTCTACGGAAATTAAAACCCCCGGATAAATACCAACCAAAGCTGCTTGTACTTTTTGACGTAAAATTTCACTGTCTTCTCCTCGCCTATATTTATACTCACGCATCGAAGCGGTAATTTTTCCTTTGTGCGGCATTTCTGCAGATGAACCTCCATCTGTTTGTGGATTTCCAGCACCTTCACCAACTTGAGAAACCGTACTTTCTACTAAGAAATTATAGTCACCATCGGTATATTGATCCTGATTTAAAACACCAAATACTTTTTGTTCAATTTCTTTAGTTATTTGGTTTGTCTTCTCAATATCGGTTCCTTCCGGATATTCGATATACACAATAATCTGATTGGGCTTGTTATCAGGAAAGAATTCAATTTTTGTTCTTTGCTCACTTACAGACCACCCAAAACCAGCAAACGCAATGAATAATAAAATAAATGTACCTACAACTAAAACATAGGGTGTCCAGCCAGAAAGCGCATTTTTTAAGCGTCTTCCGTACCATTTCTCTAGAGAAACTAACGTGTTTTTTTGAAAATAATTTGCTGCACCTCTCAAAACAAATCGATATACCCAAAGTGAAATTGCCGTGAATAAAATTAACGTTCCTAAAGCATTATATGCTCCGCCAAAAAAGAAAATTAGCAGACCAATAACCGCCATAATACTGGTTAATTGAATTATACTTTTTAGTGGCATGTCTTTATCCTCGATACTCATAAATTGAGAAACCAGAACAGAGTTAAAGAAAATAGCCACGAATAAAGAAGAACCTAGAACAATAGACAATGTAATGGGTAAAATGACCATAAATTGCCCCATAACTCCGGGCCAGAGCCCCAATGGAATAAATGCAGCAACCGTAGTTGCGGTAGAAATAATAATAGGAAAGGCAATTTCTCCAATCCCTTTTTTGGCAGCTTCAACTCTGGTCATTCCTTCTTCGTCCATTAAACGATAAACGTTTTCAACCACAACAATTCCGTTATCAACCAACATTCCAAGTCCCATAATTAAACCAAAAAGTACCATGGTATTTAAGGTATAACCCATGGCGCCTAAAATCATTAAAGACATAAACATAGACATTGGTATTGCAAAACCAACAAAAATTGCGTTTTTAAATCCGAGGAAAAACATTAAAACAATGACTACTAAAATAACCCCAAAAATGATATTATTTACTAAATCATCTACTTGACCAATGGTTTTTGGAGATTGATCGTTGGCAATCGTTACCTCTAAATCTGGTGGAAAATTATTCGCTTTCGCTTCTTGGACAATTAAACCAATTTTATCGGCTGCTGCCACCATATTTTCGCCAGATCTTTTTTTCACATCTAACATCACAACGGCATGGCCATTCTCTCTGGCATACGTGGTTTTGACTTTATCTTTAAAGTTTATAGATGCGACATCTTTTAAATAAATAGGGTTGCCTTTTTCAGCTTTGATCACAAAATCTCCCAAATCAGAAGGCGTGTCGATTTCACCAATAATTCTTACGGTTCTTCGTTGCTGACTTGTAATAAAGTTCCCTGCAGACATGGTTACATTGCCACGATTGATGGCGCTTGTAATATCATCAAAACTAACTTTTGATGCCATCATTTTATAAATATCTACCGCAACTTCAACCTCTTTTTCTTGTGCGCCACGAATATCTACTTTTTTAATCTCTGTTAAATCTTCGATTTCATCTTGTAAATATTCTCCGTACTCTTTTAATTTTGCAACCGGATAATTTCCAGAAATATTAATGTTTAGAATTGGTACTTCTTCAGACATGCTCAACTCAAAAACATTGGGGCTTACTTTGGCACCGTTAAATGTTGGCCAATCTTCGCCTGCTGTTTCTTGATCTATTTCATCTTTTACTTTCTGTTTTGCTTTCTCAACAGCTATTTTTTCATCAAATTCTACCGTAATAATAGAATAATCTTCTTGTGATGTTGAGGTGATTTCTACAACATTACTTACAGATTTTAACCGATCTTCTAAAGGGTTTGTAATTAGTTTCTCGATATCTTCTGCAGTATTACCAGGATATACAGAACTAATGTAAATTTTAGTTTCGTTTATTTCAGGAAAATTTTCTCGGGGCATTGTAAAGTATGCAGAAATTCCTAAATAAAGAATTACAAACATCAGTACATAAATAGTAGTTTTATTATGTATTGCCCAAGAAGAGAGTTTAAACTCTTTGTCTACTTGTTTATTTTTCTTTGCCATTTTTTTACTATTTATTAATCACTTTTACAACCTGACCGTTATTTACACTTCTTGCGCCTTCCATAATGATTTCTGCATTTGCCAAAAGATGTTTGGTAACCTCAATCATGTCTCCTTGCGTTTTACCTGTTTCAATAATTAATCTTTCTGCAACTGCTTCATTGTTTTCATTTTTATCTTTTATGATATAAATAAACTGGTCTCCTTTTGCATTTTCAGAAATAATACTTTGCGGAATTAAAATAGCATTTTCACTCGTATAATCATTTAATTTTAATCTTGCCGTTAAGTTTGGTTTTACATTTCCGCTTAAATTCGGAACATCAATTTCTATTTTAAAAGAACGATTATTTGGGTTGATAAAATTACCAACTTGTCTTATTTTAGAAGTTAATGTTTCCTCAAGAACAGGGAAGTTTACTTCTACCTTTTTATTTTTTGTGATACTACCAATATAGGTTTCAGGAACTTCCGTTTCGATATACATATTCGATAGGTTTACAATTCTAAAAATTTCGGCGCCAGCACCAGGGGCAACGACGGTTCCTCTTTCTTTAAAAATCGCATCTATAATTCCAGAAAATGGCGCTTTGATCGTCGCTTTACCTAACTGACTTTTTAATTGTTTTACCGCACTTTGCTGCGTTTCAAAAGAAGTTTTGGTTTGTAAAAACTGAATTTCGGATCCAATTTTTTGTTCCCACAATCTTTTTTGTCGCTCATAGGTTGTTTTTGCTAATTGTGCATTTCCTTCTAATTGTGCCAATTGTTGAGACATGCCGCCATCGTCAATTTTTGCCAAAATTTGTCCTTTAACAACTTGTTGCCCTTCTTTTACAAATACACTTTGCAAAATTCCTGGCATTTCTGGATATATTAAAATATTTTGTTTGGTTTGCACATTTCCTTGTAATTCTACGTAGTGTGTAAAAACCTGCTCTTTCACTTGGTGAGTAGTGATTAAAGGCATATTTTGGTTTTCATCTAAAGCATTTATCTTGGCATTTAATTTTTTTAATTCATCTGATAATGCGATTTGCTTTGCATTAATTTCGGTCTTTTTAGTTTTTATCTGTATAAGGTCGTTTGTTTCTAAAACATCCGCTACAGACACTTCTTTGTTATCTCCACAAGAAATGAATAGGAGTATTGCTAAAAGAGATAGGTACATATTTTTCATGATAATTTTCTTATTTGATTGGTAAGTTTAAGGCGTTTTCTAAAGTTGCTTTGCTAGAAATAACATCTAACATAGACTGTATGTAATTCTGTTGTTGTGTGTATAATTGAGTTTGAGCTTGTAATAAATCGAAACTAGAAGAAATACCTTCAAAAAATTTAATACGTTGTTTCTTTTCTATTCTTCCCGCTAAACCAACATTCTTTTTTGCTGTTTGATAATTTTCTATGCTAAATTGGTAATCGTTTTTTGCCTTTTTAGCTTGCAAACTTAAACGTTGTTTGGTTTCTTCTAAACGTAAATCTGCAGTTTCTAGGGCTATTTTAGCTTGCGCTGTTGTAGATTTCCTTCCAAAACTACTAAAGATGGGCACATTAAGACTCACCCCTAACAAAGAGGATTGAAACCAACGTTGATCCCTATTAAAAAGCGGAAATGTATCTGAAAAAGCTTGTGAACCATAGTTTACAAAAGCGCTTAAACTTGGCAAGGCTTTGCTCTGTTCTAACTTTACCATTAAACGATTCCCCTCTCTATTATTTTCAGCAATTTTATAATCGATATGATTGTTTACATTAAACGCTTCAGAAATTAAACCCAAATTAATATGATTGATTGCTAAAGCGTCTAAAGAATCGGTTAAAATTAGGTTAGTTTCAATAGGGCTACCCAATGCAAGATTTAGCATTTGATATGCTATTTCTTTCATTCTTTTTACACTATTTAATTGATTTTTTAAGTTTCCTAAAGTGATTTCTAATTGCTCAACATCTTCTTCTTCATTTAAACCATTTTCGTAAATCTTTTTAGCGTCTTGGTAATTTTTTTCAAGAATTGTAATGTTACTTTTTAAAATTTCGATACTACTTTCGGTTACTAATACATTTCCGTATGCATTGATAACCGCCTCTCTTGTTACGAGCGCTGTTTTTTCTTGGGCTTGATTAGAAATTTTTAGGAATGTTTTCGCAGATTGTAATCCTACAAGGTAAGAGCCATCAAAAAGCAATTGTGTTAATGTTAAAGAGGCATTTATATTTTGCTTTGTACCAAAAACTACAGGAATAAAACCATCTGGCGGAGTAGGTTGGCTGTTTGCTTGTAAATTAAAATATTCCTCTACCGTTTCTATTGTAGAAGTAGTATTATCAAAAGCAGCTGCAGGTAAAAGCGATACAGGTTGTTTTAAAAAGTTTTGATAATCTACTTTTGCGTTTATTTGGGGTAAACCGATCGTGGTGGTTTCCCAAACTTTTTCTTTAGCTGAACTAATGTCATTGGCAGCAGCTTTGTTATTATAGCTGTTCTCTAAAGCAAAATTAATAGCTTCCTCTAAAGACAGTTTCATGGTTTTCTCTTGTGCTTTTAAAGAGATTGTAAAAGCAAAAAAAGAAAATATGTATAGATACTTTTTCATTTATAATTGATTGTTTTTTAGTTGATGTTCTAATTGTGTTAATCCTTTTGAGGTGCTTATGGCACGCAAGTGGTACTCTAAATAATAGTTCATTAACGTATTCATAGCGTATTTTTTTAACGGAAATAACTGCTGGTCTTTAATACCAATCATTCCATTAAAGTAAATTCTGCTTATAAAATCTACATCGATCGTAGATCTAAACAAACCGCCTTTTATTCCTCTTTGTAAATTATCTTGAATTGTTTCTTGCATTACATGAAATTGTTTCTTTTTTAAAGACACATAGATGGTAGGATAATATTTTTGAAGTTGATATAAAGGTGAAGATTTTTCATCTTTTAAATGTTCCATGACTACTTTCTTAATATGAAACATTTCGTCGATTGGATTCATTTTTTGCTCACAAACCTGGTCTATGCTGCAACAAATGGTATCAAACATATGATGTGTAACCGCATCAATTAAAGCCGTTTTATGACCAAAATGTTTATAAAGTGTTTTTTTAGAAATGCCTAAAGAGTTGGCTATTTCATCCATGGTTACACTCTTAAAACCTAGGTTTAAGAATAATTCATTTGATTTTTCTATGATTTTATCTTTCATATTTCTCGTGCAAAAGTACAACAGGAAACTTTAGAAACAAAAAAAGTTTCCAAAGTTTTAATGATTTTTTAACATTAGATATAAAAAGAAAGATTTCTTTACATTATTTTTACATAAAAATACAGATTTGGAGATTTTACATTATCAAAAAGCATTTTTATCATATTTAGAGTCTAATGATTGGGTACAAGAGCCTAAGAATTTATACGAACCTATAGATTATATTCTGCAATTAGGAGGCAAAAGGATTCGTCCAGTGTTAACTTTAATGGCTACAGATATTTTTTCTAATGATTATCAAAAAGCGTTGCCAGCAGCCTTGGCAGTAGAGGTTTTTCATAATTTTACTTTAGTACATGATGATATTATGGATGATGCTCCTTTGCGAAGAGGAAAGGCAACCGTTCATGAAAAATGGGATATCAATACAGGAATCCTTTCAGGAGATGCGATGCTTATTTTAGCGTATCAATATTTTGAAAATTACGAAGCGGTTACGTTTCAAAAATTAGCAAAATTGTTTAGTAAAACAGCTTTAGAGGTTTGTGATGGCCAGCAATTAGATGTAGATTTTGAAACCAGAAATGATGTTACAATTGATGAATATATAGATATGATTCGTTTAAAAACATCGGTTTTAGTTGCGGCAGCCTTAAAAATGGGCGCAATTGTAGCCAATACTAATGATGAAAATGCAGATTTAATTTACGATTTCGGATTAAATTTAGGCTTGGCTTTTCAATTACAAGACGATTATTTAGACACTTTTGGTGATCCAGAAACTTTCGGAAAACAGATAGGTGGAGATATCATCGAAAATAAAAAAACATTTCTATATTTAAAAACATTGGAAGTTTCGGATATAGAAACAAAAAAGAAGTTGAAATATTATTACCGAAGAAAGTTAAAAGAGAACACCATTAAAATTACAGATGTTACGAGAATTTATCAAATTAATGATATTCCTTTTTTAATGAAGCGAGAAATTGAAATGTACACCGAAAAAGCTTTTGAGACGTTGACCAAAATGAGTATAAGCGAAGAGAACAAGCAAAATTTAAAAGATTTCGGATTGTGGTTGATGAAAAGAACGGTTTAGTTGAAAAAACATCTCCTTTAAGGGCTACATAAAGGTTGCTGTTAAAATTGTTACCCTAATATTCAGGGGATTCTAAATAAAGAATTTAGTGCTTTGATTGTTTTAACATAAAGAAATACTTTTATAGCTTTGCTTATTCATTAGCATTAGATCATAAATTCTTTATTTATTCTTCAATTTTATTTGCAAATAATTTAAAAATAATAGTACATTTGCACCCTAAATTATAGGTCCTATAGCTCAGTTGGTTAGAGCACCTGACTCATAATCAGGTGGTCCATGGTTCGAGTCCATGTGGGACCACTTAAGCAACTTTTAATCATCTGATTATGAGTTGCTTTTATCTTTTATAGCATTTCCTATGTCAGTGTTTGTGTCGATATCATTTTATTTCCTCACTTGAATTTATAACATAAAAGAACAAAATATTTAGTATATTATAGTCTATCATAGCAATTTACCCACCTCTTCACGATGTGAGTTTTTTTAAAATAAAACTTGTTTATAAAAGATAGTAAAGGCAAAAAAGATCGAAAGACGATTCTATCTGATCATCTAGTAAAACTATTGAGAAACTATTATAAAAATGAAAAACCCTCATATTGCCTTTTTGAAGGTCAGACAAGAGAAAAGTATATTACGACTAGCGTTTGCGCTATCTCTAGAAAGGCAGTAAAAGAAACTGATTCCAATCCTTGGGCAACCGTGCATGCACTTCGCCATTCTTTTGTCACTCATTGCATCGAAGACAATATAAACTTAAAATATTTACAAAATATGTTAGGACATAGCTCTCCAAAAACAACTGAAACCGATACCAAAACCATTCACATAAAAAGTCCTTTGGATGGGTTACTGGAAAAGACTAATTTTAAAACGTAGAACATATATGCGATATATCATCAATCCGCATATACAATTGTT
>JBNMNV010000021.1:0-20482 GCA_051278125.1 Polaribacter sp. | reverse complement strand
TATGCACGGTTGCCCAAGGATTGGAATCAGTTTCTTTTACAGCCTTTCTAAAGATCGCCCGAATGCTAGTCGTGCTATACTTTCCTCCTGTCTGACCTTCAAAAAGCCAATATGAGGGTTTTTCATTTTTATAATAGGTTCTTAATAGTTGTACTAGATAATCAGATAAAATAGTCTTTCGATCTTTTTTGCCTTTGCTATCTTTTATAAACAAGTACCCTTCTTTAGAATGAATATCTGTTATTCTTAAATTTAGGACTTCAGAAATTCTAAGACCGGCGCTATAAATTGTCCATAAAATAGCTTTGTGTTTGATGTTTTTAGGATGTTGTAAAATTTTTAAAACTTCTTCTTTACTTAAAACATTAGGAATACTAACAGACTTTTTAGGACGTTGTATTTCATAGTATTCTCTTGGCAGTTTTAGCACATGTTCATAGTATGCCTTTATGGCGTTTATAATTTGATTTTGGTAGCTCTCGCTGATTTTGTTTTTTGTAATTAATTCATAAACAAAACCTTCTATTTCTTCTTTAGTTACATGACTTATGTCTCTATTGGAGAACTTAGTCAAAAACACCGAAAACATGTTTTTGTAGGTACGAACACTTGAAGCGCTATACTTTTTTAAAATCAGGGCTTTTTCCAATCTAAAAAGCTGTTCTGATGCATATTTATTTAAAGGTATTTTTTCAATTACGGTTGGCGTTACTTCATTTACTGTTTTATAATTTTTCCCAAATAATTTTTTTAACAAGGTAACGTTTTCTTGGGTGTACATAATAGACCATAATTTTTGATTAGGATGCCAAAAAGTAGTGTTTAGCTTCTTAAAAGCAATGCGTAATTCCTTTAATTCATAAGGAATATAAACCTTAATTCTTTTTGCATTTTTTAAAGGCTGGTAAATAATGGGAATTTGTTGCATAATTTTATACTTAGAATACCAAATATATTAGATAATAGTATCAATATATGGTCGATGTAAAGACAGTAGTATTTTAACCGTTAAAAACGGATAATTTATAATAATCTAAAAAACATATCTTTACAGGGTCTATGAAATGTAAAATATGTAATAAATTAGTAAAAGGAAGAAGTGATAAGAAATTTTGTTCTCAGCGCTGTAAAAATTATTATCATGTTAATTTAAGAAAAGTTACTGCTATTGCAGTAAAGGATATTGACACTATTTTACACAGAAATCGATCTATATTGTTAGAAGTTTTGGGCAAAAATATATTGCAAAAAAAAGTATCTCGAATAATTTTAGAAAAAAAGAAATTTAATTTTAAATACAATACCCATTGGCATGTAAATAGCAATAATAAGACGTTTTACTGGGTCTATGATTTCGGTTGGATGTCTTTTTCGGATGATGAAATACTAATCGTGAGAAAAAGAAATCTTTAAACTTTAAAATACATCTATGCAAAATTGCGAACAATTGCCTTCATAGAGCATTGTTAAGATACGTACAGTTTAAAACTAATTCTGCTATTTAAAACAATTTAAATTAAAGAATTCAAGAGGTTATATCTCAGAAAGTTAGTTCATTTGAGTTCTATTATACCCTGAGGTTGGAATTTTCGGGAATGGATAGTTTGTTTTTTAGACTCCTAGTAAGTTGAATTAGTGTGAATAATTTAATAGTTTTAAAATTTTTAAATCTCACTATTTCTCAGTGCTTATTTTTCGCGAATACACTTTATAACTTACAGAAAATACGTTTAAAAATGAGGTGTCTTTTACTTAAAATTAATTATAAATTATCGTACACCTTGTCGTAAAAGATTTCGTTATATGAAGTACAAAAAAGGGCTAAAAAACACGGTAACTTGTAATAGTACTTTTACTAAATCTTTTACCTTCTAAAAATGTTAAATAATGGCGATAAACTATAGTTTTCTCATCATTTAAAGGTTTAAGTTCAATTTTTACACCTTTACTAAATCGTGTAATATTCTTTTTTGAATGCTGATTAATAATTCTTATAGTTCCTTTTACAAGGTAATTTTTAAATTTTTATAGTTTTACTTCATCATAACACATATAAAAAGTACGGTGTGTTTTTGTCTATAGAACACTATCAAACTTTTTTATGTATTCTTTAATCTCAAAATTATAAGGAAATTTTATTGCAATACAGAATTGGTATAATTATGTGTGAATGTTTTAAGTGTTGCATTGGTCATCAATAAGAGATAGGTGAATTTTAAATACACAAAAAAACCTGTTACCTATTTATACTGAAATGAATGCAGTACAAAATAAGTAACAGGTTCGTTATTTAAATAAAAAAGAAATTAAAGATTATTCTTCTTTTCTAGGCGCTCTTGGTTTTCTATCATCACGTCCACGATTATCTCTACTTCCTCTACTATCTCGTCCACCAGAACGTTTATCATCTCTGGGTGGTCTTGCTACATACCCTTCTGGTTTTGGTAACAATGCTTTACGAGAAACTTTTTCTTTACGAGTTCTTGGGTCTAAACCAAAATACTTCACATCAAAAACATCGCCCATGTTTACAACATCAGTAACGTTTTCTGTACGTTCCCAAGCTAATTCACTTACGTGTAATAAAACTTCGTTTCCTGGTGCTTCTATATATTCAACTACAGCGCCAAAATCTAACATTTTAATTACTTTCACTTCATAAGCACTACCCACTGTTGGTTTGAAAAGCATCGACTCAATACGAGCAATAACTTGTTCAATTCCTGCTGGGTCTGTTCCTAAGATTTCGATAATTCCTTCTTCAGTTACAGCATCTTCAGTAATTACAATCGTAGTTCCTGTTTCTTTCTGTAATTCTTGAATATGTTTACCTCCTGGTCCAATAAATGCACCAATCATATCATTAGGAATTCTTCTATTAATCATTTTAGGAGCATGTTCCTTAACTTCTGCATTTGCAGTAGAAATGGTTTCAGTTATTTTTCCTAAAATATGTAAACGACCTTCACGTGCTTGTTTTAGTGCATTTACTAAAATTTCGTAAGAAAGTCCTTTTACTTTAATATCCATTTGGCAAGCAGTAATTCCTTCAGAAGTACCAGTTACTTTAAAATCCATATCTCCTAAGTGATCCTCATCTCCTAAAATATCAGATAATACAGCGTATTTTCCAGATGCAGCATCAGAAATTAATCCCATTGCAATACCAGAAACGGGTCTTATCATTTGCACACCTGCATCCATCAATGCCATTGTACCCGCACAAACAGTTGCCATAGAAGAAGAACCATTCGATTCTAAAACTTCAGAAACTACTCTTACTGTATAAGGACAACTATCAGGAATCATTCCTTTTAAACCACGTTGGGCTAAATTACCATGACCTACTTCTCTACGAGATGTTCCACGGATAGGTCTTGCTTCACCTGTACAAAAAGGAGGGAAGTTATAATGCAAATAGAAGTTTTCTTCGCCTTCGTAAGATGGCATGTCTATTTTATTAGCATCTCTAGAGGTTCCTAAAGTAACAGTTGCTAAAGCTTGTGTTTCTCCACGCGTAAAGATTGCTGAACCATGTACTGATGGTAAATAATCTATTTCAGACCAAATTGGTCTAATTTCATCTGTCTTACGACCATCTAAACGTAAACCGACATTTAAGGTTAAATCTCTAATTGCAGCTTTTTCAGCTTTACGATAATAATCAGAAACTAAACCGCCATAATCTGCTAATTCTTCCTCAGAAAAAGTAGCTTTAATATCTTCTTTTATTTGCTTAAATGCAGCAGATCTTTCATGTTTAGCCGATCCAGCTTCTGCGATAGCATATACTTTGTCGTATGCCATATCATGCACTTTCTTCTCTAAACCTTTATCTTCTCTTGCACCTTCGTACTCACGAACTTCTTTTTTACCAAATGCTTCTGCTAATCTTAATTGAGCAGCACATTGTACTTTAATAGCTTCGTGTGCAAACTTAATAGCGTCAGCCATTTCTTCTTCAGAAATTTCATCCATTTCACCTTCAACCATCATTACAGAATCAGCAGAGGCTCCAATCATCATGTCGATGTCAGATTCTGCTAATTGTGCTCTTGTTGGGTTAATGATAAATTCGCCATTAATCCGGCCAACTCTTGCTTCAGAGATTGCACATTCAAATGGGAAATCTGATAATTGTATCGCTGCAGATGCTGCTAAACCTGCCATTGCATCTGGCATAACATTTTCATCATGAGACATTAACTGAATCATTACTTGTGTTTCTGCCGTGTAATCTTTTGGGAATAACGGACGTAAAACACGGTCTACTAAACGCATTGTTAATACTTCACCATCACTTGGTCTTGCTTCTCTTTTAAAGAAACCACCAGGATAACGACCTGCAGCTGCAAATTTTTCTCTATAATCTACCGTTAATGGTAAAAAACCAAGATCTTTTTGTTCATAATTGGAAACTACTGTACACAACATCATACATTTTCCAGATTGCACAACAACACTTCCGTGAGCTTGTTTTGCTAATTTTCCCGTTTCGATAGAAATTTCTCTACCATCACCAAGGTCTATAACCTCTCTAAATACTTTTGGAATCATAAATTTTAATTCTAATTTTTAATTACTAATTGTTGCTGTGTTGTTGTCTGTTGTTGCAATGGAAATACAGAATTATTGTTGGTAATTCTGACTTTTTATAGTTTTACTGATTTTGTTAAGATCAGATTTTGAATTTTCAGATTCCCATATTCATGGGAATGACAATTTTAATGTTTTGAAGCTAAAGTGTTTCAAGAATTTTTTTCAAGAAAAAAGAGGAACGTTTATAGCCCCTCTTTTTTGTAAGAATTATTTTCTAATTCCTAATTCTTTGATAATCGCACGATATCTGTTGATTTCAGTTTTCTTTAGATAATCTAATAAACTTCTACGTTTACCTACCATCATTACTAAAGAACGCTCTGTATTATAATCTTTACGATTTCTTTTTAAGTGCTCTGTTAAATGGTTAATTCTGTGCGTAAATAACGCAATTTGTCCTTCTGAAGAACCGGTATCGTTTTTTCCTTTACCGTGTTTTTCGAATAAACTTTCTTTTACTTCTTTAGTTAAGTACATGCCAATATTATTTAAATGATTTTTATGTAGTTCAATGACGTGTTCATTGAAGGTGCAAAGATACTATTATTTTTTAAAAACAAAACCAACAAAAGCAGTTCTTTTGTTGGTTTGTAATAAGGTGTAAAAGTAACTTATAATTGGTTTTTTACTTCGGATCTTACAGGTATATTCTGAATTAAATCAATATATAAATTAATTTGTTTTTTTAAGTTTTTACGCTCATAAATAGCATCTAAAAAACCATGTTCTAACACAAATTCAGATTTTTGAAAACCTTCTGGTAATTCTTTTCCTGTGGTATCTTTTACAACTCTTGGTCCGGCAAAAGCAATTAACGCATTAGGTTCTGCGATATTGATATCACCTAACATAGCGTAAGAAGCTGTTGTGCCACCCGTTGTTGGATCTGTACAAAGAGAAATATAGGGTATTTTAACTTCTGCTAATTGCGCTAATTTTGCCGATGTTTTTACCAGTTGCATTAACGAAAGTGATGCTTCCATCATTCTTGCTCCTCCAGATTTTGAAATCATTAAAAACGGTATTTTGTGCTCAATAGAATAATTGATGGCACGCGCAATTTTTTCACCTACTACAGAACCCATAGACCCCCCAATAAAGGCAAAATCCATGGCTGCAATCACGATGTCTTTTCCTAAAGATTGCCCTACAGCGGTTCTAACAGCATCTTTTAATTTGGTTTTTTCTTGAGCAGCTTTTAATCTATCTGGATATTTTTTTGTGTCTTCAAATTTTAAGGGATCTTTAGAGGTTAAAGTCTCATTTAATTCTTTAAATTTATTGTCATCAAAAAATAATTCAAAATACTCTTTGCTACCAATTCTTACATGATAGCCGTCCTCTGGACTTACATATAAGTTTTTTTTGAGCTCTTCAGTATCGATTACTTTGCCGCTAGGCGTTTTATACCAAAGGCCTTTTGGAGTATCTTTTTTATCTTCTGTAGCAGTTTGTATTCCTTTATCAGTTCTTTTAAACCAAGCCATAGATAGTTTATTTTATTTATTGTTGAATATTTTTCACCATTCTTCTTATAAGAAAGTAAGGTACAAATGTAAAAGATTTTTATGAACTTTTAATTTCCTTTGATTGAATCTTTTTTGAGGCGATTTTAAATCAAAAAAAAAGCATTTTGAACTTATGTCAAAATGCTTTTTTTGTTAATTTAGAAAAACTGTTATAAAGTATCTACATTATTTAAGTCTGCAAAAGCTTGTTTTAAACGAGTTTTAAAAGTTTCTTCACCTAAACGCAACCACTTTCTTGGATCGTAATATTTTTTGTTTGGTTGATCAGCACCATCAGGATTCCCGATTTGAGTTGCTACATACGCTGCTTTTTCTTGCATATAATCACGAATGCCTTCTGTGAAAGCAAACTGCATGTCTGTATCAATATTCATTTTAATAACTCCATAACCAATTGATTCTCTAATTTCTTCTAAAGTAGAACCAGAACCGCCATGAAATACAAAATCGATATGATTTTCTTCAACACCATATTTTTTTGTGATAAACTCTTGAGAGTTCTTTAAAATTTTTGGTGTTAATTTTACATTTCCTGGTTTATAAACTCCATGAACGTTTCCAAAAGCTGCGGCAATGGTAAATTGTGGCGAAACTTTTAATAATTCTTCATAGGCATAAGCAACTTCTTCAGGCTGGGTATATAATTTAGAAACATCAACATCAGAATTATCTACACCATCTTCTTCACCACCAGTAATACCTAACTCAATTTCTAAGGTCATACCCATTTTGCTCATTCTAGCTAAATACGTTTTACAGATCTCGATATTTTCTTCTAAAGGCTCTTCAGATAAATCAATCATGTGAGAACTATATAAGGGTTTACCCGTTTCAGCAAAATGCTTTTCTGAGGCATCTAATAAGCCATCAATCCAAGGTAATAATTTTTTGGCACAATGGTCTGTATGTAAAATTACAGGAACACCATAAGCAACTGCTAATTCATGGATATGTTTTGCACCAGCAATACCACCAGCAATGGCTGCTTTTTCATTTTCGTTAGATAAACCTTTTCCTGCATTAAACTGAGCTCCTCCGTTAGAGAATTGAATAATTACAGGCGCATTTAAATCTCTTGCCGTTTCTAAAACACCATTAATTGTATTAGAACCAATAACATTTACTGCTGGTAAAGCAAATCCTTTTTCTTTAGCTAATTTAAAAATTTCTTGAACTTCTTTTCCTGTTGCTACACCAGGTTTTATATTATGACTCATTCTTATATTTTTTATAGATGTTTACTTGTCAAAAGTACTAAAAAATAGTAGGTTATACCCGCCAAATCGTAATTAAATAACGAAAACGTTATAGGATTTATGGGTTATTTTTATTAAAAAGGGTAGTTAATTCCAACATTATAAACTGCATTGTTAAAATTATAATTCTTAAACCATTTGTTGCCATTTAAATAGGGTTCATAAGTTTTAAACCCAACATCGAAACGTAAAATTAAAAAATTAAAATCTAATCTTGTTCCAAAACCAGACCCTACAGCTATATTTTGCAAGGAAGAAAAACCACTTAATTTGGCTTCATCTTCTACAAAACTAGATCCAGAAATATCCCAGATATTTCCAGCATCAATAAATAAGGCTCCTTTTAATTTGCTAACCACATCAAATCGGTATTCTACGCTTGTTAAAAATTTAAAGGTACCAACATTAAATTCTAAGCCAGAATTTCTGCTTCCTGGGCCTAATTCATAGGTTTGCCAAGCTCTAATATCATTAGAGCCACCGGCAAAATAACTTTTGGTAAACGGCACATCTGAATTATCGTAGGTTATTATAGCACCCAAAAATGTTCTTAAACCAAATACTGCGTTATTACCAATGTCCCAAAACTTTTTGTATTCAATATCTGTTTTAAAATATTGTGCTATCGGAATCCTTAAAAATGTTTTTTTATTATTTTCGTTTTCCTTGCTAGATAATAAGCCTAAAATATTTCCAGAGTTGGCAACTCTAATTCTAAAAAAAGAGAAGCTTTTATCCTTAAAATCAATTTGATTATTATACGTAAAAGTATAGGCAATAGTAGGAATTAAAAAATCTGAAGTAATGATATTGTACCTGTTTAAAATGTTTAAACTTGTATTATACTCTTCTGGATTAGAGTTTCTAAATCCAGTATTATCTGCCAAGCTATTCATAAAAGAAATTGCTTCTTCTGGAAGATTTAGGGTTCTATTACTATCGTTATAAAATACTTTGGCAACATTATTTAAACTTTCATATTCAGAATTATAAATGTTGAAAAAGCTACTTACATTTAAATTTTGAATATATTGTGTGTTTAAAATTTCTAATTGAATGGTTTTTCTGGGGTTATATTGCCATTTATAATCGGTTAAAATGGTAAAAGTCTGTCTATCTAAACCAATATTTTTTTGAAAACTAGACCCTAAAGAGAACAGTGTTCTTGGAGACATTCTCTTCGGTACAAATTTACTTAAGCCAAAAGGAGCTACAAATCTTGGTATTTCTAAAGAGGTGTCTGCCCCAATTTCCCAACCAGGACCAGTATTAGCATTAAACCAAGAGCCTAAAAAAGATAATTTTAATAGCTCTGCACCTTTAAAAGCATTTCTATCGGTAATAGAAAATTTGCCAGAAATACCAAAATCACGAACATTAGAGTGTGTTAATTCTGTTTCCGTAATCATAGTATATTTTTCTAAAGGAGCCAGATAAACATCCATTTTTAATTCATTATCTGTGCCAGCTATCTGTGTAAATTTTATATTGGTAGATTTAAAATTTTGTAAAGATTTTAAATGAGTTCTTGTTAAATTTATTAAAGTATCTTTATAAACTTCCCCAGGCTTTAGAAAAATAGATTCCGATAAATATTTTGGATTATATTTTAGTGTATTGTAAGATATAAAGTTAATATCTTTATAGGAGGTTGCTTCGTTGGGTTCTTCATCTTTTCTTGCAAAAGAATAATCGGTCATTACATTTACTTCTTTTATTGTGTGTACTTTAAAAGGCTTTTCTGTATAGAGTCCGTCTTTTTCTAGCAATCTATTAGCTGCCATTATAAAATTTACATTGGTTTTATAATCTGTTCTTGTAGAATCTACATAAAAGCCTAGGGCAGATTCTGAAAAATGATAAACACCATTATTTCTAAAAAGTTTTACAACCCTACTTGCTTCGTTTCTAAAGATTTGATCTTTATACTGGTCGTTGGTTTTTAATAAAGTTTCTAAGCCAGAATTTTTATAAATAGAATCTAAAACTGTTGATTCTATTTTAATATTTATAGTATCTAAAATAGTTGGTTTTCCTTTTTTAATATAGTAGGTAACTGTTGCTTTTTTGTGAACAGAATCTCTATTTATCTTAGAATTTACCGAAGATTTAAAGTATCCTTGCGTTTTATAATAGGCCCATAAATTATCGGTAGTTTTTCTTATTTTTCGATTACTTATGATTTCTGGACTTGGGTATTTTAAAAATAATTTATTTAAATTGATAAAAGAATTGGCATAGGCAATACTCTGTTTTTCAGAAAATATTTTTTTAATAAATTTATAAGATTGCGGGTTTTTTTTTGCCCAAGCCGTAACTGTTTTTGGTTTTTGACGATTTCCTAAATTGTGAAAATAGAGTCCTAAAGGAAGTCCTAAAAAACGTTGGTTTCTTTTTTGTAAGATATATTTTTGAAGTTCTGATCCTTTCTTTTTTACACTATCAATCTTAATAATATTTTCTATTAACATAAACTCACCATCTGCAACACGTTTTGTAGAATTACATGAGGCAAAAAAGATTATAAATAAAAAATAGAACGAAAGTTTTTTCATTATTTTAGCAATCCAAAGAATATCAAAAATAGTATTTTTCAATGATTTATTTCTATTTACAACCAATTAATGAGTATATCAAAAAATCAACTTAAAATTATAACAAGTTTATCTCAAAAAAAGTATCGACAAAAACATCATTTATTGATCGCTGAAGGTATAAAAGTAGTCAATGAGTTGTTAAATTCGTCTTTTGAAGTAGAAACTTTATATGCAACGGATGATTTTATAACTAGTATTTCTTCGGATAAGATTGTTAGGGTCTCAGAAAAAGAGTTACAAAAAATTAGTAATCTAAAGACGCCGAACAAGGTTTTAGGATTGTTTAAAATCCCTGATGAAAAAGTGCTTCAACAATCGGGTATAATTATTGCGTTAGATGCGGTAAATGATCCTGGAAATTTAGGAACTATTATAAGATTGTGCGATTGGTTTGGGGTGCAGCAATTAATTTGCTCAAAAGACACTGTAGATTGTTACAATCAAAAAGTAGTGCAGGCAAGTATGGGGTCTTTAACAAGAGTTTCTATTAGATATGTAGATTTGGAAACGTATGCACAAGAAGCTGTATTGCCAATTTTTATTGCGGATATGGAGGGTACAAATGTCTACACAGCAGCGTTGCCAAAAGACGCTATTTTAATTATGGGAAATGAGGCAAACGGTATTTCTGAGAACATAAAGTCTTTCGTCAAAAATAAAATTTCAATTCCAAGATTTGGAGAAACCCAAGAAACAGAAAGTTTAAACGTTGCCACTGCAACCGCTATTTTGTTAAGTGAGTTTAAACGAAGTTCATCGTTTTAATGGGTAGATTTCAAGTTTATTTATGGTCACTATAAAAAAGGAAGTATTTTTTTAGCTATTAAGCCAAATTGAACCATTTAAAGCCTTTATAAATTGTTTCTTTTCGCGTGCTTTTATCAAAAAAATTAGCGTACAAAAGCACTGGTATTAATTATTTTTTTTACTTTTTAAAGGAGTGTTCATCCAATAATCATTTTCTATTTTTAATGGAGTAATAACAGATTTAGATAATGGTAAACGCTTGTCAATAAAGTTTTTTTGAAGAGGAAGACGCTTATTTTCAAAAATTTCTTGCACAAAAAACTCTCTATATTGGTTCATTTTTAAACTGGTTCTTTCATTAATTCTAAAACCATTAATGTCTTTAATGTTGTCGATATCAAATGTAAAATAATTAGCGTAATTAGGGTTTTCTCTTTCTTTTTTGAGGTTTATTTTTTCTATTGATTTTTCATCGATCAAAACTGTGACCGTTCTCTTGTCAGTGCCAAAAGTATGGATACCCGTAATTTTTAGTTTTTGATTTTTGTAATAGATTTTAAAATTCCTTCTAAAAGGTTCTAAACTGCTAAGGTCTATTTGTCTATTGAAGGAGATTTTAAAGCCACTTTCTTTGGCGTTAAATATCGTTTTGTCTATTTTAAAATAATGACCATTATGGGCTTCAAAAAAGTTGTTAAAAGTGATGTAATTTAAATACATTTTATCTTTTTTAGCCTTGTATTCTATGGTAACTGAATACTGCGGATTGTTGCTGTTGCGATTGTATAGATTATAATTTAGTTTATGAATAGCGAAATTTTGTTTCGCAATATAAATACTTCCTTTGGCAGCATATTCATAACTTGTTTTTTCTTTTTTTGAAAAAAAAGAAATTTCATAAAGCTGAACATCGTCAGAAAAAACAGTATTTTCTACTCTAAATTTATGATTTCTAATAAAATCTTTTTCAAAAATATTGCTGTAAGAAAATGACATTTTATCATGATTTCTAATCGTATTTGTTAAGTCTAAAATATTTAATTCATTGCCTCCCAAAGGTGTTATATAAATACTCTCTGAATATTTTTTACTCTTATTGTCATAAGGAATAGTAAGTGTAGTATCTTGAATAAATTTGTCATTAGCCTTATAATGATATAATAATGACTGATTCTTTTTGCTTTTTAATTTATCGCTATCAAGGCCGTCATCAAAAGATTCTATAATAGCTTCATGCACATTGATGTATTTTACAGGAATCTCTGATTTTATATTTTTTTGATAGGAGTCTCCAACTGGTTGCTGATAGTCTTTGTAATAGCCAATATAAGAATGAGATTCTATCGGATAATTTTTAAGAATATTTTCAATTGCTTTTCTAACAATCTGGACTCCTAAAAGTTTTTTCTTTTTCTTTTTTGGTGCGGTAATAATAACTTCATTCAAGCGATTGTTGGAAGCAGACAAGTAAATAATATTTAAGTTATTATTTTTAAGCGTCATTAGTTTAATTTCTTTGGTTTTATAACCAATAGAAGATATTTTTATAATTCCTGTTTCTTTATAACTGCTAGGTATTTCAAAGTTTCCATTAAAATCGGCATGGGTTCCTCTGTTTATTTTTTTTAGCATTATTGTTGCATAAACAACGGGTTTTTTAGTAGCAGCATCTAACACGCTGCAAGATATTTTTTCTTGAGAAAAAGAATTTGTAAAGGCGCAACTAAAAAAAAATAAAATAAGTACTATGGTTTTCAAGGTGGATAATTTATACATTTTTATAAGCAAAAACCACGCCAATTAAAGCGTGGTTTTTTTTATAAAATAGGATAACAATTAAATTATTTAGGATCTAAAGCCATATCAATTCTAGCTACAACATCTTGCAAATGGTAACGTGAAGTAGTATCTGAAGCTCTAGAAGCTGCAGTTCTAACATCTCGCTTTAATCTATTTAACTCGCCTCTTGCAAAAGATTTAATATCAGACTGACTTACATTTACTGAAGCAGATCCAAAACGACCTCTTTGATTTGGCGCATCATTTAATAAATAAGTTAAACGATCTATATGTGCTTTTTGTAAGTTTCTTCTATACGTATCGATACTTCTACCATTGTAGATTTCAGACCAAACTCCTTTTCTTAAATCAGAAAACATAGAAACTAAATTATAAGCTTCGTTTCCATTTAAGGTTTCGTTTTCAATCATTCTTGCCATTCTTCCCGTATCTAAAACACCGTTTAAAACTCTTACTTGTAAAGATCTAACTTGTTCTACAACACCACTTGATTGAACTTTAGCGAAAAAGTCTTTATCTAACATCCAAGTTGGCGTTTTAAATAATTGATCAATAACAAATTGTAAAGATTCTCTTTGGCGTTCTTTGTCTACGTGCGTGTACACGGCACCTTCTTGTCCTGCAGCTTTATAGTATTCGTAAATACCACCAACATTAGAAGAAACATGTCCCATATATCTTGCAAATTGTCCAACAATTTGGCCATACATAGTTTCCATTTCTTCATAAGTTTCACCTTCTTTTGTGGTCCACTTTTCTAGGTTAGGTAAAATTCTCTTAAGATTTTTAATTCCATAGTCACTTGCTTTAACAGCATCATCACCTAAATCTTCTGTTTGAGAACTTGGATCTACAACACCTCTTTGCTGACGACCAAAACGATAAATTGGATCTCCTGCTTTTTCTAAAATCCATTGGTTTAAAATTGGCTTTTCTTCTTCCGCAGTTTTATCGAAGATTGGTCTATAACCCCAGCTGATAGAATATTTATCATAAGGGCCAATATCTGGCATAAGCGCAACGCCTTTATCTTCTGGTTGCGCTACATAATTAAAACGAGCATAATCCATAATAGAAGGTGCAGTTCCGAATTTTTTAGTAAAAGATGCAGAACGCAAAGAATCTACAGGGTAAGCAACAGAACTACCCATGTTATGAGGTAAACCTAAGGTATGACCCACTTCGTGAGAAGAAACGAAACGAATTAAACGTCCCATAACCTCATCCTTAAACTCAACAGATTGTGCATCTGGGTTAATTGCAGCAGTTTGTACAAAGAACCAGTTACGTAATAAACTCATTACGTTATGATACCAGTTGATATCAGACTCTAAAATCTCTCCTGAACGTGGGTCACTTACGTGAGGTCCATTTGCATTTGCAATTGGAGACGCTAAATAACGTACTACAGAATAACGAGCATCTTCTGGAGACCAATCTGGATCTTCTTCTTTGCTAGGAGGATCTTTAGCAATAATAGCTTCTTTAAAACCAGCAGCTTCAAAAGCAACTTGCCAGTCTTCTATACCTTGCTTAATATACTTTCTCCAAACTTCAGGTGTTGCTCTATCTATATAGTAAACGATTTGTTTTTTAGGAACTACTAATTCGCCTCTTTTAAATTTTTCGATATCTTCATCTTTTACTTCTAATCTCCATCTATCTAAAAATCTAACAGTTTTACTTTTCTGAGCGTCTAAACCATAATCTGTTTGACCTCTACCAAACCATCCAACTCTTTCATCAAAGTATCTTCGCTTCATTGGTTCTTCTGGTAACAAGATCATTGAGTTACTCATTTCAACAGAAATAGAACCTACACTACCATTTGAAGGTGGATTTGAAGCAAAATAAGTTTTAACGATTCTTAATTCAATATTTTCAGGGTAACTACTCACTCTCTCTACATAAGAGCGCGATTTGTCTAATCTAGATGCTTTGTAAGCGGTTCTATAACCTTGAGGAAACCCCATTGGTTTCACATCATCATCTAAGAAACTAGTCGCATCAATTACAACGCCAGTAGTATCTTTATTGAATGCTTTTATAGGAAAAGAATACAATACAGGTTCAAAATTAGAATTTACAACAGCTTCATTTACTGGTAGCATTGTATCTGCAACTACAGAATGAGAAACGACTCTTAATAAAATTTGTTTGTTTTTTCTTTCCCAACGTAAAACTTGTGTGTTGGTTTTACCACCACCAAATCCTATTTCGCTTGCTGTTTTTGCAATTCTTGTCACCATTAACATCTCTCTTCCTAAAAGATCATTAGGAATCTCCATCAAGTAATTGCTGTCTTCTGAATGAATTTTAAATAACCCATCATCGGTTTTATGGTCTTTGGTAACCACTTTGCCATAGGGTTGAATGTCTCCTTTTTTAGGTTTAGGTTTTGGAGCTACCTTTTTTGGTTCTTCCTTCTTTTTCTTTTTCCAAAATTGTGCTTGTGCATCAACAGAAAAACCAAAAACAAGTGCAACTATAAATAGTCGCGAGAGTACTTTGTTTGTCATAATGTAATTTGATTTGAATTAAGTTTCGAAATTACTGAATCTATAAATGCGTAACCCTTAAATTTTTGTTAAAGCAGTATGCTTTTTTTATGACAAATAAGTACTATTGTGGCGCTCGTTTTAATTTAGTTCTAATTGATGAGAGGTCTTTTGTCTTTAGAGTTTTTTAATACTCTAAATAGAAAAATACTAAGGTTTTTACGAATGTAATTAAAATTTAATTGCATCGAAATTTTCTATAAAATTAGCGCAGTTAATACTTTATTATTTTATCAAGAGTTATACCATCTACAACTTGAATTTACCGTAATAAAACGCCCTTTTTTCCTTTCTTGATCATTTAAAAAATAAACCGTAACTAATGCTATGCTTGATGTTTTAAATTCGAATAAAGAAAAAAATCATCATTTTCTTTTACGGTAAATTCAAATCATAAATGGTATTACCTTAAATAATGAACATAAAAAAACTTCAGATGAAGTTTTCATCTGAAGTTTTTAAATCTTAAATATCATATTATTAAAGCTGAACTTTAATCTTTTAAGTTAGTATTGTTTCTATATCCGTTATTATCTTTATACCAATCTGTTTTAGTTGTGCCGCCTGAGGTTGCCCAATCTGCAAAGAAGTTATACCCATCTGTAATAATTATTTTTTCTTTTGGAGCTTTATATTGTCCCGCTACATTAATAGCCCAAGGCAAACCAGCAGGTGTTTTAAAATCACCATCACTATCTTTAACGGTTGGCCCTACTGCAATAGTCGTTGTTGTAGGGTAGTACGTTGTTGGTTTGTTTGGTAAGTGTACTTCTTTAAGTCTGTTTTTGTTAATGATTAGAAAAGGATTAAACGGAGCTGTACCCAAGGCAGTAGTGGTTATAGGAGTTTCAAATACGATAGAAATGGTATTGTATACGCCAACATTTACGTGTGCATTGTCAAAGAAAACAATAACTGCATTTGGTTGGCCTTGTTCTGTTCCATTGGCATTATTTGTTATAAATCCTTCGGTTAAATTCGGTCCAGTAACACTGGCAATTGCCGAGGGTAAAACACCTTCTAATTCTATACCAAAGCCGTTTTTAAAACTAGCTCCTATAGATTCTACCGTATAATTATAATTTACTTGCGTTACCTTATTTTCTGAATTTAAAAGAGTTTTGATATTGTAACTGATTACAAGATCATTAAAGTCATAATCGCCTGCATATGGCCATAAGTCTTCGAATGCTAAAGTTGCATTCGTTAGCTCAGTAGGGTAATACATTTTATTGCTTATTGTGGTACAATCTCCAGAACTTGTTTCTATGATTTCAATATTATCAATAAAGTTACCAAAACTTCCAGAACCTACAGCTTCAAAAATAAAATAAGTGTCTGCTTGTCCTGCGGGTACAGTGTAAGTTCCTGAATACTGAACCCAAGCTGTATTGCCAGTTGTCATGGTTGCTTCGGTCGTTGCAGTGGCTAAATTTTCTCCAATTCTAACGAGCGCATTATCTACGCCAGATCTACCTCTATGCCATACAGACCAACTTATTTCTGCACCAGGACTTGCACAAATACGTTGATACAAGGCCGAGCTTTGATTTGCATTTAGTTCTGCGAAATAAGATCCCTTTTGAGCTGGTACGTTATTAAATCCAGATTTCCAAAGCTCAATTTTATTATCAGTTGCGGTTGTAGACCAACCATTTACATTGCTTTCATCTGTAATAATATAATTATTAGGAAGTGATGGTCCATCTTCAAAATCACTATTTAAAAAGAAATTATCGGTACATTCTGTACATGGGTTCCCATATGCTTGATAACTAGTAGCAGATTTACTTGCAGACTTATTAGAAGTTATCGTTAAATCAATTTTATTGTTTAACACATCTAAAATCTCTGAAGAATATTCAAGTCCATCTTTTCTTAAAACATATACTTTGTCGTAAACGCTAGGTAAGCTAAATACATGATTAATAAAGCCGTTGTTGGTTTTACCAGAGTATAATAAATTATTGAGGGCTTCAGAAATATTTTCAGCTTCGGCACCATATCCATTTGAGTATGCATAAATATCATATCTTACATGAGGTGTTTCGTCGTTAATAGTTAAGGTTACAACTCTTTCCGTATCAAAATTAAAATCACTTGGAATTGATAAGTTTTCTAGCACCTGCATAGCGTCTGCTGAAGCTACTGTTTCTTCAGGTTGCTGCATGTCTAACTCGTTTGACAAACAAGAACTGAAAATTACCGCAAAGGTTAATAGCAAATAAAGATTAAAATTTTTCATAGTTTATATTCTGTAAGATTCATAAGTTGCTCTAATTGAGCGCAAGGTACTTTAGGAATGTCATTTTAATAAAAAAATACGATTATGAAAGTTTTAGTTGCGCGGAACAACGACAATGTATCGATGAATGGTATTTAGAGAAGATAACTTTTAAAGATTAAAACGATATAAAAAAAAAGACTGCCTTTTAAGACAGTCTTTTCATGATTTTTTAGGGAATTTTATAAGTTAAATGCCTTTTTTATTACTTTTACATAATCTAATTTTTCCCAAGTAAAAGTTTCTACTTCTTTAGAAACCGTCTCTCCCATAGGGTTTGAAAATGTAACAGTTTTTATTTCAGGAGTTCTACCCATATGACCATAAGCAGCAGTTTCAGAATAAATTGGCGTTCTTAATTTTAAACGTTGCTCTATAAAGTAAGGACGCATATCAAAAATAGTTTCTACAATTTTACTAATTTCTCCATCGCTTAAATCAACTGTAGAAGTTCTATAAGTGTCTACATTGATACTAGTGGGTTTTGCAACCCCAATAGCATAAGAAACTTGTACTAAAACTTCTTTACACAATCCTGCAGCGACTAAATTTTTAGCAATATGTCTAGTAGCATACGCTCCAGATCTATCTACCTTACTCGGGTCTTTTCCAGAGAAAGCCCCGCCACCATGCGCACCTTTTCCTCCATAGGTATCCACAATAATTTTACGACCCGTTAAGCCCGTATCTCCATGAGGACCACCAATAACAAAAATACCTGTTGGGTTAATGTGATAGGTGATGTTGTCTGTAAATAATTTTTGAATATAAATTGGTAATTTTGCTACTACTCTAGGAATCAAAATTTCTAAAATATCTTTTTTAATCTTAGTTAACATCACTTCTTCGGAAGCATCAAAATCATCATGTTGTGTAGAAATGACAATAGCATCTATTCTTTGAGGCACATTATCATCAGAATATTCAATAGTTACCTGACTTTTAGCATCGGGTCTTAGGTAAGGGATTTCGTTATTTTCTCTTCGTAAAGCTGCCAGTTCTATTAACAATCTATGCGATAGTTCTAATGCCAACGGCATGTAATTTTCAGTCTCATCGGTTGCATAACCAAACATCATTCCTTGGTCTCCTGCACCTTGCTCTTCTGGATTAGACCTTTCTACTCCTTGATTAATATCAGGAGATTGTTCGTGAATTGCAGATAGAACTCCACAAGAATTTCCATCGAATTGATAGGCGCTTTTTGTATAACCAATTTTGTTAATTACATCTCTTGCAATTTTCTGAACGTCTAAATAGGTTTTAGATTTTACTTCACCAGCTAAAATAACTTGTCCGGTGGTGACTAGCGTTTCGCAAGCAACTTTACTATTTTTATCAAAAGCTAAAAAATTATCAATTAAAGCGTCAGAAATTTGATCTGCTACTTTATCTGGGTGTCCTTCAGAAACACTTTCTGAGGTAAATAAATATGACATAAGTATCTTATTTTAAGTTTGTTGAAAAATATAAAAAAGATTGCTGGGTCGCTAAAAGTAGTATGGAATTACTGCTTTAGCATTTTGTTCTAAACTTGTTTCAGAATCTCTAAATAGATATTCATTTTCAATTTAGGTACCGAATTAATTTCGGTACTAGAGGTTGCAATCAGTTCAAATTTTTCCTCTTGATTAAGTCGCAAAAGTACATTATAAATTTAAAGTCTATCGGTTTTTTATCATAATTATTTGTGATACCGTCATCAATAAATGATTTTGCACACTTAAAGTTGATATTTTTAAGGAATACATAAAATAAAAGACGAAAAAGTATCAAATTAATACTATTTTAAAAATAAATGCTGTTTTGTTTGGATACTAATCTTTTCTGTTGCAATATTTGCACTCACAAAGTTCAAGAACTTATTGAAATGTTATCAAGAAAGGTGAAGGGATTAGACCCAATGAAGCCTTAGCAACCCTTTGTAAATGCTGAAATCTATTCAGTATCTCAAAGAAGGTGCTAAATTCTACTCTTTATGCTGAATTTATTTTCAGGAACAAACAATAAAGGATAGATAACAAAAGAGAATTTTCCTTTTATGGAAACATTCTATTTTTCTTAATAACATTTTTCTAGTTGGTACATCATTAAAAATTGATGCATTTGACTTTTGTTTTAATTATTTATTAACTCAAAAAAAAACAGAAAAATGAGTACATTAAAATTAGCAACCAACGCGTTGCATGCAGGACACGACGTAACAGCAAACGGAGGCGCAAGAGCAGTTCCTATTTATCAAACAACAGCCTATGTTTTTAAGAATTCAGAGCATGCTGCAAATCTTTTTTCATTAAAAGAATTAGGGTTTATTTATACCCGTTTAAACAACCCAACAAATCAAATTTTACAAGATCGTTTGGCAGTTGTAGAAGGCGGAATTGGAGCCGTAGTTTTCGCATCTGGAACGTCAGCAATTTCAACCGGTTTATTAACACTTTTAAAAGCAGGAGACCATATTGTTGCTTCAAGCAGTTTATATGGCGGAACCTACAATCTATTGAGTGTAACCTTACCAAGATTCGGAATCACAACTACATTTGTAGATGCTTCAGATGCAGATAATTTTGGAGTAGCTGTGCAAGAGAATACGAGAGCCTTTTTTGTAGAGTCTCTAGGGAATCCTAAATTAGATGTTTTAGATTTAGAAGCCATTTCTGCACACGCAAAGAAAGCAAAAGTTCCTTTTATTGTTGATAATACCGTGGCAACTCCAGTATTGTTAAATCCTATTAAACATGGTGCAGATCTTGTAATTCACTCATTAACAAAATATATCGGCGGACAAGGAACTACTATGGGAGGCGCCATTATAGATGCGGGTACTTTTAATTGGGCAAATGGTAAATTTCCTGAATTTACAGAACCTTCTGCAGGATATCATGGGTTAAAATATTATGAAACTTTAGGTGCAGCTTCCTTTATTTTTAAATTAATCTTAGAGGGATTGCGTGATTTTGGTGGTGCTTTAAGTCCGATAAACGCCTTTAATATTATTCAAGGTTTAGAAACTTTACCCGTTAGAATAAAACAACATTCTACAAATGCATTGGCATTGGCAAAATGGTTAGAGCAGCAAGACGAAGTTGCATGGGTTAATTATCCGGGTTTA
>JBNMNV010000020.1:0-21662 GCA_051278125.1 Polaribacter sp. | reverse complement strand
CCTTGTAATTTTTCATAGGGATAAACTCGTAGAAAATTCCATAATCTAGCATCAACAATAATTCTTTCGAACCATTTCTATCTTGTATAGCAAAAAATCCTTCGGAAGCATTGTAGGTTTCATAATACTGAAAATCCTTTTTAGGAATCAGTTTTTTATACTGTTCTCGATACGGATTAAAGTTAACACCTCCATGAAAATAGACTTCTAAATTTGGCCAAACTTCTAAAATATTATCTTTTCCTGTTCGCTCTAAAACTCGGTTTAACAAGACCAACATCCAACTGGGTACACCTACTAAACTAGTAATATCTTCGTGAATTGTTTCATCAATAATAGCTTCCATTTTCGTTTCCCATTCTGCCATTAAAGATACTTCTTGGCTAGGCGCAGAGCTATAATCTGCCCAAAAAGGCAAGTTTTCTGTAATAATTGCTGATAAATCTCCAAAATAGGAACTTCCATCTTCATGAATATCAGAACTTCCTCCTAATTTTAAACCTTTACCGGTAAACAATTGTGTTTCTTCATTATTATTAATAAATAAACACAGCATATCTTTACCCGCTTTCATGTGGCAATATTCTAAAGCCTCATCACTTACAGGAATAAATTTACTTTTAGCATTAGTAGTTCCGCTAGACTTAGCAAACCATTTTATTTGAGTTGGCCAAAATAAATTTTGTTCTCCTTTTCTGCAACGCTCAATTAAAGGTGCTATACTTTCGTATTTTTGAATCGGAACATGCTTTGCAAAATCGTTGTAATTTTTGATAGTATCAAAATGATACATTTTCCCAAACACTGTTTTTCTTGCGGTATACGTTAATTTCAGCAATAGTTCATGCTGAACATCAGAAGGGTATTTTAAAAATAGTTCAATCTGATGAATCCGTTTTTTTAAAAACCAAGAAATGATTGAATTTACTATGGGAAATGCCATAATTTAAGTGCTGTTTTTTTGTAATTTTGTTTACTGCTAAAAATACTAAAATTTCGTTATGCAATATCAAGGAGTCTTAAAAAAAATGAAAACTGAAAATTTAGAGGAAATTCAGTATTATTTAGATATGAAAACTGATTTTTTAAACATGAATCAGTTGTTAAATAAGGAAATTTCTATCAGTTTTATAAAATACGAATGCTTAAACTGCCATTTAGATAAGACAGTTTACAGACAAGGTTTTTGTAAATCTTGTTTTTTTGACATTCCGCAAGCCGCAGATTGGATTCTAAAACCCGAATTAAGCAAAGCTCATTTAGATATTGAAGATAGAAATTTGGCTTATGAAAAAGCGGTTCAATTAAAACCACATATTGTGTATTTAGCAAACTCTAGTAATGTAAAAGTTGGTGTTACAAGAAAAGGACAAGTACCCACAAGATGGATAGATCAAGGAGCGCATGAGGCCATCGAAATTGTAGAAACTCCAAATAGATATTTAGCCGGAATTACAGAAGTTGCTTTAAAAGCGCATGTTGCGGACAAAACCAATTGGCGCAAAATGTTAAAGAATGATATAGAAGATGTGGATTTAGTAGTATGGAGAGAAAAGTTGAAAGCGTTTATTCCTGAAGAAGCAAAACAGTATTTTATTGAAACGAATTCTGAAACTACCTTGAATTTTCCTGTGCATAAATATCCTGAGAAACCTAAAAGTTTAAATTTGATAAAAACACTAAAATACACTGGGAAATTAGTTGGAATTAAAGGTCAATACTTAATTTTTGATGATGAAACTGTTTTTAATATTCGAAGTAATGAAGGTTTGGTGGTGAGTATTAATGTGTAAATGAATTAATTATTTAATGCAACAATTTCTCAACTTTGGGGCTTTGTTGTTTTTATAACTTTGAAACTAAATTATGAATAACCTATTAAAAGTAGCCTTAGCACAAATTTCACCAGTTTGGTTAAACAAAGAAAAAACAATCGAAAAAATTAAGAAATCAATTGTAGATGCGGCAATAGAAAACTGCGAACTCATTGTTTTTGGTGAAGCATTATTGCCTGGTTATCCTTTCTGGATTGGTTTAACGAATGGCGCAGCGTGGAACTCTAAAACTCAAAAAGAAATTCATGCGCATTATGTTCGTAATTCTGTAACGATAGAGAAAGGCGAATTAGATTCCATTTGCAAATTGGCAAAAGAACACAATATTGCTATTTATTTAGGAATTATGGAACGTGCAGCAAATAGAGGCGGACATAGTATTTATGCTTCTTTAGTTTACATTAATCAAGAAGGAAACATAAAATCTGTGCATAGAAAATTACAGCCTACTTATGATGAACGGTTAACGTGGGCACCAGGAGATGGAAATGGTTTGCAAGTGCATCCTTTAAAAGAATTTACAGTTGGTGGTTTAAATTGTTGGGAAAATTGGATGCCTTTGCCTAGAACTGCCTTGTATGGTTTGGGCGAGAATTTACACATAGCGGTTTGGCCAGGGTCTGATCATAATACTAAAGATATTACTCGTTTTATTGCAAGAGAATCTCGTTCTTTTGTGATTTCTGTTTCTTGCTTAATGGCAAAATCTGATTTTCCTTCTGATGTTCCTCATTATGATGAAATTGTAAAAGATGCTCCACCTATTTTGGCAAACGGAGGTTCTTGTATTGCCGGTCCAGATGGAGAATGGATCCTAGAGCCGGTTATCAATAAAGAAGGATTGCTTATAGAAACTTTAGATTTTAATCGAGTTTTAGAAGAACGTCAAAATTTTGATGTTGTAGGACATTATTCAAGACCTGATGTTACCAAATTAACCGTAAATAGAGAACGACAAAGTACAGTTTCTTATGATGATACTTTATGATTTTTGAACAAAAAGAAATACAACTGAAATCTTATAAGAGAGGTTTTCATTCAATTACAGAAACTGTTGTGAGGGCATTACCAGAAATAAAAACCTTGGAAAAAGGATTTTTAAAAGTATTTATTAAACATACTTCTGCTAGTTTAACAATTAACGAGGATGCAGATCCAACAGTCAGAGTTGATTTTGAGAGTCATTTTAATAAAATGGTTCCAGAAAATGTGGCTTATTACATCCATACCTATGAAGGAAGTGATGATATGCCTGCTCATATAAAAGCTTCTTTATTAGGAAGTTCTGTTGAGGTGCCAATTACTAAAGGAAAATTAAATCTTGGAACTTGGCAAGGAATTTATCTATGTGAACACAGAAATTATGGAGGTTCTAGAAAGTTAGTGCTTTCGGTTTTCGGAGTTTAGTTTTGAACCAGCTTTTCTAAAACAAGCTCCACGCCAAAATTATCATTACTTTCAGTAGTATATTTAGCGAGTTCTATAATGTCTTTATGTGCATTTTTCATTGCGAAACTAAAGTCAGCTTCTAGCATCATTTCTATATCATTATGATAATCACCAAAAACCATCGTTTCTGCTTTGGTTACATTTAAAAGTTGTTGTACGGCTCTTAATGCATTTCCTTTATTGGCTTCTTTATCAGAAATATCGAGCCAATTTTTACCAGAAACTTTGAGTAAAATTTCGTTGTTTAAATGTTTGATTACAGGGTAAATATAATTTTCAGAGGAATCAAAGTGATAGACAGCAACCTTAAAAACGGGGATTGTTTTTGCAGTTTCAATTAAATCATCAACTACTTGAAAACTATGATAATATTCTTGGAATAGTTCAATAAAACGTTCGTCTTTACTTTCTATGTAAGCTGCATCATTGCAACACAATACCATATTAGCATCTTTAATTTCTCTTAAAATAGGAATCAGTTTTAAAACTTTTTCGGGTTTTAAAAAATTAGAAAGTAATACTTCATTGCCTTTTTTAGCAATACCCCCATTTTCTGCAATTACATAAATTTGTTCTTTAATTACATCTAACTTAGAAACAATGCTATTATGTTGCCTGCCACTTGCAGCACAAAAAATGATATTACGTTTTTGTAGGTCTTTAAAAAGGTTAAAAAAACGATGACTAACTTCACCTTTTGAGTTCAGTAAAGTACCATCCATATCAGAAACCACTAATTTTACTTTAGAAAAATCAATCATATTTACTTTGTAGAATCTCTAATTACTAAATCGGTGGTAATTACTTTTGTAATGGTATCTGTATTTTTATTTTCTAATTTATCAATTAAAATTTTAGCTGCAGATGATCCGATCTGTTCTCCGTGCTGACTAATGGTTGTCATTTTAGGACTAGAATGTCTCGCTAAAATTCCGTTAGAAAATGCAATGACAGATAAGTCTTGTGGTATTTTACGTCCTGTTTTTATTCCTGCTTTCATAGAGGCTACTGCAGCAGATTCACCAGTAGTAATAATACTATCAATCTTATTTTTTTCTAAAAAAGGAATTAAAATAGACTCATATTTTTTGTAATCTCTGTCAAAAATATTAATTACTAAATCTTCATTATACGGTAAGCCAACATTTTCTAATCCTTTTTTATATCCAAGAAAACGTTGATGACCGATATGAAAATCGCTCATTGTAGAAACAAAGGCAATCTTTTTATGACCACTTTTGTATAAGAACTCTACCGTATTTTCTACACCCTTCAAATCATCCGTAATTATTTTATCGCAATTTAAGGTTTGAGCAACCCGGTCAAACATAACAATGGGTGTTCCATTATCTATAGTGTCTTGCAGGTGTTTATAATCTTCTTTCAGTTCTGTTTCTTTAGCCAAAGACACAAGAAATCCGTCAATACTGCCGTTAGAAAGCATTTCAATAATTTCAACTTCCTTCTCATAAGATTCATTAGAAATACAAGTAATTACTTTATAACCTCTTTCTAACGCGGTTTTTTCTATTCCCTTAAAAACTTGGGCAAAAAAATATTTTAACATGGTAGGAATTATAATTCCTATAGTTTTTGTACTTCTATTTTTTAAGCTTAATGCATTAAAATTGGGTTTGTAGTTGTTTTCTTTGGCATACTTTTGAATTTTATTTTTAGTTGCTTCACTTATTTCGTAGCTATCATTTAAAGCTTTTGAAACCGTAGAAATTGAAACATTAAACTCTTTGGCGATATCTTTTATAGTAAGTTTTTTCATAGTTTAAAGTTATTGGGCAAGATATAAAAATATAACCACTCTATTTTTAAGAAATTATTAAATTATCCTATTTTGGTTCCTTGTATCTTTTATTTCATAAATTAAATACAAAAATACAACCAAATACTCAATAGAAACAAACCATAAGTTTTCTTGCCAAGGTGAATTTGCATACGCTTGATAACTTAAAATAATGACCAAGCTCCAGACAACAGGAAATTTATATTTTGTAAAAACGGATAGTATTAAAGGTGTTGCCAAATACCAAGGATGCAAGGTTGTCGCGGTAAAATAATAAAAACATAATACAAATAACATCGCTGTAAATAATTGTTTTAAGCTGGTGTTTTTTCTGAAAAAAGTTACCATCAGCAGAAAGATCATAGTCAGTATGGGTGTTATTTTTCCAATAATAGCAATTTCATTATATCCTCTAAATAAATAGCCGATTTCTCTAAAAATATAATAGAAACTTGCATTAAACTCAAAAGTCTTAAACCATAAGCCAACGGAATTACTGTAGTTTATAATTAATTCTGGTGAATAAAACGGAAGGAATAGAAGAATATTGATGATGATAATAATTCCGTAAAAAGCAATTAGTTTTATGATTTCTATATCGTTAAGAATCCATTTTTCTTTCTTTATGTTCGTGTTTTTTTTAGAAGAAAGAGTTGGATTTACTTCTTTCGAAATAACCTTACGCTGCACAAACCATTGAAAAAATAAAGGTAAAAACAACAGCGGAATTAATTTTACAGAAATAGAACAAGCAATTAGAATTGAAGCCCAAATCCATTTTTTTTGATAAAGTTTGTACATACCAAAAATCAGAAAGAACAACATTACGGGTTCAAAATGTAAATTACCAGTCATTTCTATAATGATGAACGGATTTAGCCCATACCAAAAAATATTTTTTATAGGAAGTTGTAATTTAACCAATAGTTTTTTACCAAAATATAAAATTCCGATATCGGCGAGAATAATGATGATTCTTAAAACTAGGACAGCTCCAAAAATATTTTTACTTGAAAAAATGGCTGCAATTAAAAAACAAAGTTGATTTAAGGGCGGATAATTTGTGTAATTGCTTCCATTTAAAGTACCCATTCCCTCGTATAAAGTTGAAGCTTCTGCAATTGGATGTAACCCCTCTCGAATAAATGTTTCTGGTAAAGATATATAGGGATTGAATCCTTCAAGAATCATTCGGCCATCCCAAATAAATCGATAAAAATCTTGTGATAAATTTGGAGTAGCAAAGAGAAATATCAACCTAAAAATAACAGAAATACCAACGAGTGTTTTAAATGAAATTTGTTTGCTTTTTATGAGCAGATAAAAACATCCGAAGAGCAAAAACCATAGTAGCAGGAGTTCGCTAAAGCTAGTCCTTTCTAAAAAATAAGCGAATACAAAGTAAATAATTATACTAAAAAAGATAAGGAAGGCGTCTTTATATTTATGGTAAAAAGACATTATGCTTTAGAAAAAATAGATTTAAAAAATACATAAGAAAATCCCACGAAAAGCATAAAATGAAAAGGAAATAAACCAAAATCGCCTCCTTGATTTCCAACAATAAAAGCACTATACATTCCGAAAATAAAATAAATAGCCAGCAGTCCCTCTAAAATTACATGTGCGGAAGGTTTCTGTTTAATGTATTTGTTCTTTTTCCAACCGTCTTTTAAAGAGGTAATATTAAATTTAGGAGTCCGAACAAATTCACTTTTTTTACCTAAATGACCTTCTAAAACGGCTATAGTATTGTGTAAAGAAAAGCCCATAGCCACTGAGAAAAAAGTAAAGAATGCGCCTATATATTTGATAAATTTAACAAAGCCACTTCCGTAAATATTTTTATACATATACCAGTAACAAATAAAGAATATAAGAGAGCTGGCTACGAAAAAGCTCATCACATAAAAGTAGTTTTTTAAATGTGCATATTCATTTTTAATATACAACATAGGAACACTTAAAACGGCCACTAAAAAAATGCAGATAAACATAGAGCTATTTAATAAGTGCAAGATTCCATGAATTTTTGTCTTCAAAGAAATATTTTTACTGATAATAATGCGTTTTAGCATTTTTTGAAAGTTTTCTGCACCTCCTTTATTCCATCTAAACTGTTGCGATCTTGCCGCGCTAATTACTACGGGCAATTCTGCTGGTGTTTCTACCTTTTCTAGGTATTTAAATTTCCAGTTTTTAAGTTGTGCTCTGTAACTTAAATCGATGTCTTCAGTAAGAGTATCCCCCTCCCAGTTACCGGCATCATAAATACATTCTTTACGCCAAATCCCTGCAGTACCGTTAAAATTAATAAAATGACCTTTGCTATTTCTCCCTACTTGTTCTAAAGTAAAATGAGCATCGAGCATAAAAGCCTGAATTCTAGTAAGTGCAGAATAATTTCTATTGATGTGACCCCATCTTGTTTGCACAACTCCGATTTCTGAATCCTTAAAATAAGGAACGGTTTGCAGCAACCAGTCCGTTTTTGGTAAAAAATCAGCATCAAAAATGGCAATGAATTCTCCTTTTGCCGTTTTAAGACCTTCTTTTAAAGCACCCGCTTTAAATCCATTTCTGTTAGATCTTCTAATATGTTGAATATCAATTCCTTTTTTTTGAATTGTTTTAATGAGCTTTGCAGTCATTTCCACAGATTCATCCGTAGAATCATCTAATACCTGAATCTCTAATTTTTGTAAAGGATACTTTAATTTTGTAATATTTTTAAGCAAACGTTCCATTACATACAACTCGTTATAAACGGGTAATTGTATGGTGATAAAAGGAATTTCATCGGGGTTTTTAAAATTGAATTTTGGAGAGAGATCTTCTTTATTTCTATATTTTAAATAGTTTATAAGCAGATTTAACTGTGCTAGTGCGTAGATGAAAATTAGCACCAGACAGCATGTGTAAATGATTATAACTAAATATTCTAAAACCATTATTTAAAACTGTATTTAAAAATCCAACCAAGAATTTTTATACCTGCAAAGATAGAACCTTTTACTGTGCCTGAAACTTTAGAGACGCCAATTCTGTTTCTATATTTAACAGGAATTTCTACGTAACTTATTTTCTGTTTTAAGACTTTTAATTGCATTTCTACCGTCCAACCATAGGTTTTATCTTGCATGTTTAATGCTAATAATTGATCATATTTAATAGCTCTAAAAGGGCCTAAATCAGAAAATTTTGCATTAAATAATAGCTTCATTAATTTGGTTGCTAGCCAATTACCAAAAACTTGTTGAGGTGTCATAGAACCATTTTCGCGTAATTCTTTTACACGGGCTCCAACTACAAAATTGATGTTATCCTGTAAAATAGGGGCAATTATTTCTGTTAATTGTTCTGGATAATCAGAATAATCACCATCTAAAAAAACAATAACAGAAGGTTTGGTTTTTTGTTTTGAAATATAATCCATCCCTTTAATACAAGCATAACCGTAGCCTTTTTTGTTTTCGGATAATACTGTTGCACCGGCATTTTTAGCATTCATTTCAGTTGCGTCAGTAGAATTATTATTAATGACAATAATTTCATCAACAATTTCAGGAATGTCTTTAATGACGTTTTCAATAGAATCTTGCTCGTTATAAGCAGGAATAATTACTTTAATGATAGGTTTCATTCTCTTAAATCGTTTAGATGATTCTCTTTTTTAAAAGAAGAAAAACCCATCCACTCTTTTATTTTTTAATACTTTAAATTTTCTTTAGCGTATTTCTATCGCAAAAGTACCAATATTTAGTGGCTAAATTATGCTTAAAATGTTCTTCTTTTTTGATACTTCCTTTTTTATAGCATCATTTTAATAATCAAAATTGCTGTCATTGAAAAGTTAAATTTCTTTTTTTGTAATTAAGGTAGCTAGTATTCTTTTTTGATATTTTTATGCAGAGTATTATGGGGTTCATAGAGATTTACAGAAAATACCTTAAAAGCGAAAAGCCCACTTCCCTTTGGCGAGGTTTTGGCATGGTTTTTTATTTCTTATTCACCAATCCCATTAAATCAACATCATTTCCTAATAAAATTTCAGTCGGATTTATTCTTCCATTTTCTGGGCCATTTTCTAGTTTTAGAACGCCTCTTGGGCAAACGGCAGAACATATTCCGCAACCTACACAGCTAGAGCGTACAATGTTTTCACCTTTTTGAGCATAGGCTCTTACATCAATTCCTTGTTCACAATACGTAGAACAGTTTCCACAAGAAATGCATTGTCCGCCATTGGTAGTAATTCTAAATCTAGATTTAAAACGTTGCACAAAACCTAAATAAGCCGCCAATGGACAACCAAAACGACACCAAACCCGATTTCCAAAAATGGGATAAAATCCAGTACCAATAACCCCTGCAAAAATAGCTCCTATTAAAAATCCATAGATATCTTGAATTGTTTGTGTTTTGATTCCGATAACCTGATTTGCTCCAGAGAAAAACGTGTATAGTGCAAAACCTGTCATCACCAAAACAAAAATTAAAACGGAATGAATTACAATGCGTTCTACTCGCCAAGAAAGTAGTGTTTTACTGGATAATTGTCGGTATGGATCTCCTAATGTTTCTGCCAAACCACCGCAGCCGCAAACCCAAGAGCAGTACCATCTTTTCCCAAAGAAATAGACCATCACTGGCACCACTACGATGGTTAAAACAACACCCCAAACTAAAATAAATAGCCCAAATGTGCCACTTGCAAGTAACTCGTCTAAATTCCATCTAAAGAAAAAATCATAGTCTAAAGGAAACGCATTTTTAAAGTCGTACCAAGGTTTATCAAAACGAACTAAAATTTCTGGAATTAAAAAAGCAAATACAATTTGAAAGAACAAAACAGAGGTTGTTCTTAGAATTTGGTATTTATTATGACGGTATTTTATATACATTCTAACAGCCATAACAGTCATAACCGTGCAATACAAAAAGCCATATAAAAACCATTGACTTGCAGGGTTTCCGCTAATAGATTTGCTGATAGGATCTACTAAATAAACCCAGTTTACAATAAAATCTGGATAGAAATAAAGTAGTATGTAAAAAGTAACCAAAAAGATAAAAGCAAACCAGCCAATCCAACCACGATTTGTAGCGGCGTTTAAAAAGATTCCATCGTTTTTAATGCCAGGTTTGCCTAATAAAACAACATCAGGAATAATATAAAGTAATGCACCAATAATACCCAAGCCAAAAGTTAAAAACCAAGCGAGCCCTGTTTTGTCAGGAGCAAAACCTTTACCAGCTTTTTTTGCAAGAGTAAAACTTGTACTACGCAGTTTTCCGGAGATTTTGTATTGATATTGTGCTCCTTTTTTAGTCCAATTTTTTTCAGCATTGTATTTTGCAATTAAAGCATCATAATGATTGTTGGATGTTTCGAAGGCAGTGATTACTTTGTTAGAAAAAGCAAAAATATTTAAATCTTCTCGGTTTACAATAGCTTTAGATAGTTCGTCTTTTATGATTTCACTTTTATACCCTTTTTCGGTAATAAAAGTATCTAATTCTTGTGGTGTTAAACTAAATGAGCCTGTAAAAATAGTTCCTATAAAAATTGTTAGTCCTATTAAAAAGACGATTAAACCTGTTTGTTTTATAAATTTCACAATGATAATTTTATGTTATGAGTTTTAATTGAAATATTTTTGTGTTTGCTTAATTCCAGTTACATAGAGAAAATTCGTTTCCAACTTTTTTTCTTTAGTTGAATTTTTGTATTCTTCTCTTTATTGAATTTTGCTAAAATTTCAGCTTCATATAATTTATAAAATTCAGGATCAAAATTAGCATCCGCTAAAAACTCTAAAACATGCGTAATAGGTCTATTTTCTGTGAGCCATTGGTTAAAAATTTCATGGCGCATTCGAATTCCAAAGGTGTTAATACCTAAAAATTGATTCGTATTTTTATCATATGAAATGGTGATACAAATATTTTCTTTTGCATGTTGCCACTGAAAGTATTCTTCATTTTCTTGCTTATTCCGTTCACTAAAAACCCAACCATAAGTTTGATACTCAATATCTAAAAATTTTGCAGAATTAAACCAATGTCCCGGTTTGTATGCTCTTTTATTTCCGCAAATTGTTTGCGCTAATGTTTCTCCCATCATCCTTCCTGTATACCAAACAGCTTCAATATTTCTGCGTTGGCCAATGGCTTTATGTTGTTCTGCACAATCTCCAATAGCAAAAACATCAGGAATGTTGGTTTCTAGGTAATGGTTGACTAAAATTCCTCTTTTAGTTTCTATTTTTGAGTTTTTTATAAAATCAATATTCGGCGTAACTCCCGCAGTTAATCCAACTACATCACAAAATATTTCCTCTCCTGTATCTTCAATAATAATCGATTTTACGTGGCCATTTTCATCCGCTTTAATTTCTTTTAAATTGGTACTCAAACGCAAGTCTATATGATGATCTTGAATATGTTTATTAATCATTTTTGATTCTTGTGCAGGTAAAACACCGTTCCAGAAACTAGCTTCACGAACTAAAAAAGTAACCGGAATATCTCTGCTTCTTAGCATTTCTGCTAGCTCAATTCCTATCAATCCGCCACCAACAATTACGGCTCTTTTACAAACTTCTTTATTAGGAGCGTGCTTTTCTAAATTCTCTAGATCTTGTTTATGATACATCCCCATGACTCCTTCTAAATCTTGTCCGGGCCAACCGAATTTATTTGGTTTAGAACCTGTTGCAATAATTAGCTTATCATAAGAAAGTGCTAAAGAATCCTTGAATTCTATGGTTTTTTTATCTGTGTTTATCGCAGTTACAAAACCTTCTTTTAAGTCGATGTCATTTTTATTCCAGAACCAGTTTTCATAGGGCTGTGTGTGTTCAAACTTCATATGTCCCATATAGACATACATGAGTGCAGTTCTAGAAAAAAAATATTTTGTTTCTGCAGAAACTAGCGTGATTTTATGATCAGAATTTTTTCTGATATGTCTTGCAGCCGAAACACCAGAAATTCCATTTCCAATAATTACAATATGTTCCATAGTTAGTTGATTGATTATTGCCTTTAAGTCGATGTTAAAGGTAAGTCCTTAAGTTTTAACTGTAATTTAGAATAGATTTAAATAAAAACAGAACCATGTTAGGCTCTTTTGTAACTACATTATCTTTCTTAGACCAATGATAATTAATAAAAATCATATAAAAAACTTGTGAAGGAATTTTTAAGAGAAAGACAAAATTTTTAATATAGTTTTACGACCAATTTAACCGTATCTTGTTGCAATAAATTGTTTCTTTTTATGGATGTTTTAATTTTAAGAATTCAATTTATGTGCACGACGCTATAAATTTAAATGTTAATAAGAGTCTTATTTTGATGAAAAGCACTATTTTTAAAAATATTTATGAAAACAAAATACTTCTTTTTATTCGGACTTATTCTTTTACAATTTTCGTGTAAAAGTCAAACCAAAAAAATTAATGGATTAAGTTTTGTGGCGTCAAGAGATACTATTGATGCTACTCATATAGCCCCAGTTATTAAGGCACAAAGTAATTATGTTGCTTTGATGCCTTTTGGTTTTATTAGAGAATTAGCATCGCCAAAAATAACACATAACTCAAATAGGCAATGGTTTGGAGAAACTAAAAACGGATTGTTACAATACGCAGAACAGTTTCAAAAACAGACCATAAAAGTGATGGTGAAACCTCAAATTTGGGTTTGGCGCGGAGAATTTACAGGTGATATCGCAATGGATTCTGAAGAAAAATGGACTATTTTAGAAGAATCTTATTCAGACTTTATTTTAACCTATGCAAGAGCAGCCCAAGAAATTAGGGCAGATATGTTTTGTATCGGCACAGAATTGGAGAAATTTGTAATGCAAAGACCAGAATATTGGCAAAAACTAATTTTAGAAATCAGAAAAATATTTGCAGGAAAATTAACATATGCTGCAAATTGGGACGAATTTAAAAGAGTTCCTTTTTGGGGAGAAATTGATTTGATTGGTATTGATGCTTATTTTCCATTGAGTGATAAAAAATCGCCCACAATTCAAGAATTTGAAATTGGATGGAAACCTCATAAAGAAGAAATTATGAGAATTCAAAAAAAGTTCGACAAACCTATTTTATTTACCGAATTTGGTTATAGAAGTATGGATTTTAATGGCAAACAACCTTGGGATTCTAATAGAGTAGAAGGCAATATAAATTTACAAGCTCAGTCAGATGCTTTAAAGGCGATACACAATCAGTTTTGGAATGAAGACTGGTTTGCGGGTGGTTTTATTTGGAAGTGGTTCCATAGGCATGATGCTGTTGGAGGAGAAAATAACAATAGATTTACACCACAAAATAAACCTGCCGAAGTCTTAATTCAGCAACTATACAGGCAATAGCTTTTCGTGAAAACGTTACAATTGGCTTAAAATATATTCGAAAAAAAACTTATATTTGTTCGGTAATAAAAAATAATTAGCTATGAAAAAAATAATAATACCCGTAGACTTTTCTGAATATTCAGAGTTTGCGATGATAGCTGCTGCACTTTTATCAAAAAAAATAGACATTAAGGTATATGCAGTGCACATGTTAGATCTTCCAGATGTAAGTTTGTCACAAAGTTATGAGTATAGCCAAGAAAAAACCGTACTCCTTACAAAATTAGCAGAAATAAGATTTAAAAATTTTCTAGATAAAGATTATTTACACGGAGTTAAAGTGATTCCTGTTATTAAGAGTTCTAAAGTTTTTAGTGAGTTGAACTCAATTGTAAACGAAGTGGATGCAGACTTTATTATTATGGGTTCTCATGGATCAAGTGGATTAAAAGAATTCTTCATGGGTTCTAATACAGAAAAAGTAATTAGATATGCCGACGTGCCTGTTTTAGTTTTGAAAAATGAGTTACAAGATGTTGATTTTTCTGATATTGTTATTGCCACAGATTTTTCTGAAGAATCAATTACTGGATTTAAAAAAGTATTAAATTCATTAGACTTTTTTAATGCTAGAAAACATCTTTTATATGTAAATTTACCTAACGAAAATTTTAAGACAACTCCAGAAATGGACTTTCTAGCAAATAATTTTTTAATGCAGGCAGAAGGAAATATTGATAGACTAATCAATGTGAACTTCATTTGTGCAAAATCTGTTGAAGAGGGAATTTTAACATTTTCAGATGTGATAGGAGCAGATTTAATAACGCTAATTACGAATGGTAGAAAAGGACTGTCTCATGTTTTCTCTGGAAGTATTTCCGAAGATATTTCAAACCATTCTTCCTTACCAATCATGACCTTTAAATTGTAAAAGTTAGTAATAGGTTAAAATAGATAATACTTGTTTCTATTTCGATTTGTATATTCCGTAAATACTAATTATTGAGCGTTTTTAGGATATATACATATGAATTTTTTATAGTATACTGCAGCCTTTGATTGCGAAAAACCTTGTCGCACTCATTATTAAAGAAGAGCGATATAAAATCAGCGTAATTTGTAAACGTTGTTTAAATAAAGAGCATTATGGGATAAAAAACCAATGGAGCTATGAATATAAATGTGTGGAAGTCTAACTTCTCTGCAAAGCTGAGCCGTTATCCACGGTTTATTTTTTTTTGATTTTGCATGGAAATGTGTTTACGAAATGTCGCCAAGAAAGGTTTTTATAAAAAAAAATTAACATCAATTAGGTTTAAATCAGTTCGAAACGGTTCGGGCTGTAGTTCATGAATTAAGAAAGACCATGGGTTATCGAGCTAATAAAATTACCATATCTCAATTTAACCCTACAAACCTTTCATAAATAGTTTCTTTTTCGATTACTTTTTATCAAAAAAAAATACCGTAACCAAGGTTATGTTACTTCTTTCAAATTTCAAACAAGCAAAAAATAATTCAATTTATGTACACTACATAATAAATCGTAGATATTTTGGAAAAAGAATAGTTGGCAGGCTTTTAGTTCCTAATATTACTATGTCATGAGTACTTGCTTATATATAGATTTCTATATTCCTTGAGGTGAATGTTGCCAAAAATAGTTTGTATTTTTGACCATATTGCTTTTTTTAAACGATGTATTACTGCTATAATGCTTAAAATAAGTATAATTTTAATTTGGTGTTATTTATAAAAAAAACACTTATTCCTTATAATGGTACATTTATTTTCTAAAAAGCTCAAATACTACTGCATGCCTTTTTTTGGCACCCAGACCTTTATTTAGTTGTAAATTTGAATATCAATAATTTATAAACTTATAATTTCCCCCAATTATGAAAACTAATACTCTAAAACAAGTAGCAATTCTTTTAATCTGTGCAATAGGTCTATATACTACAGGTCTTAATCTAGTGACATTACCTAGTATACAATCTTTATCAGATGCAGCAACTGTTATGACTTTTTTCACTTGTTTCTTTCCCTTCTCAATTTTATCAATCAGCTTATCCGTCCAAATGGTGAAATCTTTTTTTAAATTGGCAATACACTAGTCTTAGTTGTGAATTTTTAAATTAATTCAGTTTTTTAATTTAAAGTGGCATAAGATTTAAAGAAAGTATATTTCTAAATATTTTTAAAAAGGAATACGAATAGATACGATTTTAATCTAATTAAGGCGTAAACATTTCCTTGTACCAAAAATATAATCAATCAATGTTAAGGATGAGAACTATATCTAAGAAAGGTATTCGATATTGGGGTGAAGTAACTAATTATAATGAATTAGAGTTGGATTTTATAGTAAGGTAAGGAGTGCTGTTCTAAAAAAGAGCTAATGAATTATGTAACTTCTAAAATACTATTTATACCAATTCTGTTTTGAAATTACTGTAAAAGAAAATGATGATTTTTTTCTTTATAGAAAACAGAAAAATAAAGCATAGCGTTCGTTACGGTTTCTTCTTATGTTGAAATAGAAAGGAAAAAGGGCGTTTTATTGCGGTTATTTCAATGCAGAATTAGTATTGTTTACTAAAAATTTAATAGGGAAGTGTAAATGCTGTAGGGTGTATTTACGCAATTCTGAAAAGCGTCTTAAGAAATAATTTAAGGCGCTTCTCTTTTAATTTCTTTAAAAAAACATTAAGGAATGATCATAAAATAAATTTTTTTAGAATCATTTCAGAAGAAATCACTTACTTTTTTCACCTAAAACAAAAATAGAACTGCACCAATAAAAGCACTTGTTCTTTATAATACTTCGTTTATTCTATAAAAAGCTCAAATATTACAAGCATCCTTTTTTTAATCTCTAAAATTTAATTTAATGTTAAATTTAAATAATTATTAATTGTTATAAAACTTAGCAAGTTTTTTTGACGAATGCAATGATCTATTAAAATGAAATAAATTTTTGGTAAACCTCTTAATCTATGCAAAAGAAAAAATATTTAAGAAGTCTTTTTTATGATGAATATCTATTTTAACAGCATAGAAAGCAATAAATTTTAAGTTCAATAATAATTATAAATCATGGAGAGCACTATAATTACAATACTTTACGTAAAGGTTTTAACTTGAATTGGATTACTACAATTCTGGATATATCGTCTAGTTTAATTAAAGTTATTTTCGGTTTATCGAAAGGAAAAGTCTTATCATCGATACAAAGCGTTTAAAAGTTGCATAATACAAAATTTTGAAGGTCTAAGTCTTAAATTTGTTCTTCAGAAAAGCCTCAATGCTAAGCTAATTAATTTTATAATGAATATCATATTTAAAAATAATATATAGCAATAAATTTATGAGGTAATAAGAATAAAATTAAAAATTAAAAATTAAACCCTAAAGCCAATAAACATGAAAACAAAATTTTTTACCCTAATTTTTTTAGTAGTACTACTTCAAAGTTGTAATAATGAATTTACAAAAGAAGCCTCAGAACCCTTAGATTATATTACGAATGATATCACAACTTTAGTAGTACCAGATGGTCATGACTTAAGACCCATTGCCTTGCAAAATACAAATATCAATTTGTCTGAGACATCTCGTGCAGACATGGTGAGGGTAAAAGTATTTGAAGTTGAGGATGGTAAAAATAAGTTGTTATATAGTGGTGCAATAGATAGAGAAACATCCATAAATAGTGTACTTAAAGTGCCAAATCATATCAGTTTATTATCGGTACAAGCTGATTTGGCAATAGGTACAAGAGAATGGATTCTAACACCTAGTGAATTACAAGATTTAATTATTGAAGATGAAATTGTAGCGGATGTGGATGCAGATGAGAACAAAAGTTCTACTTCGGGCAAATCAAGTGCTACGAGCTCATCGAAAACAAGTGCATTCGCAGCTGGTGATGAACCGCCAACTTGGAATTGTGATGACTATAATGAGTTTAATGGCAATGACAATGGGAATTTCAAAATAACGAATAATTCAACACAACCACTCACGGTTAATAGCAATACAAGCATCTATATTTGTAGTGGAGGCTCTTGGAGTCCAAGCTCGTTATCTGATTGGGATAGTAAACTTACAATTTATGTGGCTAGTGGAGCAAGTTTATCTCTTAATGGAGCATTATATTCTACTATATATAACGAAGGTACTTTTAATGGAGTAAATACAATCTTCAGAGATAAAAGTGAATTCGACAACTGGGGTACCATGAATATTAATGGAAACCTTGGTGTCTTTTCTGATGACATAAATATTTATGGAGGTACTTGTAATATTTCAGGATCTTTAGAGATAGAGGGGCATTTTGATAATGATGGAGGAACTGTAAATGTTGGTGAAAGTGTTACAATTTCAGATAAATTGCACAATAAAGAGGGATCTACACTAACAGTTGAAGGGAATTTTACTGTTAATAATGGTGAATTTAAAAATGAGTGTAAAACGATTATTTCTGGTAACTTTACAAATAATAAGAAAGTAGAATTTAAAAAGGCTTCTTACACGGCAATCGCTGGATATTTTTTAAGTAATCCTAGTGAGGATGTGAAAATTGAAGAAGGTTCAATATTTAAATCTGCAAGCATTACATCTGGCGGAAATATAAAAGGTAATCATGGGTATTCTGTTATAGAAACAGGTTCTATAACTTTTTGGTCATCAAATAAAAATTTTCAAGGAGAATTAGATATTTGCTCTAATAGTTATACAGACAGCATGGGAGATAACGATGTTATTAGTTCTTGTACTACCTTTATTTCATCAAGTAATTGTTCACTTGGATATAATAATGTAATTGATAATGATAATGATGGTGTAATTGAAGGTGTAGACGTAGATGACAATAACCCTAATGTATCTTCTTACAACTTTCCACAAGGAGAAGGTAGTTTTTTTACTTCATTATATGAGGATTTGTATCCATGCATGGGAGATTACGATTTAAACGACTTTGTACATAATTATAGTTACCAAGAAGGAGTTTTAAATGGTGTGATCAACGAAATTAAGTTCGATTATAAATTTCCTGCAATCGGAGCTGGTTTTAATAACAGCTTTGTTTTAAGAGTTATGGATGATGGCGATACTGCAGTTTTAACGTTAGATGCAGCTGGTGCTTATGATAGTGCAGAAATTACAAGAGTGCATGACACCGAAAATAATACAACGTTGTTTGTCTTCAATAATATAAAATCGATTTATACCAGTAATACAGGGGCAATCATTAATACCGTTCGAATTGATTATGCAAATATTCCAGTAATCTCAGGAACCGTCACCAATATCAACGGTGCTTATGACGAGTTTATATTGCAAAACGGAGAAATGGGTCATGAAATACATCCTTTATACAATGAGTTGCATCTTAATTTTGAAGCTTTAAATTTGCCTTCTATGTATAATGACGCTAATAACTTTTCACGTTGTGATGATATGTCTTCAGGTATTAATCTCTTTGTCAACAACAATGGGTTCCCATGGGTGTTAACAGATCTTCCTGTTGATTTACCTTGGCCTAAAGAAGGTATTTCAATTTTAGAAGCATTTCCTAATTTTGATGATTTTGTAACGTCAAATCCTGCATTAGATTGGTATACAAATATTAATGGAAATAGAAATTCGGCTAATTTAATTGAATAGCAATTAACACAGTGCAATTATTAGCTTGCAAAGGCTCTCCATATTGATGAATTCAATAGTATGGAGAGTCTTTTTTTTGGCTCTTTTTTTCTGTATTATTGAGATAGTTTTTTTTAAAAAATCAAAAAACCACTATTTTAACCCTTTTGTCAAACTACTATAAAAAACACCTTGGGAGTTCATAAAAGTGCTTTTTTTGTTGTTTAAATTGAGGGAGTCTCCATTAAAATCAGTAGCTTTTAGTTTCAATTCTTGAAAGATGCAAGCAGTAGCTGCAAAATCCCAAATGCTACCACCACCTTTTTCTTTTTTAGGTAGTTTTAAGAAGACGGCTGGGGCGCTTTCTGCAACCAAAATAGCATTTAAAATAGCCCCTGATCCCGAAATTTCTTTCAGTTCTTGTACCTTTAAAGTATTCATTTTATGCTGTAGTATTTCTTCAATTTGAGCTTTATTCGGGGTGTTGTCTAACTTTTTATCCGTTACATAAGTTAAATAGTTATTTGTAGCGGTAACCTCCCATTTTTCACCATTTTTAAAAGCGCCTTTTCCTTTAATAGCATAGTAGAGATTGTCTTTGCTAGGATCGTAAACTATACCAATATGGGGTGTACCATCTTTAGCTACCAAAGCAATGGATACAGAAAACCCTGGGTATTTATTGATAAAAGCCAAAGTACCATCCATCGGGTCGATACACCAAAAATAATCTTTTTGAAATCTACCTTCGTCATCTTCGGTTTCTTCGGATAATAAGGCAATATCAAAGGCTGTACAAGTTGGCTTTAAATACGAAAAAATAACCTTTTCACAGGCGAGATCTACGGCAGTTACCACTTGTGATGCATGGCCATCTCCTCCTTCTTTTTTTTCGACGACCACCTCTTGATCCATGGCATTCCGTATAACTTTTCCGGCAGCGAGTGCCGCTTTTATAGCAATTTTTGTAAGGTGTTCTGTATCCATTTTAAAGACTTTTAATGACTGCTTTGGTAATGCGCTCACTATAACTATTTATTTTCCAATGCCCCGGACTCCATCCTTTTAAAAACCGATGAAAATCAGCCCAAGCTACAGGATATAAATCCCGCCATTCTCTCTCTAACGCTTCATTTTTATTTCCCAAAGCCATTTGTAAATAGCTAAAATACGTGTCTAGAATTTTAGTTTCTAAGCGTTCACAATCTTTTTCGTCCAAACAGCTTCCTATAAAATAGGCAACATCTTTTATGCCACAACCACCGCCTACATACTGAAAATCTACTCCTGCCACTTGTCCGTTTTCAGAAAAACAAAAGTTTGCTAATTTGGCATCACCATGCACCAAAGTTTGGTACACACAAGAATTTAATTTATGATTGATTTTAGCCGCAGCTTCTTTCAAGGCGCTATCTTGTAAAGCTTCAAGCTCTTGAGGTCTTGTATCTAAATGCCAATACGTACCGATTTCCCAAAGATCTTCGGGTGTTTTGAACAAATAACTTGTATGAAATTTTGCCAACCATTCTAAACAGGCTGCAATGCCGAGCCAAGAAATATTTTGTTTGCGCAACGGATACCCGGCGGAATTTAAATCTTCTAGAACAATGAGTACTTCATCATTTTGATGAGCAATAGCATAACACTTGGGCAAACGGGCAGTACTTTGTGCACTATAATTTTGATACCAAGCAGTTTCTACTTGGTACGATTTTAGCTTTCGTTGATGTCCTATTTCAGAATTCCATCCTCTAGGATGTTGACTTTGTTTTGGGAGTTGTATGTGTTTTACGATCACACTTTTTAAGAGACTACCTTGCAAGTTAACACGCACAATTTTACCATAACCACTCCACAGTTCTTGAATTATTTCTTTTTGATGCAGCGCTTTAGCTCCTGTTTTTTCTAAGAGTATGGATTTGAAGTAGTTGTTCATATGGAATCAAAAATAGAAAATACTTTAATGAAGGTGATTTTTTTAAGTTTTATTATAAACCTTTTAGGTTTTTAAAACAGGAAAGGTCCGGCTTCAGAAATTCCAAAAGCAGTTGTTTATTTCTTTCATTAACAAATAGTTTTCTTTCTAAATGGGTGTCTATAAAATTTTATTTTTGATCAAATAGAAGTAATACTTTTTCTATTTGCATTTTTTGTTTTTAGATGACGTTTAGATCTTTCAAGTTTATGAATTTGATATAAATGACCAAATATACCTTTTATATGTCTTATTTAAATGAAATCGTGTACTAGATCGTGTACTCTGAATAATGATAAAAAATTCCACTAAATATAAACTTTTTTGATATTATAATTCAAAGAAAATAGAAGGTATGTTAAAACCAGAGACTACGATGATTTATACGCATGTTGCCAAGAAGGATTTATTGGATATTACGAGTCCGTTAGACACTATTTTATTAAATTTAAATCAAAATAATAAAGAAGAACAAAAGTTCCTATTATCCGGAAATAATCCGATATAAAAAGGACCTTTGTTCTCCATATAACCAGTTGTGGTGCATGTAATTAACACTCTATTAAACTAAAAAAA
>JBNMNV010000019.1:0-21686 GCA_051278125.1 Polaribacter sp. | reverse complement strand
TGGGGTTTCAATAACGGCTGGGGATTTAATAATGGATGGGGCTATAATAGATGGGGCTTTAGAGGAGGATTCTTAAATAATTCGAGATGGGCCAATCAATGGGGAGGCTACAACAACCAGTACTGGGGTAATAATAACTTTCAAAGAAATACTCGGTATGGTAGAAGAACCTCAAATAATAACTTAACTAGAATTAACCCTGTAAATTCAAGAAGTAGAACTACTGCAGGCGTAAGAAATAATAGTACCATTTCAAATAGAAGGCTATCAAGTGCAACTACAAGAGATGCTTCAATTACTAGTCCTACAAGAAGAAGTTCTTCAACAAGATATAGTTCAAGCATCGCTAGCAGAGATGGCTCAAGTGCGAATCCCACAAGAAGAAGTTCTTCAGAAAGAAGGAGTTCATCAACCATAAGAAGAAGCGCTACGCCAACTAGAAGAATCTCTTCTGACAGAAGAAGTAATACAAGTTCTAGAAGTAGTAATGCGAACTCAGGAAGATCATCATCTAATAACAGTAGAGCTAGATCTTCATCTAATAATAGCACAAGGTCATCCTCTACGAGAAGTAGTAGTAGCTCTTCATCTTCAAGAAGTTCTGGATCTAAAAGTTCAAGGAGTGGCGGATCCTCTAGAAGGGGTAATTAACATAATATTCTTCAATAAAAGTCTCAAAACATGAAACGATTTTTTATTCTAGCGGCCTTGTTCGCACTAACATTTACGTCTTTTTCTCAATCTTTAGGATACCAAGATTTAGGGATTTTATTTTCTCAAAATGATAACAATGGTTCGGCACGTTTTACTGCAATGAGTGGTGCTTTTGGAGCATTAGGTGGCGATATTTCATCAATCAATATAAATCCGGCAGGTTTATCTGTTTTTAATAATAGCATGTTTACTGGTAGTTTTAATGTTAGAAGCTCAGATATTGCTTCTAACTATTATGGCAACACCCTAAATACACAAGATCAATTTATAAATTTATCTCAAGCGGGTGCTGTACTAGTTTTTGATAGCGCTTTCAGTTCAGATTGGAGCAAATTTGCCGTAGGTTTTAATTACAGAATCACGAAAGATTTTAACGATGGCTTTTTAGCAGAGGGCAACAGTGGTTTTGCCACCTTTACAAATTTCCCTTTAGATATTAATGATCCTGATTTGGTGTATGATTTTGCTGACGGACAAAATTTTAACAATAGATACAATGGCGAATTAAGCGAAATAAATATTGGATTTTCTTCTGTTTATCAACAAAAACTTCATTTAGGTATGAGTCTTAATTTTTACGATTTAAACTTTAGTCAAATATCAACTCTAAGCGAATTTAATAGTGATATAGATGGGAATGAATTAGATGCTTTTTTGTACCAAGAAAATTTTACAACAGGAACGGGTTTCTCTGCAAATCTTGGATTTATTTATAGAGCACATCAAAATTTTAGATTTGGTTTATCATATCAAACTCCTACTTGGTTTTCAGAAATTGCTGAAGACAGTAATATTACGGATAATGAAGGTTTTTTTGGGGATACAGAAATTATAGTCAGTAATGACAACCTAATATATGATAATACTTCAGGTGGATTTTTCCCATCACAAGCATTAATTTATCAGTTTAGAACACCTAGTGTATTCACAGCTAGTTCGGCACTGATATTTGGTAAAAATGGTTTGATTAGCTTAGATTATAGTAATAAAAATTTTCAAAGAATAAAACTTTCTGGCGATAATTTTTCTAGTGAAAATCAATTTTTTCAAAATGAATTAAAAAACACACATAATTTTAATGTTGGTACAGAATGGCGTTTTGATCGATTTAGCATTAGAGGAGGATATAGTTTTGAACAAACGCCTAATACTACAATTGGCTTAAATAGTAACAGCATTCTTAATTTTAGTGATGTTGAAGGGTATTCAATAGGTGGAGGCTATAACTTTGGGAATTTTAAATTAGATTTTGCCTACACCAACAACAATAGAACGGCCGCCTACAATTTTTATTCAGGTTATAACGCCAATCCAACAAATTTAACCTTAGACAATAGCGTATTTACAGCCTCCGTAAGTTTAAGCTTATAAATGAAAATCGTTTATAAAAAAGACCTTGTATTTGTAAAACATACAAGGTCTTTTTTATTACAATTCAGATTTTTTCTCGTAATTTTGCATCTTATTTTAAGATTATGCAAGAGACAAAAATTACAATCCAAGAAACCACAAACGATACGATATTAAAATTCAATAGTTCTACAGTTTTAATAAATGGTGGTAGTTACGAATTTACAAATATAGATGAGGCAAAAGAATCACCTCTAGCACAACAATTATTCTATTTACCTTTTGTAAAAAAGATTTTTGTGACTGCAAATTTTATTGCAATTCAGCGTTTTGATATTGTTCAATGGATCGATGTGCAAGAAGAAATTGCAGAGCAAATTGAAGCCTATTTAAATGATGGAAATGTAGTTGTTACTGAAAAAACTACGTCAGGCAAAAAGGAAGCTATAGAAGTTTATGCTGAAGTTACTCCAAACCCAGCAGTAATGAAATTCGGTTCTAATAAAGCATTAACGCAAACTGATGTTGAGTTTAAAAATATTGATGAAGCTAGTAAATCATCACCATTGGCTCAAGCAATTTTTACATTTCCTTTTGTAAAAGAAGTATTTATATCTGATAACTATATTTCTGTGACCAAATATGATATGGTGGAATGGAATGAGGTTTTTGCAGAATTAAGAACTTTTATTCGTGAATATTTAGTAGCAGGAAAAACTATTATTAAAGAATTACCCAGTAAAACAGTAACAACCGAAACTGCAGATGTAGCACCTGTTGTTGCTTTAGAAGGTATTTCTGGGCAAATTGTAGATATTTTAGATGAATACATAAAACCTGCAGTTGCTGGTGATGGAGGTAACATTGCTTTTAGGTCTTATGATGAAGTTAACAAAGTAGTGAGTGTTGTTTTACAAGGCGCATGCAGTGGTTGCCCATCCTCTACTGCTACTTTAAAAAACGGAATTGAAACTTTGTTAAAAGACATGTTGCCAAATCAAATTAATGAGGTGGTTGCAATTAACGGATAATAAAGCTAGTTGTAAATCATACATTTTTCCGAAGAGGAAAAATAATAATCGATATTAAAAAAATAATACTAATTTTACATTTATTGTGTCCTGTAAATAAATTAAATTATTTCTTGATTCATTAAAATTAAAAAGAAGCTCCATAATTACGGCCATTTATTTTTAATGAAAGCAAGGAAAAAAGAAACGATTTATGACGGCATTATATGGCTAAACGGTTAAAAATTAATTAATTTAAATAAACAGTAAAAAATAGTTACTCACGCTATGCGCCTCTTCCTAAGTTCGTTTTATTGAACTTATCCAAATAGGAGGATTAAGGTGGGATCATTTATGTCTGCAGAAAAAATAAATCCATACAAAGATTCTCAATTAGGAAAAAAAGAGCAAGTTGCTCAGATGTTTGATAATATCTCTGGTAATTATGATGGTTTAAACCGAGTTATTTCTCTAGGAATTGATGTAAAATGGCGTAAAAAAGTTGTAGCAATTGTTGGTAAAAATAATCCGAAGCAAATTTTAGATATTGCTACAGGTACAGGAGATTTAGCTTTAATGATGGCCGCCTTAAAACCAGATAGAATTGTAGGTTTAGATATCTCTGCAGGAATGCTAGATGTTGGTAAACAAAAAATTGCAAAAGCTAATTTATCAGATAAAATAGAAATGATTGTAGGTGATTCTGAAGATATGCCATTTGATGATGCTACTTTTGATGCTATTACAGTTTCTTTTGGTGTTAGAAATTTTGCCAATTTAGCAAAGGGTATTCAAGAAATTGCAAGAGTTTTAAAACCTACAGGAATTTTAGTAATTTTAGAAACATCGAATCCTGTAAAATTTCCTTTTAAGCAAGGATATAAACTATACACAAATTTATTCTTACCGGTTGTGGGTAAATTATTTTCTAAGGATAAGGCCGCTTACTCTTACTTATCAGAATCTGCAAATTCTTTTCCTTTTGGTGAGGCTTTCAACAATATTTTGCAAAAAAATGGGTTTAAACATACAACAGACACTCCTGTAACTTTTGGAGTTGCCACAATTTATACCGCAAGTAAGTAAAATGAATAAAAAAATTCTTCTTTTTGTTTTTTTTCTAATGATTTCTAAAGTGTTTTTAGCACAAACAGATCTCGTAGAAAACTTACCTAGCTTCGATAAGAGAAAAATACATTATGGTTTTTACTTGGGTTTAAATCAAAATGATTTTAAGCTTAATTATAAAAATAGTTCAATAGCTGAACCCGATATTTCTATTGAACCTTCTGTAGGTTTTAATGTAGGTTTAATTGCAGAATTGCGCTTGCATAAAAACTTAAGTTTACGCTTCGAACCCGGCTTAATGAGCAACACGAAAGTAATTTCATTTAATCATTTAGTTATCTCTAATCCATCTCAAAGTCTTAGAGAAATTAGTTCTACTTTTTTACATGCTCCTTTAGTTTTTAAATTTAGTACCGACCGGTACAAAAACATTCGCCCTTATTTGTTAGGTGGCATTTCTTACGACTACAATTTTTCTAGTAATGAAGACAATCAAGATGATAATTCTGCTGGACAATTTAGAATGAAAACTCACAACTTTATGTACGAGTTAGGCGTGGGCATTGATATCTATTTAAATTTCTTCAAATTTTCACCATCAATTCGTGGCGTTTTTGCTATTAATAATGAGACTAAATATGATGATGACCTTAATAGCCAATGGACTGCTCCCATTAATTTTATGGGAACTCGCGGTGTTTTCTTGAATTTTGCTTTTGAATAGCAATAACATTTAAAATTACTAGTATAAAAGCTGTTTTAATGAGCTTCAAAAAGCTGTTTTAATTGGTTTAACAAGATAAAAACGATACTTATAGTTTAGCTTTATCAATTCAGTTTATGCGTTTTTAGTTTATATAAATAATACCATTTATGATTTGAATTTACTGTAAAAGAAAATGATAATTTTTTTCTTTATTCGAATTTAAAACATCAAGCATAGCCATAGCTACGGTTTATTTTTTAAATGATAAAGAAAGGAAAAAAGAGCGTTTTATTACGGTAAACTCAAGTTATAGCTGGTATAACAATACCAAGGAACATCAAAGTCTAAAATTTATTAAGAGTGTTCATATGCGTTTTATCTATTTAATAGCGAGACTATAACACTCTAAATATCTTTATAAAAAAGAAGGCGAATTTGTTTTTTTGAGTTCAAAATTTTCATTAGGCTACAATCGAAAAGCTAAACATTCTTTTTCTAGGTAACTGATATAGTCCCTCTTTAAAAAAGCAGAAAAAAAATGTTATAAAATCAGTAAAAAATTAGGGTTCCAAGAAAAATATAAGATTTCTAAAAAGTTAAAAACTTCTTCACTCTTTCATTGAAAAGCATATATTTGTAAGCCTAAACAAGCAAACAAGTATTTTATGAGCGATTCTAGAAAAAGACACGAAGCACTACTCTATCACGCAAAACCAAAACCTGGAAAAATAGCAGTTGTTCCAACCAAAAAATATGCAACCCAACATGATTTAGCATTGGCATATTCTCCTGGTGTAGCAGAGCCTTGTTTAGAAATAGCAAAAGACAGAAACAATGTTTATAAATATACGGCGAAAGGCAATTTAGTTGCTGTAATTTCTAACGGAACAGCAGTTTTAGGCTTGGGTAATATTGGCCCAGAAGCTTCAAAACCTGTCATGGAAGGAAAAGCTCTACTTTTTAAAATTTTTGCTGATATAGATGTTTTTGATATTGAAGTTGACACCACTGATGTTGAGCAATTTATAGCTACTGTAAAAGCAATTGCTCCTACTTTTGGTGGTATCAATCTAGAAGATATAAAAGCTCCGGAAGCTTTCGAAATAGAAAGACGTTTAAAAGAAGAATTAGACATCCCCGTAATGCATGATGATCAGCATGGAACCGCTATTATATCCGCTGCTGCATTAAAAAATGCTATTGAAATTACAAAAAAAGATATTTCTAAAGTGAATATCGTTGTAAATGGTGCGGGTGCTGCGGCAATTTCTTGTACACGTTTGTATTTAGAATTGGGAGCGGTAAGAGAAAACATTGTAATGTGCGATAGTAAAGGAGTTATCCGAAAAGATAGAGATACATTAACTTCTCAAAAAGCTGAATTTGCAACCTCAAAAGATATACATACACTTGATGAAGCAATGCACAATGCCGATGTTTTTATCGGTTTATCTAAGGGGAATGTTTTAACACCAGAGATGCTGTTAGTAATGGGAAAAGATCCTATTGTTTTTGCCATGGCAAACCCTGTTCCTGAAATAGATTATGATTTAGCAATAGCAACGAGAGATGACCTTGTAATGGCAACGGGTAGATCAGACCATCCTAATCAAGTAAATAACGTACTTGGTTTCCCTTTTATTTTCAGAGGTGCTTTAGATGTTAGAGCTACCAAAATTAATGAGGAAATGAAAATGGCTGCCGTTCATGCTTTGGCTGATTTGGCAAAAAAATCGGTACCTGAGCAAGTAAATATTGTTTATGATGAAGTAAGCTTAACTTTTGGTAGAGAATACATCATTCCAAAACCCTTTGATCCTCGGTTAATTTATGAAATTCCACCAGCAATTGCAAAGGCAGCAATGGAATCTGGCGTGGCTTTAGAACCTATTACCGATTGGGATAAATACAGAGAAGAACTCATGGAACGTTCGGGCTCTGGAAGCAAAGAAATTAGACTTATTCACAACCGTGCAAAAAGTAATCTAAAACGAATTGTGTTTACCGAAGCAGATCATTTAGATGTATTAAAAGCTGCACAAAGAGTGCACGAAGAAAAATTGGGTTTACCTATTTTACTAGGAAGAAAAGAGGTTATTCTAGAGTTAAAAGAAGAGATTGGTTTTACCGACCATGTGCCCATATTTGACCCAAAAACAGATGAGGAAAGAGAAAGAATAAATCGTTTTGGAGAGGCGTATTGGAAAACAAGACAACGAAAGGGAAGAACATTGTCTGAAGCGAAAAAATTAATGCGAGAGCGAAATTATTTTGCAGCCATGATGGTCAATGAAAATGAAGCAGATGCCCTAATTACAGGATATTCTAGACCTTATCCTTCGGTAGTAAAACCTATTTTAGAGTTGATTCCAAAGGATAAAGGAATTTCTAAAGTTGCTGCTTGTAATTTAATGCTAACAAAACAAGGCCCTATATTTTTAGCAGACACAACGATTAACATCAATCCTTCTGCAAAAGATTTAGTAAAAATTACTCAAATGACTTCTAATTTAGCCAAAATGTTTGGTATGAAACCAAATGTTGCGATGCTATCTTTTTCTAATTTTGGATCTTCTAACACAGAAACTTCAAAAAAAATTAGAGAATCTGTTGCATACATGCATCGTCATTTTCCTGATTTGGTTGTTGATGGAGAAATTCAAGCAGATTTTGCTTTGAATCCAGAAATGTTAGCAAAAGAATTTCCGTTTTCTAAATTAAACGGAAAAAAAGTAAATGTCTTAATTTTTCCAAATTTAGAATCGGCAAATATTACCTATAAACTACTTAAACAATTAGAAGGCGCTGAATCTATTGGTCCTGTAATTTTAGGCTTAAGTAAAGCTGTACATGTTTTACAGTTAGGAGCTAGTGTAGATGAAATGGTAAATATGGCCGCTTTAGCAGCTGTAGATGCACAACGAAGAGAAAAAAACAAAAGTTAGAAAAATAAATTAGTACAGTAAGCTATAAGAAAAATAAGAGATGATTACACAAGTTAGAGGTAGATTGATTGAAAAAAGTCCGACAGAGGTCGTTGTAGATTGCGCTGGTGTTGGCTATTTATTGCATATTTCTTTAAATACTTTTTCTAGTTTGCCTGCAGATGAAAATGTAGTTTTATTCACGCATCTATCCATCAGAGAAGATGCACATACGCTTTTTGGTTTCATTAATAAAACAGAAAGAGAAATTTTTAAATTATTAATTTCTGTTTCTGGCGTTGGCCCAAGTATTGCGAGAACAATGTTATCTTCCATGACTTCTGAAGAAATACAAAATGCCATTGCTTCAGAAAATGTGTCGTTAATACAGTCTGTAAAAGGGATAGGCGTAAAAACGGCACAAAGAGTTATCGTAGATTTAAAAGATAAAATTTTAAAAACCTACGAGATTGATGAAGTTTCCTTTGCAAAAAGCAATACTAATAAAGATGAAGCGTTATCTGCTTTAGAGGTTTTAGGTTTTAATAGAAGACAATCAGATAAAATTGTAAGTGCTATTTTAAAAGAAAATGCTGATGCTTCTGTAGAAAAAATCATAAAATTAGCTTTAAAAAATTTATAACCAATTGATTAGATTATTAAAAAATACATTTTTAGTATTCCTTTTTACATTTTTGGTAAACTTCTCATTAGATGCTCAAACAAATAAAGCCAAAGATTCTAAAGAGATTAAAAAAGATACTTTAAACTTAAGATACAATTTTAATAACACGCAAAGAGGAGGTCTTTTTTTAGATGATTTGGCGAAAAAAGAAGTCATTTTTGATAAAGAGTTGAACCAATATATTATTCTAGAAAAAATAGGTGATTATCAGACTAAAACACCTGTTTATTTAACACAAAAAGAATACCAGCAATATCGTTTAAAACGAGATATGTTGCAATACTTTAAAGATAAAGTAAGCGCTACGAATAGTAAAAAGAAAGGTTCTGCAGCAGCACAAAAAGATTTATTACCTACGTATTATGTAAACAATAAATTTTTTGAATCTATTTTTGGAGGCAATACTGTACAGGTTACGCCTACCGGAAACTTAAATTTAAAGCTTGGTTTTATTTATCAAAACACAGAAAATCCTCAAATTTCTGAAGAAAATAGAAGTAGTCTTGTTTTTGATTTCGATCAGCAAATAAATGCTAGTATTCGTGCAAAAATTGGTGAACGTCTAGAATTTACCGCAAATTACGATACACAAGCAAGTTTCGATTTTCAAAATTTAGTAAAAATTGATTATACGCCCACAGAGGATGATATCTTGCAAGGTATTGAAGCTGGTAATGTTGCAATGCCCATTAAAAATTCTTTGATCAATGGTGCACAAAGTTTGTTCGGAGTAAAAACACAACTACAATTCGGAAACACGAATGTTACCGCAGTGTTTTCTCAACAAAATTCTGAAAGTAAAACCGTGGTATCAGAAGCGGGTGCTTCTATTCAAGAATTTGAATTAAGAACAACGGACTATGATAATGACCGTCATTTTTTTTTATCCCAATTTTTTATAGATAATTATGCCAATTCCTTAAAACAATATCCATTAATAAGTAGCCAAGTCAGTATTACAAGAATTGAAGTTTGGATTACCAATAGAAATGCAGCTACTGAAGACTTTAGAAGTATTGTAGCACTAGCAGATCTTGGTGAATCTAACAATGCAAACGCGAACAATTCTTATAGAAATTTAGTTGATGATAATGGTACCGTACTGCCAGTAAATCCTATTAGTATAAATAGCAATGGCCAACAATTAAATTTGCCTCAAAATAACGCAAACAACATCTATAATCAAACAGTTTTAGACGGAATTAGAGATATGTCTACTGTTGACAATACGTTGCAAAATCGATTTCAAATGCAACAAGGAACTGACTATTCTATCCTTGAAAATGCAAGAAAATTAGATGTAAATGAGTATAAATTAAATTCTCAACTAGGTTATATTTCTTTAAACAGAAGATTAAATGATGGTGAAGTTTTAGCAGTTGCTTATGAATATACAGTTGCAGGAACTATAAATGGTGGCGGTACTCAAAAATCTTTTAAAGTTGGTGAATTTTCTAATGATGGCGTTCAAGCTCCTCAAAATTTAGCCGTTAAATTATTGCGTTCAGAAATTTTACAAACAAAGCGTACCAATGCTATTACGGGTAATGATGAATCTTTTCCTACGTGGCGTTTAATGATGAAAAACATCTATGCTTTAGGAGCTTCCCCGTTAACACGAGATGGTTTTCGTTTTGAAATATTATATAGAGATGATAATACCGGAATTGCATCCAACGTATTACAAAACTCAAATACTGAAAACATACCAAATATACCGTTAATTCAGGTTTTAAAACTAGATCAACTAGATCAGAGTCAGTTTAGGACTGCAGATGGTTTCTTTGATTATGTAGAAGGAATTACGGTAAACTCTCAAAATGGTTATGTTATTTTTCCAGAACCAGAACCTTTTGGTAACGATTTAGTTTTAAATCAAAATGACCCTACTGATGTTGGTTTAAATGAAAGTGTAGATGAACAATTTTTGTTTAAAGAGCTTTACTTAAACACAAAAATTAACATTAAGAATAATTTTCAAAATAAGGATAAATATTTTTTAAAGGGCTATTTTAGATCAGAAAGTGCTAGCGGAATTCCTATTGGAGCATTCAATGTGCCCAGAGGTTCGGTGCGAGTTAGTGCAGGCGGGAGACAATTGGTAGAGGGCGTAGATTATGTTGTAGATTACATGGCAGGTAGAGTACAAATTATTGATCCAGGTTTACAAGCTTCCGGAACACCCATAAGTGTTTCCACAGAGAATAATGCCGTTTTTAATCAACAAAGAAAAACCTTTATGGGGGTGGATGTTGAACATACATTTTCAGAAGATTTTGTAGTAGGGGCAACTATTTTAAATATTATGGAAAGGCCTTTAACGCCCAAAGTTAATTTTGGGGCCGACCCTATAAACAATACCATGTTTGGGTTAAATGTAGATTATGCCACAGAAGTTCCTTATTTCACAAAACTAGCCAACAAATTACCTTTTGTAGATACAGATGTTCCTTCTAACTTGTCCTTAAGAGCAGATATGGCGTATTTATTGCCAGGAACCCCAAGTGGAATTGATGTTGCGGGCGCAGCCACTTCATATATTGATGATTTTGAAGCTTCTCAAATACCGATCAGTTTATTATCTGCTTTAGATTGGTATGAAGCTAGTACCCCAAAATATTATCCTGGTTTTTTTGGAGATCAAAGTGATTTATCTTACAATTATAAAAGAGGAAAATTAGCTTGGTATAGCATTGATCAAGTTTTTTACGGAATTGGTCAAACGCCCGCAAGTATTAATGCCGATGAACTATCAAGAGCAGAAACTAGACAAATAAATTTTAACGAAATATTCCCAAATCAACAATTTGATATTACTCAAAATAGACAAGCAAGAAGTTTAGATTTGGCCTATTTTCCAGAAGAAAGAGGTTCTTATAACTTTAACACAACAAATGTTGATGTAGATGATGAAGGCACTTTCAGAAACCCTCAAGAAAACTGGGGTGGAATTATGCGTGCCTTGAATACTAATAATTTTGACCAAGCCAATGTTGAATTTATTCAGTTTTGGGTAATGGATCCTTATGAAAACTACTCTATCACCAATGAAGAAGGCTTGCCGCAAGGCATAAACCCCAATGATATTTCTAATCAAGTAGGAGATTTATATATCAATCTTGGTAATATTTCTGAAGATATTGTAAAGGATAATCGTAAAATGTTCGAAAACGGTTTGCCAGAAGATGGTTTAAAACTAAATGGATCTAATGTAAACACTACAATCTGGGGAGATGTTCCTAGAAATCCTTCTATTATATATGCTTTTAGTGAAGAGGATGCCGCCAGAACAAACCAAGATCTTGGGTTTGATGGTTTAAATGATCTTGAAGAACAACAAAATTTACAAAAACTATCAGACTCTTTAAATTTAAATATTAATTTTGGTCGTTTAAATGCAGAGGATATCGCCTCAGATAACTTTCAATTTTTTAGAGGCGGTTCTTTAGATGCAATTAATGCCTCTATTTTAACAAGATATAAAGATTTTAATAATACACAGGGCAATTCGCCTACATTAAATCAATCTACCGAAGCTTTTCCGACTTCCTCTACAACGTATCCTGATGTAGAAGACATCAACAGAGATCAAACCATGAATACTGTTGAGAGTTACTATGAGTATAGAATTTCTATGAACAAAAATGATTTACAGAAAGGAAGAAATTTTATTGTTGATGAAAAAACTACTTCTATTACTTTAGAAAACGGAAATAATCAGCAAACAAAATGGTATCAATTTAGAGTGCCCATTAGAAATGGAACCCCGATAAACGGAATTTCTGATTTTAACAGCATTCGTTTTGTAAGAATGTTTTTAACCAATTTTAAAATGCCAGTAGTACTTAGGTTTGGCGAATTAGATTTGGTGCGTGGAGACTGGAGACGTTATACAAGAACTATAGATCCTGCAATTAACCCTGATAGAGAATTAAATCAGGCTGAATTAGAAAGTTTTGAAGTTGGTGTTGTGAGTATTGAACAGAATAATGGCAGCTATATTCAACCTCCAGGCATTGAGCGCGAGCGTTTGCAAGGAACTACTTCTGTGCAATTGCAGAATGAACAAGCTGTTACTCTAAAAGTGAACAACCTAGAACCTAATAAGGCAAGAGCTATTTATAAAAATATAAGCATCGATTTAAGACGTTTTAAAAACCTTAAAATGTTTATGCACCTGCAGCCTAATGGAGATGCACCCGTGAGCGATAATGATTTTTCTGCAATTATTAGGTTAGGTACAGATTTAAATGATAATTTTTATCAAATAGAAGTGCCTTTAAAAGTATCTACAAGTGGTGCTACTGCTCTTGACATTTGGCCAGAAGAAAACAATCTAGATGCACTCTTAGAAACATTTGGACGTTTAAAAGTAGAGAGAGATGCCACCGCTAACGTACTGCCTAACGAAATATATCCGGCAGTTGTGCCGGGTGAAGTCCCTGAATTTAAAATTCGGGTAAAAGGAAACCCTACCTTAGCTCAATTAAGAACGGTAACTTTAGGCTTAAAAAACAACGCTCCTTTAAATAAAAGTGCTGAAGTTTGGTTTAATGAATTGCGTTCTTCTGGCTTTGACAATGAAGGTGGTTGGGCAGCAGTGCTGAATGCTGATGCTAATTTTGCTGATGTTGCCAATGTATCCCTGTCAGGAAGCATGCAAACCATAGGTTTTGGGAATGTAGAAGATCGCGTAAATCAGCGTAGTTTAGATGAAACAAAACAATATGATATTGCCACAAGTGTAAATCTTGGTAAAGTATTAACGCCTGCGAAATGGGGAATTCAATTGCCCATGAGTTATAGTATTGGTGAAAAATTTATTGACCCAAAATTTGACCCCCAATATCAAGATGTTACTTTACAAGATGCTTTAGAACAAAACCCCAATAGTGAATTTTCTAGAGATTATACGAAACGGACCAGCATTAGTTTTATCAATGTTAAAAAGAATAGAAGCCCAAATACAAATAAAAAACCAAAATTTTATAATGTAGAAAATTTAGCGGTTTCTTATTCTCATAACAAGGAATTTCATAGAGACTATAATATTGAAAAATACATCAACGAAAATGTAATGGCTTCTGCCGCTTATAATTTTAGCTTTGATTCAAAACCCTTAGAACTCTTTAAAAATTCTGAAAGCTTTAAAAGTAAATATTGGAAATTTATCAAGGATTTAAATTTTAATCCAGTTCCGAATACACTCGCTATAAACTCTCGCATCAATAGAAGTTATAATGAACAGCAATCAAGAAATTTAATAGAAGGTTTACCGAATCAACCAGAACTAAAACAACGTAGGTTTTTATTTGATTGGGATTATACCGTTGGTTTTGATTTAACAAAATCATTGCAATTGAACTTTAATGCCACAAATAATTACATTTATGATGCCTTTGGAAATGGAGCAGAATTACAAATATTTGATAATTTCTTTAATACAGGTAGACCGAATCAATACCATCAAAAATTAAACACAACGTATGCAATACCTTTAGATAAGTTTCCTTTTTTAAGTTTTATACAAGCTGACTATGCATACACCGCAGACTTTGATTGGCAAGTATCATCACAAGACGAAACGATTGCAGAAAAAATTGGGAATGTAATTCAAAATGCAAATACCCATAATTTAAACACCACTTTTTCTTTTGATAAAATTTACAAAAAAATTGGTTTTGAAAAATTACTTTTAACAAAATCACAACGTAAAAATGCAAAAGGTAAAAACGTTTCAAGAATAAAGCTGAAGAAAACATTACCCGTAGGAAAGAAAATTTTAAAGGGTGCTTGGGAAGTTTTTACAGCTGTTAAACAAGGTAAAATAAGCTACACAGAAAACAACGGACAATATTTACAAGGGTATGATGAAGGTATTGGTTTCTTAGGAGGATCGCCCACTGCATTTGCTTTTGGTAGTCAAGTAGACATCAGGAATAAAGCACTTACGAATGGTTGGCTAGTAAGTCCTAGAGCACTCATTGATGACCCAAATACACCCGATGACGAAAGTGCTTTTTATAACAAAACCTATAGCAGAACACATTATAATAAACTTGATTATACGTTTACATTAAAACCATTTCAAGATTTAAATATCGATGTAAGAGGTAATAAAATTCAGACTTCAGATGTATCTCAACAATTAGATATTATAGAAGATGGCACTCAAAATGGATTAATTGACTTAGGAATAGATACTTTTGAAACAGGAAACTTTAGCTCTAGCCACTCTATGTTTTCTACTGCATTTACCGATGGAGATGCTTTGTTTCAGAAAATGAAAGATTATAGAAATATAATTTCTAATAGATTTGCTTCAGAAAACCCAACGTTAGATCCAGCGGGTTTTGGCGCAAATAGCCAACAAGTGCTACTACCCGCTTTTATGGCTGCTTATTCAGGTAAAAATCCAAATAAAGTAAATACAAGTTTGTTTAGAAATATTCCGATACCAAATTGGACCTTACGTTACAATGGCTTCATGAAAATGAAATGGTTTAAAAAGAATTTTTCTTCTTTTGTGGTCTCTCATGGATATAGATCTTCTTATACTATTTCTAGCTTTACTAATAATTTAGCCTTTCAAGAGGGTGAGAATATTATCAATGTAAATTCAGGTAGTTTTGAGCCACAAAGATTAGTAGCAAGTGCTACTTTAGTTGATGAGTTTTCGCCGTTAATAAAAGTAGACATGAAAATGAAAAACTCGTTTTCTTTAAGAGGCGAAGTAAAAAGAGATCGAACATTAACGATGAATTTCAATAATAGTACTTTAACGGATATTGCCGGAACCGAATATATTTTTGGACTAGGATATGTTTTTAAAGATGTAAAAATGAATACCCGTTTTACAGGTAAAAAAACTACGTTAAAAGGCGATATAAATTTAAGAGCAGACATATCTTTGAGAGATAATTTAACACAAATTAGATATGTAGATCAAGATAATAATCAAATTAGTGGTGGTCAAAGATTATTTTCTATTAAATTTGCAGCCGATTATAGATTGAGCACTAATTTAACAGCATCTTTCTATTATAATCACCAAACGTCCAAATACGCTATTTCTACCACATTTCCAAGACAAGCAATTAATGGTGGTATTAACATAGTCTATAATTTAGGAGGAAATTAAATACTAACAATAAATAAATTTAAATATCATGAATATTCCAGCTGACTTAAAGTACACAAAAGACCACGAGTGGATCAAAATTGAAGACAATATAGCAACTGTAGGAATTACAGATTTTGCTCAAGGAGAATTAGGCGATATTGTCTATGTTGATGTTGATACCTTAGAGGATACGGTAGAAGAGGGAGAAGTTTTTGGATCTGTTGAAGCGGTAAAAACAGTTTCAGATTTATTTATGCCTTTAACAGGCGAAGTAATTGAATTTAACGAAACCTTAGAAGATGACCCAGAATTGGTAAATACCGATCCCTATAATAAAGGCTGGATGATTAAAATTGAATTTTCCGATAGCTCACAAATAGAAAACTTATTAGATGCTGAAGCGTATCAACAACTTATTAAAGGATAAAATAATTATTATTGCAATCCTTATTTCTGTTAGTATTCTTTGCTTAAGCCTGATGAAAATGCCTGATACGGGTATTGAAGTAACAAATATAGATAAAGGATATCATAGCTTTGCTTACTTTATATTAACAATTGCTTGGTTGCTTACATTTTATAAGAAACCTGAAAAAAAAAATATAATAGCAATTAGCTGTATTGTTTTTGGCATAATAATTGAACTACTTCAAGCAAGTTTAACAGTTTACAGAACAGGAGATTATTTTGATGTTTTGGCAAATTCGTTAGGCGTTCTTTTGGCATTAGGTACTTTTAGTCTATTTTTTAAAAAAAATGACATTAATTAATGTTAAGAGTTGTGTTTAAAACAATAATTTATTTAAATTAGCAATCTATAAAAACTCTTTATAATGGAAATTAAGAAAAACCCTAAATCAAATTTAGAAAATTTCAGCAAAATTTTTATGCAAATAGGGCTAGTTCTAGCGCTTTTCGTAACGTATGCTGCAATAGAACAAAAAACATACGAAAAAACCTACGGAGAACTTGGGGTTGTTAATATGAATGCAGAAATGGAAGAAGAAATTCCGATTACTGAAAGAGTTGAGCCCGTAAAGCCAAAAACTCCACCACCACCAACTCCTGAAAAAATTGAAGTTGTTGAGGATGAAAAAGAAATAGAAGAAACAGTTATAGAATCAACTGAAACAGATGAATCAGAAGCTGTAGAAGTGGAAGAAATAGTAGAAGTTGCAGAAGCGGAAGAAGTAATCGAAGATGTTAGTTTCATGATTATTGAAGATGTTCCTGTTTTTCCTGGATGTAAAGGAAACAAAGAAGAATTAAAAGCTTGTTTCAGTCAAATGGTTCAAAAACATTTTTCTAGAAAATTTGATGCTGATTTACCTAATGAATTAGGATTATCTCCTGGAAGAAAAAGAGTATTTATTGGTTTTAAAATTGATAGGACTGGCAAAATTGTGGACATTCAAGCAAGAGCTCCTCACCCTAAAATTAAAAGTGAGGTTTTAAAAGTGATGAGCCAACTACCAACAATGAAACCTGGAAGACAAAGAGGTAAACCAGTTGGAGTAAAATATAGTATTCCGTTTACTTTAATTGTAGAGTAAATAAGTCTCAAAATATTTATATAAAGACCGTTTATAAATTTATAAACGGTTTTTTTTGGCGGTTCTAAACGCTACAGCGAGCAAGGTAATTTCTAGTTATTTCTATTCCTTCATCTTAAAAAAAGTACGATTCTGCCCTGATTCATTCATTAGCTAGTTGCTTTAGATCGAAAAAGAAGTACAAGTTATATCTATCTGACGGCAAACTTCTACTTTCATAATTCTATCAAATAATAACATTTAATATTTGAAACTACTCCAATAAAATGCGCCTTTCCTTTTCTATTTCAACTAAAAAAACCACAATGAAGACTATACTTTCTTTGTGTTTTCTATAAAAAGAAAAAAATCATCATTTTCTTCTGCAGTAATTTCTTATACCAAGCCAAACACCACATTAAAGAACCATAGATTACCTCGGATCCTATAATTAAACTTAATGATAAGAATTTATAAACATCAAAAAACCCATTAAAACTATTTAGATTCTAATGGGTTTATTATAAAATAATATTCTGTTAATCGTTATTTAAAGCTATTTTAGATTCTTGCTTCCAAATATTAACAGATGCTAATGTATTGTCCTCGTAATTAATTTCCTTTAAAGCATCCTTTGTCCAAACAAACCACTTCCCTACTTTTTTACCATTATCATAGTATGCTAACTGAATTTTATTACCAGAAGTATCAAATCGCGTCCATTCTCCGGTTAACTTTTTATCTTTAAAAAACCCTTCGGTTTTAACAGTACCATTTTCATAATAATATATAGCCTTAACTAAATCGCCTTCAGCCTTATAAGTTGGTTTATTTTCTTGAGAAAATCCTATAGTTGCTATGCTTAGTAAGAAGATTGTAATAATATTTTTCGTGCCCATTTTATTTTGGTTTAACATTTCCTTTACAAATATAAAACTAATATTACAATTACGCAACATTTTGGTAACATTAAATTAACATTGAAATTATTTAGCATTGTATGAAAAACGCAACATTTAGATTCCGTGCAATAAAATATTTTAAATTACAGCCACTATATTTATTATATTGCATTCATCGATTACATGTTACAACTCTATACAAATTAATAAACCTATCTATTAAAATTATCAAGAACTAAATATCGATTGCAAAGAAAATGAACTCTTGACTGCAATTCTGTATTATTGAATAAAACACTATTTAAATTTATAAAAATGAACTACCTACAAATTATATTAATCACACTTGTTTCAATGATACATATATACATTGTTTATTTAGAGATGGCTCTTTGGACCACGAAAAAAGGAATGAAGATTTTTGGCATTAAAGACAAACAATTTGCCGAAGAAACTAAAGTTATGGCTGCAAACCAAGGGTTGTACAATGGCTTTTTAGCTGCTGGTTTGATTTGGTCACTTTTTTCAACCAAAATAGACGTTGCGCTGTTCTTTCTAATCTGCGTCTTTATTGCAGGTATTGTTGGGGCTTATTCTACAAAAAAAAATACCATTTTATACATTCAAACACTCCCTGCAACCTTTGGTATCATATCCCTCGTAATATTTTAACAAACATTTTAGATTTAACGTTTAAACCCTTATTTTTGGAGCTAATTTTTTATCAAAAAATCAAATGGAAGAATACATCACAACGTCAAAAGGCATATTATTTCAATATGTACCAAAAGTTATTACAGCAATAATAATCCTTATTGTTGGGTTATTTTTAATTAAATTAATTATTAAATCATCACAAAAAATAATGAAAAAAAGAAGTGTAGATATTACACTTCAAAAATTTTTAGCAAATCTTGTCGGCTGGATTTTGAAAATTTTATTATTTATTACAGTGATCTCTCAATTAGGAGTTGCAACTACTTCTTTTGCTGCAATTATAGCTGCTGCAGGTTTAGCAATAGGTCTAGCTCTTCAAGGTTCTTTAGGGAATTTTGCTGGTGGAGTTTTAATCATGATTTTTAAACCTTTTAAAATTGGAGATTTAGTGGAAGCTCAGGGTGAAATTGGAGTTGTTAAAGAAATTGAAATATTTACAACAAAACTTACTGGACTCTCTAATAAAGAAATTATTATACCGAATGGTTCACTATCTAATGGTACCATCATTAACTATACCACAGAGGGTACAAGACGTGTAGACTTGGTAATTGGGGTTTCTTATGATGCAGATATTAAAAAGACCAAGGAGGTTTTAATCAATGTTTTGGCCTCTCATCCTAAAGTTTTAAAAAACCCTGCACCTGGTGTTACCGTTTTGGAACTAGCTGATAGTTCTGTAAATTTTGCAGTTAGACCTTGGTGTAATACAGCAAATTATTGGGATGTATATTTTGAAATTACAGAAAATACTAAATTGGCATTAGATAAAGCTGGAATTGAAATACCTTATCCACACAGAGTAAATATTACCAAGTAAAATTAAAAGGTAGGTTTCTTTTTCTTTTCCGGAATCACAACAAAATCTTTTAAATAAAAAGGTTCAAAGTAAGCGACATTTTCTATGTCGCTTTTTTTGTATTTATGATAAGACAATACTGCCATTTCTTTTGCTGATGGGAATTTATCATCTACAAAAATAGCATTTTTATGCATTATAATTCCTTTACATTTTTGAGCGCCATCTCCCAAAAAATAAACTTTACCTTTTTCTAAATACCCTAAAAAAGAATTTTCATCAATAATCTCTGCCTTAATATATCTTAATTCTTCATGTTTATTATTGTAAACAGCTGCATACACTTCCATTCTTCTCGCATCTAACATAGGCACTATAAAACCATTATCTATGGAAATAGCATGAGAAAGGGATGTTAACGTATCAATAGAAATTAAAGGCTTGTGAAGCGCAAAACATAATCCTTTCGCAGCAGAAACGCCAATTCTGAGTCCTGTATAAGAACCAGGCCCCTTACTTACCGCAACAGCGTCTATTTTATGTAATGGTAGTTTTGCCGCTTTTAAAATGTCTGTAATAAAAGGGTGTAATACCTCTGCATGAGAATAATTACCATTATTCAATTCTTTGATTTTTAAAATCTTCCCATTATCTGCAATACTAACAGAGCAGTTTTTAGTAGATGTTTCTATATTTAAAATAAAAGCCAATTCTATAAATTTTACACAAAGATACTTTAAAAAGGAACCTTCACTAAAAACAGTGAGGGCATATGCATGTTAATTTTTTAAATTTTATTCTAAAATTAAGTCTCCAGCATAAAACTGTAATACTTTCGTCTTAAAAACATAATCGTATTTTGACCTAATTAGAGAGGCTTGTGCATTTACAAGGCGTGTTCTAACCTGATCAAAATCAAACTGAGTCATCGCTCCGAAATTATAACGCACTTGAGCATTTTTAAATGCTTCTTCCTGTGCCTCTAATGAAATTTTAGAGGCTTCGAATGTTTTTAAAGCAGTTTTAACGTCAAGAAACGATTGCTCTATAGTTTGTTTTAAGTTTAACTTCTCACTCTCTAATCTTGTTTCAAAAATTTCTTTATTAATAACAGATTGTGCTACTCTATTTCTAGTCTGAAAACGATTAAAAACAGGAATACTAACATTAAATCCTAGACCGTAACCAAAATTATCCTCAATCTGATTAAATAAATTAGAATTAGAAAAACCAGCAGGTAAGTTTAAATTATATCCATAATTACTAGATAATCCCGCAGAAGCTGAAATCGATGGTAAAAAGGAAGCTTTGGCTATTTCAATGCTTAGTTCTGAATTTTCAATAGCTAATTGAGCTCTCGAAATTTCTGGCATTCTGCTTACAGACTTTTCATATACGCTTGATGAATTACTATAGAATAAATTAACAGAAGGTCTACCCACATCGATACTTGCTACATCAAAATTTTCTACTGGAACTTGTAATAGCTGAGCTAAATTTAAAAGCGCTAAATCTAAGGCATTTTCTTGCGTAATCAATGTTTGAAGATTTGTTGCTGCAGTAGATTCCGTATTTAATAAATCTCCTTTAGGAATAACCCCAGATTCAAATCTACTTTTAGCGGCTACAATTTGTTTCTTACTAATTTCATATTGAACCTGTGCAGCACTTAAGTTTTCTTTAGAAAATAAGATATTCAAATAACCATTCACCACGAATAATGAAACATCATTTTCCATTTTTCTTAAGTCTAATAGACTAGACTCCACACCCAACTGAGCCTGCTTAAATATATTTGTATTTCTAAAACCGTTAAATATAGTAATCCCAGAACTAACGCCTACCGAACCTCCAAAGAAACTTGTGTTTACTCGATCTTGTGATACTGGATCAAACCCTGTACCGAAGTTAAGGTTACCCCCCGTATTCGCGTTTAAATTTGGTAAAAAATTTCCTTTAGAAATATCAACATCCTTTTTTGCTACCTCTACACTAAGCCTATTCTGCTGTATAGAAATATTCCTTTTTAAAGCCTCGTCAACACATTCTTTAAGTGTCCATTTTTTTTGTGAAAATGTAGCTATAGAAATTAAAAAGGCTACTAATACTATAAGTTTAGTTTTCAAAACGTATTTATTTTTGGTTGATTTATGTTT
>JBNMNV010000018.1:0-21778 GCA_051278125.1 Polaribacter sp. | reverse complement strand
TTTTTAGAAACCGGTAAATATAAACAAGCAGAAAAATTTTTTGAAAATATTTTAAAGTCATACCCCAGTAACAAAACTGCTAGACTTTGTTACGGAAGGGCTATTGGTTTAAATGGTGATTCTAATAAAGCTTTAACCCTACTTACAAATCTTTTAAATGATTTCCCTAAAGATTTTGAAGTAAAATTAAATTATGCAGAAGCTTTACTTTGGAATAAAAATTATATACCAGCAGAAGCGTATTATCAAAAATTGATAAAAGAAAACGATAAAAGTTTTCCTGCGCTCTTAGGTTATGCAAATTCGTTATCTAATTTAAAAAAATATGATGATGCTATCGTTCATGTTAATCAAGCTCTGGTTGTTATACCCAAAAATAAAAATGCCTTAATTTCTAAAAAATATATACGTTTAGGCTTAGCAAATGAAAAGGTTAACACTCAAGAGTACGCTACAGCAGAAAAAATATTACGTGAAAATTTTGAAGATTTTAAAAATGATAAAGAAACTTTAATAAATTTAGCTAACCTATACTTGATTTCAAATCAGATAGATAAAGCAAAACAAACGTATGAAGTTATTGGAGAAAATCCTGATAATAAATTAACATATTTAAATGGTACTTCTTTAATTTATCATTTAGATGGAAAAGATAAAGAAGCTTTAAATAGCAGTAGAGAAGCAGTTATTCTTTTAGGTAAGAGAACTGATTCAACTATAAAAAATCAAACTATAGAAAGATATATACAATCTTTAATTTGGAATAAAAAATATAGCACAGCTCAAAAAAAAATAAATAATCTGTTCTCTGACAATAAAGATCCTAAAAATTGGATGTTATCCTTAAGAGCAACGCTAAATATTTATAAAAGCGAGTTTGAAAAAAGTGTCACAGATTATAATTTGATATTACAAAAAGATAGTGCGTCTTTTGATGGTAATTTAGGGAAAGCAAATGCCTTAAAAGCACTAGGGTATTATGAAGATGCATATACGTCTGCCAAAAACACATTAAAGTTTTACAAAAACCAAAAAGATGCAGTTTATTTTATAAAAAACTTAGATAAAAATTTTATCCCATTTGTAGAAGCTATAGCTTCCTCATCTTTTGATAATGGTAATAATGAAGCCTATTCTTATACAACGACTTCAGAATTCTCTTTTTCTACAAAACTTAAAGTATTAGGGAGTTATAATTATAGAACTACGACTAACAGTATTAGTGCTATTAAAGCTACTTCCAACAATATTTTAGCGGGTGCCTCCTATCAATTAATTAACAACATTACATTAAAAGGTAGCTTAGGAGTCACATCTTCTAAGGCAGAAACAACTAATTTCAATCAATTATTAGTTGATGCTTCCATCATTATAAAACCTTTTAAACTTCAAAATATAGAATTAGGTTATAAGAGAGGAGTTGAGAACTTTAATGCAGAGTTGTTAAACAGAGAAATTGTTCAGAATAACTTTTTATTAAATTATAGTCTTAACACCAACTTTAAATTAGGTTGGTTTACTCAATATTATTACACTTCACAAAGTGATAATAATACACGGAACTTACTATTTACTTCTTTGTATTACACTATTTTAGAAAAACCGTCTTTAAAAGCCGGTATTAATTATCAAAATATATATTTTAAAAATCAAGTCCCTACAATTTACTTTAGTCCAAGTAAATTTAATGCTGTAGAAATATTCTTTAATATTATAAAAGATGAATCTATTTCTAAAGGCAAACAATTATTTTATGATTTAACAGCCGCTACTGGTTATCAATTTATTGAAGAGGGAAAAAAACAAAGCACTTATAGAATACAAGCAAAATTAGGATATAAATTCTCTGCTAGAAGTTTACTGAACCTCTATGGAATACAAAGTAATATAGCTTCTACCACTGCTGCAGGTTTTACTTTTACAGAAATTGGTCTACGTTTTAAATGGTATCTTTTACGTAAACCATTCTTCAAAAAAGATATTTAAAAACGTTAAAATCAAGTATTTAAGTGAAATAATAGGGGTGTTTTTTTTTACAGTCTGATTCTTTTTTTATAAAAAAATCAATTTAATATTAATCAACAGTATCTCATTGACATCTATGCTACGCCCCATCTGTAAGACAGTTTAGAGCTATTTAGTATCAAGCCATTTTTTCGTGTTATAAATTTAATTTGGTGGCACTTTTCTCGTTTTACAATATCTTCTTTTTATTCTGTAGTACTCGAGATACTCCGTTATCATTTGTTAGCGGTCTAGACCCCTGTTTGGAGGATTCAGATAAATATTTTCATATTTGATGGACTTCCATATTTAGGTACCTGTGACAACTTTAGAATCCAGGCTATTTTCATTTATTTTGATGTACCTGTTAGGGAACATGCCCCTATAGGCTTAGCCTTTTTAGGACACCTCTAAATTGGATAAATAATTATTATTCAGCCCAGTTTTATGTGGGTGGTTAAAGTTATAGTCCTCTTTCCAGTTATCGCTGATTTTTTGAAGCTGACAAATGTCATTAAAATAATATACATCCAGTATATCTTCCCTAAAAAATCTATTGAAACAATCTATCTATCCATTTTACATCGGTTTTCCGGGCTGTGTGTATTTGATTTCGATATGGTTTTTTGTACACCACTCCATAAATGTCCTAGATATAAATTCAGGTCCGTTGTCGCACCTGACATAATTAAGTGTTCCTATTTCTCCTTTGAGGTTTTCCAATGTTTCCACAACCGCTCTGGCCGGGTACGAAAGACCTATATCAATAGCAATGGCCACGGTTACAATCCTCTTTGATATAGAACACACGTAGCTTTCTTCCATCGATAAGCGCATCGCTCCTAAAACCCATACTCCAACATTCATTGAGAATCGGTGGGGTTTCCAAAGGTTGTTTTTATACGCTTTATCAAACGCTCCTTATGTTTATGCCTAAGACTGAGCTTCATACCCCAATATACTCGCGATACACGCTTTCTGTTCCATTTTAGGCCTTCTCGACTGATTTAGTACTAATACTCATCAAAACCTCTAGTGGAATACGTTTCGGTCAGCTTATTGATACCCTCACTGTCGTCTCTTTTGCTTTGTTAATACCACATCGCCCTACTTAAACCTACGACCTTAGAAGCACGCACGATGAGAACCAAATATTCTTTGATGAGATACTTTAGCCGAACTCTCTTATCGGAAGGCCTTAAAACTTTTTTAACAATACGTCCTTTAGCATCCTATTGTCAAGACTGACATTGGCATACATTTGTTTGAGCTTATTGTTCTCTTCTTCAAGTTCCTTCAAACGTTTTAACTGCTGCTGTTCCATACCTACGTGCTTCTTGCGCCAGTAATAGAATGTGCTTTTGTCGATACCCAGTTCTCTCGATACGTCCCCTAACGCCCTTCCTTGTTCATTTTCCTTTAGAGCCATAATAATCTGGCTCTCGCTAAACTTGCTGCTTTTCATGATGACAGTTTGAATTTAAAGTTAGTAAATTCGAATTATTAACTGCCCTACTTATGGGGAAGCCTACAGGGGGTCGAGGGACCACGTCCCTACTATTTTTTGACTAACACATTTTATAAGAGACTACCAGTAGAAAATAATGATTACTTAATCAAGAAAGTGCCGTTAAATACTTTGTTATTAGCATCTTTTAAACGATACTTATATATTCCGCTTGTTACCTTTGGCATGGTATACCAAATACTTTTCGATGCGTTATCTGTAGTTATTTTTTGAGCATCTACGACTCTTCCCAATAAATCATAAACTTGAATAGTAATATTTTTTGATGTTTCTACTAATCTAATTGTAGTGTTAGTTTCAAATGGATTAGGATAATTTATTAGCCTACTCTGTTTTTCCACAGAAACATCACTAAGGCCCAAAACACCTTGCGTATTAAATGAGAGGTTATTGATAGCCATATTAAAAGGGCTATACTTAGTGTCATCTCCTATGATTGAAAACACCACTGTTTTAATGTTAGTTATCTCAACAGAATTACCATGTCCATCCACAAAATCTGCAAAAGAAATATCAAAGCCTTTTTCAGTCTTATTTACAGGAATCACATAACGTATTCTATTTTCCCAAATCCTGTCTTCTTCCTGCATAATAATAAGTTCTACTAGCTCAGTATTGGTAATTAAAAAATTGATAAAACTATAATTGATAACATTTAATGTCTGATTTCCTGGCAAAATATGTCTAAATAAATTGATATTTCTTTTTATTTCTCCAGAAATACTTGGGTTTCTATCTACCTCATAATTTTCATCTGAATAGTTTATAGTAGATGTGGTAACATCAAAGAAATTAATAGTAGCGTAATCATCCAGATAATCTAATCCCCAAGGTCCATCGGCTAAATACAATGCATCTTTTTGAGCGTTATTATTTGTTTGTAAAGAAAAACCAATATCGAAAAGAACGCTAGTATCTATAGATAGTACATCATTATAATTACCCAGTAATGGATATGTTCTATTAATAGCATGACGACTAGAGACTTCAGTTTCTGCTATACTTCCAGAAAAATAAATGGAAGTTTCATTTGTTTTGTTAATAATATTTAAATTAATAAATCCATTTGAATATGCTCCAGATCTCACAAATACATTTGGTGTTGTATTTTCTACAGCAGTACTTATTAAACCATTTTCTATTGTATGCTTATCGATAATGCCGTTTGCGATTGAAAATACTTGTGAAAAAGAATTTCCCCAGATTTGAAAATTTTGATAATCACCTGTAGGATATTGATCTATATTCCAAAAACTAAATAATTCATTTGCTATACTATTTAATTTTATTGAAAAGCTTAAAGTATACTCAATTTCACCTGTAGCCCGTATTATTTTTGAACTAATTATTTGATGACCTCTTGTAACCACAGTTCTCACATCTTCTAGGCTAGAGCCATTTAATCTATCGCAAATCACTTTGGAATGATCATAAATTGAACCTGTTGTAGCAGTAGCGAAAACTGCCGATACTCTGATAGAATTCTGATAATAATCAATTGAAAAAACCTCGTTTGCGTTTGTTATTCCTACTAAGTCATCCGGACTGGATACTGAAGCAGTTTCAGTACCATACATCCCTGTTTCTGGCAAATAATCGATTAAAGAGGTGTTATTTTTTGTTCTAGCGAGCTTTTTTGTGAACACTTGTTGTGTTTTTAAAGTGTTAAGACTATTCCCTTCTTTTTTTCTATTAAAATTTCTTTTTGCAATTAAGTAAGCTAAAGAACCATTACTTTCTAATCCACCATTATTTCCAGATGTTATATCGTAAGCAGTATTTATGTCTGCAAAATTATTTGTGTTTATTCCTTCATAAGCACTTGCAGTTATATAAAAAATAGCGTCATTAAAATCGTTATCGCAAGAAATATCGTCTCTTTTAATATCTTCAAAACCTAAAATAATTCTTTCATTAACTGAATCTTCTAGTAACACATTATGATATCTTAACGTCGCATCAGTTTCTGGATTATAATCTGGATTTGAAAACAAATTCCATAACCCATCCCCAATTACACCATCAGTTGAACTCCAAGCATCTGCAAGTAGTGCCCAACCAATCCCTGTTCCTGCTTCAAAAGATCCTATTTTAACTTTGTCCCCAATTTGCAATCCCCCTCCACTTCCCGACGCAGAAACATTTGGAAAAATAATTGTTATTTCATCTTTTGTTGGCGCTGTAGCCGATGGGTTATTTAAATCATAGGTATAAAACCCTAAAACATTTTTAAATTCAACTCCCTCGCTTATAAATGTTACCCAAACGTCTGTATTTCCTTCAATTTTAACATTTGTATCATAGCCAGAAGTAATATACTGTGGGTTATAATCTGGAACAGGGTAATTGTCAGGGAGTGAGTTGCTTATAGCTTCTTGAGTTGCTGATGAAACAACATCACTAGGGTCCTCTAAATAAAGTGGCGTACCATTTGAAGTATATTCCCCAAGAAAATTATAAGCTACGGACATTGTTGCCGCTAAGGCATCGATAGCGATAGCACCTGCGGTCGCATATAATCTTCCATCTAGTGCTACGCCTGCGGCCGATGAAACTGCTCCTGGATACCCTATAAACGTACCAAACATGGTTGTGTTTGCCCCCAAAGCAACCGCGCCAACGGCAATCCAATAAACATTCACAGCTGAGGCAGCATTGGCCAAAATAATTGTCGACCCTGCTGCTGCAGAAAATGTGCCTCCAATTTTAAAAATAAAGACAGCATTAGGATCTCCTTGAGCGTCCAAAGTCAAAGTTCCTGTAATTGTTGCAGCAGCTCCAGCAGAATAAACTCCCGAGAAAATAGTTTCCCCATTTCCATAATTCACAATATGGTCAGAAACTGTTGTTGGTATATTTTGAAGTTGAATACATGCTGCTGCCAAATCTATAGCAGCCTGTGCCGTAATTGAATTAGCATTTTCTATGGTTCCATTTAAAATTGAAGGCGCTCCAAAACCAGCTATTGCGCCTACATGAGAACCTACGTTACCCGTAATTGTAGAAATTCCAGTGTTAGCTACTGCTCCACCTCCTGTAAAAATAAAAAAGTTATCTGCCGTACCAAAATCAATATTTTGCTGAGGGAAAGCCTCTATAGTGTTAAAAGCTATGCTTATTAGGATGAATAATATTTTGTTCATGACAAAGAGTTATATCACAAAACTAAATACATTAGAAGCTTCTTTTTTATTTTTCGCTCTTTACAAATTAAGTGTAGTCGAAAGGTATTATATATACAGACGAAACGTTATAACAGATCCAAACGTTTCATCAATTCTGATCTTTGAGATCTACTTACAGGGATAACTTCGCTTTTAATGACGATACTATTATCTTCTATATCAACTATTTTTTTAACATTAATAACATAGGAACGATGTACTTTTAAAAATAATGAATCCGGTAGTTTTTCTTCTATCTTTTTTAGCGTCGAGTGAACCATATAATTTCCGGTTTCGGTTTTTATTTGAATATAATCCCCTTCTGCTTTTACGAGATAAATGCCTACCAAATCTATTTTTACAAGACGCCTGTCAATATTAACATAAAAATCATTTTCTATTTCTAAATCTGATTTAATACCACTTGAACTAAGTGTATGTATTTGTGCCTTTCGTATGGCTTTTTCGAATCTTAAAAAACCAACAGGTTTTAACAAATAATCTATGATAAAACCGTACTCAAATGCTTCTAGAGCAAACTCTGAATCTGAAGTTGTTAAAATTATTTTTGGTGGATTCTTAATTGTTTTAATAAGGTCCAATCCATTAAAATCTGGCATATGAATATCTAAAAAAATAAGGTCTATATCGTTTGAATTCAAAAACTTGATTGCTTGCATTGCGTTTGAAAATTCATCAACAACTTTTATAGACTTTATTCTATCACAAAGAGTTTTAATGATAACTCTTGCCATTTCTTCATCATCTACAATAATACATTTCATAAAATTTAAATAGTTTTCAAATAATATGAAATAGCTACTAGAATTTTTTCAAAATCTTCAACTTTATCTAAATTATGTTCTCTTAGATTATGCTCAAATTCGTTAGCTATTTTATAACTTTTAACTAAGCTTAAGATACTAATTTTATGTTTAATGCAATGAACATTCTCTGCTATTTTTTTATAGTCCTTATTTTTTAAACTTTTATAATACTCTTCTTTTTCTTCAAAAAACTCATTTTTTATAACATTTATAAGCCTTTTCCTTATAGATTCATCTCCGCTTGCCAGCTCTTCTACATATTCTAAGTTAGGCTTTTCCATGACTATTTTTTTAATGTAAAATAAAAGGTTGTTCCTATTTTTGGTTCAGATTTTATCCAAATTTCACCTTTATATAAAGAAACTATTTTTTTTACAATGGAAAGCCCAATACCTGATGATTCTTTATTTGATTTTAATGAATGGAAAAGTTTAAAAATTTTATCCACATAAACTTTTTCAATTCCAATTCCATTGTCTTTTACTGAAAATTGATAAAATGATTTATTTTCTAAAACATCTATTTGAACAATGCCTTTTTTCTTATCATTAAATTTAATAGCATTACTAATTAAATTTTGAAAAAGCTGTTGGAATTTAATTTTATCACCTCTTACTGAAGGCAATTTATTAAGTACTCGAACTGTTATGTTTTCTGGAATAAAAATAATTTTTTGTACGTTTTCTATAACAATATTTAAATTTACATCTCGTTTTTCTGAAGCAGTCCCATCAATACTGGAATAAAAAAGAATATCTGAAATTAATTGTTCCATCTTTTCTAAAGTGTCTTCAATTAAATCAAAATTCTGAAGCGTAGATTCATCAAATAAACCTTCGTTATCCGTTTTAATCCAAGAAACCAATGCATCAATACTTCTTAAAGGAGATTTTAAATCATGAGAGACTATATGGGCGTATTCATCCAATTCATTATTACTTTTTTCCAATTTCACAAGTAACTGTTGATTCTGTTGTTCCGCTTTTTTTTGTTCTCTAATGCTTATTGCCGTTCTTAATTTTATAGCGGCTAAGCTGGCAATACTCTCTAATGTTTTAATATGCGCCTCTGTGTAATGATTTTTGTCCTTATGCTCAGAATCAATAATTCCAATTACGATACCGTTACTCATAATAGGCACTGTTATTTCAGAAAAACGCCTTTCGTTATCCGTTACGTAACGGTCGTCTTTAGACGTGTCGTTTATGAGTTCAGATTTCCCCGATTTTGCAACACTACCAACAATTCCAATTCCTTTTCGAATAAACAACTTATTACTAATTGTATTGTCATCATTTAATTTAGACCCATAAACTGCTATCTGTTCTGTAGTTTCTTTTTCGTGATCTACCAAATAAATAACGCAATCGTCAGTATCTAAATACGCTGCAATATTATTTACAATTTCCCAAGCAATCTCAACAATATCTGTTTTACCTAATATTGATTTGGTAAGATTATTTATTAAATCGATTATTAGGGTTTTTTCTCTATTTGAGGTAATATCTTCAATAAATACTACTTCATGTTTTACTTTATTATCATTATTTCTAACAACATTAACATTCGTCTTTGTCCAAATAATTGAACCGTCTTTCTTTTTATATCTTTTTGTATAATCAAAATGATCAACTTTAGCCGCATACATCTTCTTAATATAGGTCTTAAAAGAAGAAGAATCTTCGTCAAAAGACAAATCATTTATTGAAAGTATATTCAATTCTGACTCAGAATACCCAATCATATTTTGAATTGCTGCATTGGTTTTTATGATTTGACCACGCTTTGTTAGAACAATACCTATTGCAGAATTATGAACAATAGTATCTAGCTCTTTCTTCTGTTCTTTTATTAATCTCACATTTAGATTGGGTTCAGTTATATCTAAAAAAACACCTATAGATCCAATTACCTGCCCTTTATCGTCATAATTGGGAGCACCACTAATTAACCATTCTCTTACCTCTTTAGATTTTGTTACTGCTTTAAGACAATACGTGTTGTACTCCCCTTTTTTGCGATTATTATTTTCTTTAGAAACTATCCTTGAGGTATCTTCTGAGTGCAATAATTTACCGGCTTCTTTACCAAATAATTCGGCTTCAGTGTACCCCGACATTTTTAAAAAACTCTGATTAACCATTAAGATTTTATCATTATTGTCAACCTCTACTAAACCAAGGTTCATATTAGCAATAATGTTATAGTATTTTTGTTTTTGAGCTTTTAAACTCTCCCTGTATTTCTTTCGTAAAGTTATATTTTTAAAGGTCCAAAGATGCCCTTTGTATTCGCTTCCTTTTAAGATTGGAATAAAATCGCGTTCTAAGATTGTCCCATCGGCCATACTTAGTTCATCACCTAAAACCTGTTGTTTTTTTTCAAAGACATTTGTTAATCTAGAAATAAAACCTTCTGGATCTTTGAATAAATGTTTATTCTCATTTGCAGCAGCAAGACTGTCTTCTCCTTTTAGTAAATCTGGCGAAACAGGTAGATTGAACAGCTTACAAAACTTGCTATTTGTTAAGATTATTTTTCTTTTCTCATCTTCTAGCAATACGGCACTATCTAAATTTTCAATAAGAGATGACAACCTGTTTTCTGATTCAGTCAATAAATCTTCCGCTATTTTTTCAGAGGTAATGTCTCTAATAATTCCTTGTGCTCCAGTAGGTCTATTTTCCTTATCAACAATAAGGTTTCCATTAATTTGCACCCACTTTACTTGCTTGTCTCTCGTTAAAACTCTTGTTCTATAATTAGTAAATAGTCCTTCTTCCTTTAAAGTAATGAATGACCTAATTCCATATTCTAAATCTTCAGGATAAATTAAATTATAAACACTAAGCTTTTCTTTTTCAACATTATATCCAAAAAAGGCAGTAGCAATGTCATTCATTTTTAAAATATTGCCAAAAATATCCATTTGAATATAACCATCATTAATAGTTTCAAAAACGCCTTCTAATTGAGAAGATTTTTGCTCTAAAAGGTTTTCTAACGCTAAGTTTTTTTTCTTAAGTTTTTCTAAAAGAGATAAATCATCAGGTTTATTTTCCACTATTTTTTCAGCTTTTATTCTTGCTGCTTTTTCTCTTTTTAAATTTCTTTGTAGTATGTCTATTTTATCTTGGTTCATCATTTTTTTTTAATACTGGATTTTACTTCTGAACCCTCTTCTTTTATTTTTTTCAAAAATAATTATTGCGATACTTTTAAACTGATCGAGCATTTTATTTGATAATCCAAGTCCAAAATGATGCACGGCTCCAATTGATTTAAAATGAATAAACCCCTATTTTTATTTAAAAATAAAGGTCAGTAATTCTGTATTAGAATAAATTTATGTGCCTCTAGGTACATTTGCCCCACAATAAAGGCAATTCCTTTAATATAATCTTTGTATGTTACTAAATGCCCTAGGCACCTATATTCTAAACCCAATTTTTATTCAATTTAATCTAAGCACTTATTCAATACTATACCTTTAATACTTTATATTTTATAATTCATTTATACACCAATAAGATAAAACTACATCTATTTTTTTAACATAATCTTTATATTTTAAAGGCTTTAAAATATAGCCAGAAATACCGATTCTATAGCATTCTTCTCTATCTTTTTGAAAATCTGATGTTGTTAAAATGACTATTGGAATATGTCTTAAATCATTGTTACTTTTAAAGGCTGATAAAAATTCTATTCCACTAATTTTTGGCATGTTTAAATCCAAAAAAATAATATCTGGAAAATACTCTTTTTGTTTTAAAATTATAAAAGCTTCATCTGCAGATTTAACTGCGGTTATTTTATGATTTAATTGTAGTGATAAAATGGTTCTTTCCATTTTTATTACTTCTATATCATTATCTTCAATCAGTAAAATATTTATTTTTTTTTTCAAAATTTCTAAATTATTTTAGTCAATATGAAAGTACTTGATTTTTAAAAAATCAAGTACTAAGTCCTTTCAATAATAGGTTTTCTACATACGATATGCATTTAAGTGTAGACAAATGGATAAATAGTGTATTGTCTTATTAGCGTCTCTTGAAATATTTACCTAAAAAAATGGACGTACTATTATTTAACCAGACATAAAGTTAAGAGCATGTTGACTGTTTAAATTAACTTTGCAAAATATCGAGAGAAAAAAGAAAGTACACCGTATCTTTTAAAAATGATATGATTAACAGAGTACATTTAAATAACGATAGTCTTCCCAATAGCATAGACGCTAATTCCAATAAGTTCAATTGCTACTATTTTAATTGACATTAAGAATAAGACCAACCTGGCTAAACCAACCTATTATGAAAGCAGTTACAAAACAATTAATGCAGAACACAAGGGGCCTTTTCAACTTTGTAGTCCTTTTCGTTATGTTAACTGGCCTAGCATTGAACGCACAAAAACACCCCATAAAATTGAAATATTTTGGCACGGCAGGTTGGGAAATAACCGATGGAGAAATAACCGTATTAGTAGACCCTTATATTACTAGAGCAAAATTAGGTACAGGCCCAGGAGTAAGTTCCGATGATACCCGAGAAACAGTATTACGATCTGATATTTTCGTTTCAGATACGGTGCTTATTGATAGTTTAATTACCAAAGCAGATTTTATTTTGGTACATCATTCTCATTTTGATCATTTGGCCGATGTGCCTTACATCGCTAAAAAAACAGGTGCTAAGGTAATCGGAACCGAAACTACCCGTAATATTCTTCGTGGGTACGGTATCCCTGAGGAACAATTGTATCCAGTAAAAGGCGGAGAGGATTATCAGTTCGATAACTTTTCTGTGCAGGTGATCCCATCTATACATTCTGCTTTGAACGACAAACATTATATCGACTCCAAAACCTATACCGAAACACCAAACACTCCACTTAAAGTATCTGAATTTATCGAAGGTGGTTCGCTCATGTTTTTGGCCCGTTTTGCCAATCACACTATTTTGACCATGGCATCGATGAACTTTGTAGAGCGGGAGTTGGTAGGACAAGAACCAGATATACTTTTGGCTGGGGTAAATCGTTCGCAACTGGGCCTATATCAATACAACCAGCGTCTTTTGAAGGTTACAAATTATCCAAAAATCATTATTCCCACACACTGGGACAACTTTCGCCTGCCCTACGGATTTAGCCAACAAAGTGGGGTTGACCAAAAACTAAGGCCCTTCGCAGAAGATGTAAAACGACTTTCGCCAGAGAGCAAAGTGATAATTCCAGAGCATTTGGGTACCATTACAATTGAATAATAAATATAAGACCAACTGTATTCAATAACAGCACTCGCTATTAGTTATAGCGATAAACGGCTACAGTAGGGGGATACTAGTTTACAGGAATGCTAATCCTACTCCTTATCGTTTTTAATATATCATAAACGAACAAAACAGCATACAACACTTTTAAAATAAATCTAATTAATGTAGCTTACCTCTTTATGAAACCTTCCTCCTATGAAAGAGAATAACGTACTGAATTATATTAAAGATGTATTGGAACATATGCCAGCTGACTGGTTACGCCTAACTACACATCGACTAGATATTTATGATGAGGCATTGGCCAAAAGTCACTTCTTAAATGAGTTTGAAAGCCTATTTGATACGAACAACTCAGCTATATCTGCACTCCAGAAACTCCCTACTGCGTATGATTATATTCGCTTAGGACATCCATTATCCTGTATACTAGAATGGGTAATCGCCAAGGCACATCAATTAAAACCAGAAAATATAATCAGTTTTTCATCACAGACAATTCCTGTATTGGCAGTGCTGAGAAAAAATCTTTTAGCTGCTAAAAATACTCAAATCATCTATACAGGCGAGTTACCAGAAATGTTAGCTATAAATTTACTAAGAAGCATATACGGCTATCAATTTGAGCTAAAGAAAGTGGAAGACGTAGCAGTCATTTCTCCGTTTAACGGTAGCACCATTTTTATAGCACAACAAGATAAAATTGGCACAATTGACCTCAACCCAAATATTGACTTTTTTATCAATGCTTATGCGCATTTAGGAAGTGTTTTAATAGTCAATGGGAAACAAAATGAATCTTATATCTCAGAAATTCAGCATGTAAGAAGAAGAGAAACGATTGCCATGACACCAGCCAATTGCCTTGTCGCATTAAAATCGGTCGTAGGGCAATCTTCTTTCCATAATTGGGAAAGTACTTTTGAGGCAAACAAAACAAGCGTTTTAGCTTCAATTTCAACGATTACAGGGACAACTACAACGCCAATAGTCGGTTCTAGCGGACTATCTGTTCAATATGCGATTATGATGGGTCTCGTTCACCATGCGCTTGAAAATCATAAGGGAAAGGCTGTCAAATTTATTGTTCCTCCAAATTGCTATGGCGGCACAAACGACCAAGCACGGCGCGTTGCTGCATGCATAGCTAACGTAGAAGTGGTAGATTTACCAGTAGATGGTGATAATGATATGGTGCAAAGTATCGACACCGTGTTAACAAAAATTGCTAGTGAAGACGCGGTACCGTTCATCATTGCCGAGATTCCAACCAACCCCAGAGTAGAAGTGCCAGATCTAGTAAAATTAAAGGCCGCTCTACGCAAAGTACGTAAAACCCAAACAGGAGAAATTGCTATTGATCCCGTTTTTATTTTAGACCAAACATTTTGTCCTAACGTGTACTTTTTGGGTGAAGGTGAAATCCTCTCTTCGATTAGGGCCATTTCATACGCGAGCGGGTCAAAATTTCCGAGTGGCGGGCTATGCACTGCTGGTTACTGTGTGGCCAATAAAAAAGCTGAAGGGTTGATGGGCAATATAGCATTGCACCTTAAACTTTGCGATAACGAGGCTACCGATCTCCAATATGAAATACTGGCAACACAACTGCCTACAATGAATCAACGAATTACCGATGCGTATACAAATACACGCGAATTTGTAAACTATATCCAAAAGAGCTTACCTACTGCGAAAATTAATTTTGTTTCAACTGCATTGGCAGCCGAAGGGTTTACACCCTCCGTATTTTCATTGGATCTACCTACAAAAGGGAATACTTCCGAAGAAAAAGAGGCCTACAAAAGAGCCTTAAATCTAAAATTAATCAATCTAATGATTACCGAAATACCTAGCGAAAGTAAGTTCTGTGTAAGCTACGGGCAGTTACAGGGTTGCTATTGGACCATACCCGCAACCTCTACACAGGGAACTACAAAAGAAGGGGACAAAGATTATATTGTTCGTGTATCACTTTCGCCCAATATGGACCTTGAGTTGCACAAGAACGTATTTTTAAAGTTTGTCGAAAGCCTATAAATAAATGGACGGTATCACCAACCCAGTTTACGTTTTAGCACTATTATGCCTTATGGTCATCTTAGCCGTGTATGCGGGTAAAACTAAATTTGGAAAACAATTTGGAGCGGCGTTATTGGTTATTCTCTTTACGGCAGTTCTAGCGAACCTAAAACTAATTCCTTCGGCATCGAACAGTATTGCACTATACAGTACGATTTTCACGTATGTCGCCCCAATCTCTATTTTTTATTTATTGTTGAATGTTAACTTAAGGTCTATTAAACAAGCGGGATTACCCATGATAGGTTTGTTTTTAATAGGTTCCTTAGCAACCACGCTAGGCATACTCCTTTCCTGGTTTTTAGTATCCCCAGAGCATGTGTTAGGAGAAGATGGAAAAATAATTGCCGGTATGCTAACCGGAACGTATACAGGAGGTAGTGTCAATTTTAATGCCGTGGCTTTGGAATATGGCTTTCAAGAAAAAGGGATTTTATATGCAGGTACGATTGCAGTAGATAATGTGGTTACCACATTATGGATTTTGTCTACTTTGGTCTTACCTGTTTTTTTAAGACGCTTTTGGAAGGATAAAATAAATTTAAAATCAACCACCAATACACAGAACAAGAATAATATTGAAGATGAACATATTGATTTCATTTCATTGATATGGTTACTTTTTTTAGGCGTTACCGCTTATTTTGTGTCCGATGGTATCTCAGGTATGTTGCCGCAAATCCCATCCATACTTATTCTATCAACCCTTGGAATTTTATTGGCGCAAACCAAGTTCGTTGCGAACCTAAAAGGGAGCCATAATTTAGGAATGTACTTGGTTTTTATATTTTTAGCCGTAATTGGTGCATATTGTGAACTAAGTGCCGTTGCCGAACTAAAAGAAGTCGGTGTTACCCTACTCCTATTTACAGGCGTAGCGGTTTTCTTTCATGGTGTTTTCGTAATCCTTATTGGTGGTTTACTATATCGCGATTGGGAAATGATAGCTATCGTAAGCCAAGCTAATATTGGCGGCGGAGCTACTGCTATTGCACTTGCAGAAACATTTGACCGTAAAGACCTAATCTTGCCTGCCATTTTAGTTGGGACTTTAGGTACTGCTTTAGGAAGCTATTTAGGTTTTTTTGTGGTGTATATCCTTTGAGCGTATTTTTCAAAAAACACATAGAAATAAGTCTTGTCCTTTTTGCTAACTGTTACACAAGGATCTGGTAGTTTTTAATACTACGGATAATCAAGGTATAGCATTCCGTTTTACAGATTTAACCCCTAAATTTGTAGCATCAACATCACCCTATGAGCAAAGCTGTTTACATCGCTACTACCGAACCTAATAGTGGAAAATCTATCATATCACTTGGACTTATGCACCTGCTTTTGGGTAAAGCCGCAAAAGTGGGCTATTTTAAACCGATTATAGATGATTTTGAACTTGGTACAATTGATAATCATATCAATACAATTACCAACTTTTTTAACTTAAATATTCCTTTTGAAGACGCTTATGCCTTTACGCGAAGTCAGGTTATTCGTATGAAAAATGATGACCAGGACGACGAAATTATCAGTAAAATTATCGAAAAATATAAGGCTATAGAGGAACAATCCGATTTTGTGTTGGTAGAAGGAACGAATTTTACAGGGGAGGGAGCGATTATCGAATTCGACATCAATATCATCATCGCAAAAAATTTAGGTATCCCTGCTATTATTTTGGCGAGCGGTGTAGAGAAGACAATGGAAGGTCTAGTAGGAAATCTACAAATTGCTTATGATTCCTTTGATGATAAAGGGGTGCAGGTATTGGCTGCCATAGCCAATAAGATACAAGAGGAAAACTTGAGCCTCATTACGGAACAACTCAAAAAACAACTTCCTGAAAACGTTATGGTTGCGGCTATTCCCTTGAACCCCATCCTAGCAAATCCTTCTGTAAAAGAAATCACGGAAACCTTGGGTGGTAAAATTTTATTTGGCCACAATTTTATCAATAATCGAGTAGATGGTTTTAGTGTGGGTGCGATGCAACTGCGTAACTACCTGAACCATTTAAAGCAAAACGGACTTGTAATTACCCCTGGCGATCGCGCAGATATTATTTTAGGGGCCTTACAGGCTAATATTTCGGCCAATTATCCATCCATCTCGGGTATTGTGCTCACAGGCGGTATTACGCCAGAAGAATCTATTCGTAAACTTATAGAGGGGTTAACGGATATTGTTCCCATTATTTCTGTAGAAGGGGGCACCTTTGGCATAGCCAATCGTATTGGTGCTATAAAATCTCAGATGTATGCGGAAAATACTGAAAAGATTCAGACCGCAATTAGTGATTTTGAAACCTATGTACCTATCGAAGACTTGGCAGAACGCTTGATTACCTTTAAGGCAACTGGTATTACACCAAGGATGTTCCAGTATAATTTATTGAAACGCGCCAAGAAAAATAAAAAGCATATTGTCCTTCCTGAAGGGATAGACGAACGTATCTTGAAAGCAGCAAAACAATTAATCGATGCCAACGCCGTGGAACTAACCCTCTTGGGGAACAAGACACAAATAGTAGGGAAACTCACAACATTAGATATCACTTTGGATTTAGAAAAAATCCAAATCATAGACCCGGTGGAATCATCATATTTTAAAGACTATGCGGCTACCCTATTCGAGCTTCGAAAACACAAGAACGTAGATCTTACCATGGCCGCAGATTTAATGACAGATGTCTCCTATTTTGGAACCATGATGGTTTATAAAGGTCATGCAGACGGAATGGTTTCAGGTGCCATACATACCACACAGCATACCATACTTCCCGCTTTGCAATTTGTAAAAACAAGGCCTGAGGTGGCCTTGGTATCATCTGTATTTTTCATGTGCCTTCCCGATCGGGTTACCGTTTTTGGCGATTGTGCCATTAACCCCAATCCAAATGCGGAACAATTAGCCGAAATCGCTATTTCATCTGCGGATACCAGTTCTGCCTTTGGTATAGAACCACGGATTGCCATGCTCTCCTACTCTTCTGGTGCATCTGGTATGGGCGAAGATGTAGACCGCGTACGAGAAGCCACGGAAATTGTAAAACAAAAACGACCCGACCTTAAAATAGAAGGCCCCATACAATACGATGCAGCGGTAGATTTAAAAGTCGGCATGAGCAAACTACCCGATTCCGAAGTGGCCGGAAAAGCCACCGTGTTTATTTTCCCTGATTTGAACACCGGAAATAACACCTATAAAGCAGTGCAACGAGAAACCGGTGCATTGGCTATTGGCCCCATGTTACAGGGACTTAACAAACCGGTAAACGATTTAAGTCGAGGCTGCACTGTAGATGATATTTTTAATACCGTTGTCATAACGGCCATACAGGCAGAAGGGCTGTGAGCCGCTTGTAGTGGGTATACTTTAGCGAGGAGACATTTGACAGTAGTTGGGAATACCAGCTATTCTTTTGAATTTGACATTTGTTTTTGAATCTGTTTTTACTCTCTGTTGATTGGTTCAATTAATTGTGAATAGCGGACAGGAAAAATCGCATAGCATAAAGCCATTTTTGAACTTAAACTTGCTATGTCTGCTAGAGCTCTAAAAAGCGGGTAGTAAGCGTGACTATTGAGAAATAATAAGTACCCAGTAGAAATTTTAAACTTAAGCAACTATCGAGACCATGAACATCCTTATCATAAACGCCGGAAGCTCCTCCATCAAATTTCAACTCATACAAATGCCTTTGGAAACCGTCGTTTGTTCCGGCCTGGTAGAACGTATAGGTTCAGATGAAGCTGTTTTTAAATTCAAGTCGGACAAAGGCACGATAGAAGAAGAAGGTGTTATTAATACTCATAAAGTCGGACTCAAAAAAATAGCTAATGTATTATTACATGCTGAAAAAGGAGTCCTAAAAAACAGTTCCGAAATTGATGTGGTAGGCCACCGCGTGGTACACGGAGGAGATTCGTTTTCGGCTACCGCATTGGTCACGGAAGCGGTCAAAAAAGAAATTCAAGAATACGCCACTTTGGCTCCCTTACATAATCCGCATAATTTAGAGGGAATTATCATCGCGGAACAGCTCTTTCCAGAAGCCAAACAAATTGCGGTGTTTGATACGGCCTTCCACCAGACCATGCCTTTAAAAGCGCGTAAATATGCCATTCCTAATGAATTGTATCACAAACACGGCATACAGGTCTACGGATTTCATGGCACCAGTCATAAATACGTTTCGGAAAAAGCGATTGCCTATCTCAATAAACCAGCATCAAAAATACTAAGCATACATCTTGGGAACGGGTGCAGTATCACCGCCATCGTAAATGGTAAAAGCGTAGATCATAGTTTGGGTTTCGCTCCCGGAAACGGACTCATTATGGGTTCCCGTAGCGGTGATATAGACCATGCTGTTATTTTTTATTTGGTCAATACGCTAGGGTATGCTTTGGATGATGTAAACACCCTACTGACCAAAAAAAGTGGAATGCTCGGACTTACAGGTTTTAGCGACCTTAGGGATATTCAAACAGTGGCAGAAAATGGGAATACGGCTTGCCAGCTTGCCTTGGAAATGAACGCCTACCACATTAAAAAATACATAGGTGCTTATACGGCCGCTATGAACGGCTTGGATGCTATCATCTTTACCGCAGGCGTTGGTGAGAATTCCAGCGTCATCAGAAAACTAGTCTGTACAGATATGGACTTTTTTGGAATTACCCTGGACAATAGGAAAAATGAAGTTAAATCTTCTCTATTACGGGAAATAAATACCGAAGCAGCCAAAGTCAAGGTCTTGGTTATTCCTACCAACGAGGAATTGGAAATTGCGAAACAGGCGTTTGAGCTTTGTGGATAATGTTTATGACATACATCTAAAGAATTTAGGTGTTCGGGTTTTACTGCAAGAACTAATGGACGAACCAAACAAGAAGCGTTTATATTTATCATCATATACCAACTTCAATGCAGGGTTTTAACTAGTTTCAGCAGTAAGGCGTGCATCAAAATATAACTTTACGTATCTTTAAAAGGAATGGAAATCGATTAAAACGTAAAACTATATGACCACCCTCTTTGATTCCTTAAAATCGAATATGTTTTTGTTGCTATTACTTTTAAGCATGTCAATTAAAGCACAGCAAACACAAACGGATAGTTATACACAATATGAGCTACTAGACGCTGAAAGTCAATCATTCCGAATTGTTTTTGATGTCAGCGCTACAACCACTAATGCTGCGTACTATTGGAACACCTTAAGACCCGGTAGTGACCATACGATAGAGAAGGTTTGGGATTTATTTTCTGGAAAAGAACTCAAATGGCAAATCGTTGATGCTAACATCGCAAAGCAAAATGGACTCGTACGTGTGTCAGATGATACGGATTACCTTCAGGTAACCTTGGCGAGACCTGTTCCTGAAGGCGGACAAGCACGCATTCGAATTGATAAAACCTATAAGGACGCGATAAGTTATTTTAAAGAAGGAACATCTATTGTATTCTCTCGTACTTTAGGTATAACACGTAATAGCATTATATTACCAAAAGGGTATGAATTGACACATTGCAACTATCCCTCACAAGTTGATCTTACCGACGATGCTCGTATAAAAGTTAGTTTTATAAATCGCAGTCCAGAAGCTGTTCCCCTAGTTATAAAAGCAAAACAACTAGCCAATAATACCACTATTAAAAATCCAAAAGAAGATGCTTACGATTCAGGGACTGGAACCACTAGAGATAAATCTAAAGCTCGCCTAGGGTATCAATTTAGTGAACGCGCTTTTGAAGATCGGGATATTTTTTATTTTTTACAACAACCTGAAACTGGTTCGTTTTTGTTATACCATGATTATACGGAAACACGCACAGGTATGGATCGTTACATTAATATCGTGCGTGCAGGAAGTAAGGCCTCAAACCCTTCTGCGATTATCTTAGATACAGGAGAAGCGCTAAAAGTAGAATCATTCATTGGAGCTGCAATTACAAAGCGTGGCATCACTATTAATGCTGAAATTAAACCGGAAACTGAAGTCGTTGCCATTTGGTTTGATCCATTAAAAGAAGGTGCATCTAAGCGCTTACGTATTACCGAAACCTACACAGACCCAAACCGCTATACCGTATACAAAGAGCAATTAGTTTGGGACAGAAGTTTTGGACGTAATCGAAATACAGTTGTCTTACCTGACGGTTGGTTATTAACCACTTCCTCTATTCCAGCTGTGATTAATCAAACCGAAAACGGATTAACCACCCTACGTTTTGTTAATGACCGTCCAGACAATATCGATGTATTTATTAAGGCACAACGAAAAAAATAAAGTTAAGAGGCGCTAAACCTAAATTTTAAAGAACTAATAATTTATTAATGCTTCTCAAAACAATAGGTCAACTTCGTTTAACGTCATGGATAAAAAAATAAACCCGTTTTATACACGCTAGGACAAAGAAAGTTTTAACTTTTTACAATCAAAATAAGTCCACAACAAACAACTGGAATACCTAGTATCAAATTAAGGCACTTTTAGATGCATTCTATGAGCGTCTAAAAACCAAAAACACAAGGCTCCTACAATTCGTAATTAGGTCGCATTAGTGTACTTTTGCACCTTGCTATGAATACATGACAACTTACGAAGAAAATATAGAGGTAAAAGGCGCTCGCGTGCACAACCTAAAGAATATAGATGTTACCATCCCTAGGGAGAAACTGGTGGTCATTACTGGCTTATCCGGTAGTGGAAAGTCTTCTTTGGCATTCGACACCATTTATGCAGAGGGACAACGCCGGTATATAGAAACCTTTTCGGCCTATGCCCGGCAGTTTTTAGGAGGTTTGGAACGCCCAGATGTGGATAAAATTGATGGTTTATCACCAGTAATCGCCATTGAACAAAAGACGACTTCCAAATCACCACG
>JBNMNV010000017.1:0-21809 GCA_051278125.1 Polaribacter sp. | reverse complement strand
AAAAACCACATCGTCAAAAAAGAAAAGAAAATGAGCTAAAATTTGTACACCCTAAACTTATCAAAAGACTTGAAGAGAATGGATCTAAAGTAAGGGCTAAAAAATTTTATATTAAACCATTGTCAAATGAACCAGATTGTGAAATTGGATTTGTAACAGGAAAAAGCTCACCTCTTTATAAATCAAATGAATTTACAAAGCCCAATTCAACTGATACTTTTGATAACACACCTGCTTGGACAAATAGCGAAAACAATAAAGCTATTGATAGTTTATTGAAGTCTATTGAAGATTATTTGAAAACTTCATCTGATGTTGTGGGAAACAACATTAACACATTTTTATTTGCTTGGAATCCTAATAGATGGGATTGGGATGATTTACAAGAAAGCATTGACCATCTTGAAAAAGTTGGATACGTTGAAAGAAGATGGAGTTGTGGTAATTCAAAAAGTATAAGAAAAGGAGACAGAGTTTTCTTAATTAGACTAGGTAATGAACCAAGAGGAATAATGGGTAGTGGTTATGCTAAATCTTCTTACTATGTTGCACCACATTGGGACGGAACAGAAAACAAAACTACTAATTACATAGATATTGAATTTGATATTTTGATTAATCCAAATGAAAATAATTTATTTGACAAAGAATCTTTGGAAAGTATTGACAAAAACAATCTGCAACAATGGTTTCCCCAACAAAGTGGAATTTCAATAAAGGACGAGGTTGTTGAAAGTTTAGAATCTAATTGGTTCAACTTTATAAAAGAAAACAAATACATAAAGAACAGTTTTGTTTCTAATGATGTTACGACACAATTTAAGAAAACATATAAAGAAGGAAAATCAAAAGATATTGTTCAAACTCGATACGAAAGAAATCCTGAAGCTCGTAAAAGATGTTTAAAACACTATGGTTATTCTTGTGAAGTATGTTCATTTAATTTTCAGAAACACTTTGGAGATGTTGGAAAAGGCTTTATTCACGTTCATCACATAAATCAGATTTCGGAAATAGGAAAAGAATATGAAGTTGACCCAATAACAGATTTAATTCCAGTTTGTCCGAACTGTCACGCAATGATTCATTCAAAACGACCAGCTTTTACGATAGAAGAAATTAAAGAAATAATAAAATAACTACTTACAAGAGCGAAAATCCTAGTGAATTTCTATTCGGTTTTTATTTGCTAAATTAGTTGGCTAAACATAAAGTTAATCATGCATAAAACTCTTACCGAAAGCTAATATGAATCCTATTACTAATTTAATTGATAAAATAAATAACCAGAATCTTTGGGATAAAGAGATAGAATTAGAGCGTAATGAATATTTAAAAGTAAAAGGAAGTATTGACACTAATATCTATTTAGTCAACAATGGAAACTTGAGAATATTCGTAATTGATGAATGCGAAGAACACACAATTAGGTTTGGTTATAAAGACAACCTAATAGCCTCCTTAGATTCATTCTTGAACGAAAAGCCATCTGACTTTTATATTCAGGCGCTAAAAAAATCCACTGTTAAAGTCATCACTAAAAAAAAACATGAATCTTTCATAGAATCATCAATCGAGAATAAAAATAGTTGGATTTCTATTTTAGAAAACTTTGTTTTACAACAAATGGAACGAGAAAGAGATATTCTTACGTCCTCTCCTGTTGAAAGATATCAGAGAGTTTTAAAACGAAGTCCTCAATTATTTCAGGAAATACCAAATAAATATATTGCTTCGTATTTAAGGATGACTCCTGAAACTTTATCAAGAATTAAAAAATCTTAATTTCAATCAATTTTTTTATCAGATTATACATAGACATTTGTATAAAATTAATATCATGGCAATAGCAACTGAAAAATTATTACAAAGTTTATTAGAAATTACACGGGAGAATTTGAATAGCGCAGAACTATTAAAAGAGGAAACTCTAGCTTCACTAAATTGGAAACAAAATAATGAAAGTTGGAGTGCTCTAGAATGCATTGAACACCTCAATAGATATGGGGGTTTTTATATTCCGGAAATAACGAAAAAGATAAAGGCTTCTAAACATAAAAGTTCAGTAATATTTAAAAGTAATTGGTTAGGAACATATTTCAGCAAATCAGTTTCTTACAATGAGGATTTAAATAAAATGAAAACATTTAAATCTATGAATCCACTAAACTCAAAACTGAATATTCAAACACTTGAAAAGTTTATAAATCAACAACATCAAATAATTGAACTTTTAGATGCGTCAAAAAATGTTAATCTTGACAAAACTAAAACTGCTATTTCAATTTCAAAATTGATTAAATTAAAACTAGGAGATACATTTAGAGTAGTAATATACCATAATAAAAGACACATGAAACAAGCTGAAAAAACAATAAAAGGATCTATAAAGAAAAACCTTTAAGAGTTATTTTTAATTCTAGTTTTTGTCTAATGTTATAAAACTTTAAATTTTTTAAGAGAACCTTGAACCCTTTTTTAATGAAAGGATAGGTGTGTGGGTTAATTATTAGTAATCAGTAAATATATTTGTGGTTAAGATCATTTTAAATTTTAGAAAATTCTTTAAAACTATAGTTTTTTGTGAAATACCAATTTCTAGCCCTGATGGAAGTGGAAAGCCCGTAAGCCAAAAACAGCTATTTTTTTGTTGGCTTTTGGGGGTGACCAAAGGAAACAACAAAAAAGACTTACAAAAATGCTGTTTTTGGTGCGGACTTGCAACGTACAGCAGGAAATTGCTTCAAAAAAAAACTCAATTTGAAATATCAAATCGAGTCTCTTTAGTTTAGAATTATTATCAGTCACTTACTGACCAAATTTAACAGGATATCCCATTTGTGCCCAAACTAAAACACCTTCATCAATAATTGCGGTGTTTTTAAAACCATAACGCTTTAAGGTATTTACAACACGTTGAGAAGCTGCATGTGGACAAGCACAGTAAACTATAATCCAAGTATCATCATTTGGTAAATCATTAACAAAATTCTCAGGTTCTTCATAATAAGGTACTGGCACAGCACCAGGAATATGAGTTTGTCTCCAAGCTACTTTAGACCTTGCATCTAAAATCACCATTTTAGCACTATCTTTCATAGCTTCGAAAACTTGCTTTGAAGAAACATAAAGATCTTCTCTTAAGGCAAAGTCAGGTCTTTTACCATTAGGATTTAATACATATTCATCAGGAGTTGGTATCGAAATTAATTCGGTTTTAGGAACATCCCAACCAGAAGCTCTAGATCTTAAAAAAGCAGTAACCCCATCTATTTCTTTTTCGGTCAAAATATTTTTATAGGCAATCATTGGTGTACTATCTCTACCTTCAGAAATTGCATATTTTAAGAATCCATCTGTGGCAGTTGCCAAAAGCATAGGGTTTCCTAAAGCAGGAGCAGAGATGCCTTCTCCTTTTTCACCATGACAAACAGCACAATTATTTTTATAAATTTTAGCACCTACTTCTACATCACCTTTTACAGGTTCTCTAGAAATTTCTACACCTTCTTCTACACCACTTTCCTCATATAACCATTGTAGAAGAATTTCTACATCAATATACTCTAAAGGTCCTCCTTGTGTATCTAAATAACCACCCATTGCAGTATTTGCTCTACCAAACTGAATGGTATATCTCATAAAGTTATTTGATTTAGAAGAGGCTAATAAGGAGTGGGAACGCAATGAAGGTGCATTATCCGCAGCATATCCTTCTCTGTTTTCAGCATGACAAAGAGCACAATATTTTTGATACATGCGTTCTGCATTTTTAGCAGTGGCACTATCTAACTTTTCTCCCATGTTCAATTGACTTGCCATTAAGGCTTGAGATTCTGGTTCCTTTTCAAATTCCAATTGGACTCCATGAGCAAAATTTCTAAATACAGTAATTTTGTTATTTATTTTATCTAGTTTTAATGCGTTGCTTGGCAATCTTTCTTTTAAATAATTATAAGTGGAATCTAGGTTCTTAACTTCAAATCGAATTGCATAAACACCCGTTCCTCTTTCTTTAAGAAATTTAGAAACATCATCATTTTTTGATGATGGCGCATTTAATTGTATGGTTTGATTACGTTTTACATTAAAACTAGCGGTGTTTTTATTTGTAGAATTCTCGAGTTCTAAAAATCCCATCTTTCTAAAGTTTTCGCTAGCAACTTTTAACGTATCAACAGCCAACTGAATAGAAGAAAGACCAATAACCCCATTAGGATGTTTCGAAAAACTGCGATTAAAAGAATAGTAGGACTTCCACATTCGACTAATTTGCTTATAATCAGAATTAGATTGTTGAATAAAATTTGGAAAATAAGTACTGTTACTATTACTAAATTTAAGACTACTTTCTTGTGATCCTCCATCATCTCCAGACCAACCTTTGGCTTCTGTTGTAGAAGTTCTATAAGATTGAATTGTGTCCATTTTAAATTCTCGCTTCTTAAGCGAAGAGTATGTAGAATCTATGGAAGAGCTTGATATCGTATATTTTTCGATTCCTTCATGTTTCTTTAAATAATTAGAAATAAAACTTGGTGTATTATTTGTAGCTATTGAGTCTTCTATTGATAGAAATTCTATAGATGTCATATCTGGCATCCTAATACTTGTACTCATAACTCCTTCATACATTGATTTTCTGAACCTTTCAGCATTTGGAATGTCAAAACCTAAAGTGTCTGCAAAATAATTACGGGTTTTTGTTAAGTCATTCACTAAAAATAACGTTTTTCCAATACCTAGACCATCTCCCATTAACTTTTTACTCACACTTGTATATTTTGAATCGTCATCAGAGCAAGAGGTTGTTAGTACAAGTAGGAAAAGCAAAGAAATAATAGAAATGCAGGTGAGTTGACTAACAGGTGTTTTTTGTTTGGAAATTTTAATTTTCATTCGTTATTTCTAATAATTAGTTTTTATGTTTTTAGCCGATACAATATATTTAAAATAAATTGATATTTCTACACCAAATAACTATTGTCATTTATTCTAAGGTAAAAAGATAATATTCAGTCAATAATTCAAAGGTTTTAGATTTTATTTAATCAAAATTCGCCGTTTAAAAAAAAATAAATAAAGAATGTAAATAATCTTTATTATTTTGAATAACTTCATAAACAAATTCCTTGTTTCTTGTCATATTGATTTGGTTTATTTTGAATTTATATGAATGTCTAAAAAATGGTTGTAAATTTCTAAAAACAAAAAGTTAATAAATTGTAAACACCCTTGTTTTAGCTCTTTTTTTAACTTTTATTTACGTTCTTTTTAAGGAAATTCTAACAGTTTTAACTTTTAATAGGTAGTAATTTTGTCCCGGTTAAAAACAAACAAATCATAACAAATTAAAAAAATAAAAAAATGAATACCTTAAAATTTAAAACTTTAATTGTTGCTTTTTTAATAGGATCTAGCAGTTTAGTATCGGCAAATAATGAAACTCCTGCCGATAAAAAAGAAGTAATGACTACGATCACTAAAGATATTCAGAAATTACTTAAGAATTCTGAATTCTCATTAAAAGAAACGGAAAATGTTACTGTAAAAATTATGATTAACAGTAAAAATGAAATCGTTGTTTTATATGTAGATACTAAAAACGAAAGTGTTGATGCATTCGTAAAAAATAGATTAAACTATAAAAAAGTATCTACTGCTGCAGCTTCAGAAGTATATACTTTACCAATTAAGTTATTAGCTTCTAAATAATATTTGAAATCTTTGTATAATTAGAAAATAGGCTGTCTGAAAAGGCAGTCTTTTTTTTGCGATTTTTTTAAGGGTGAGTAGAAAAGTTATTTTTAAGATATAACTAAGATCATTTAAATCTTTTATTTTATGTGGCTTAGTGACCAAAGGAAACCATAAAAAAGACTTACAAAAATGCTGTTTTTGTTTCGGACTTAGAACGTACAGCAGGAAATTACTTCAAAAAAAAAGCTCGATTTGAAATATCAAACTGAGCTTTTTTAGTATGTACTATTATTTTAAAACCTTATGCTAACATGGTAACAGGATTCTCAATAAACGTTTTTAAGGTTTGTAAAAACTGAGCACCAACTGCGCCATCAACTGTTCTATGATCACAGGTTAAGGTTAATTTCATCGTATTACCTACAACAATTTGTCCGTTTTTAACCACTGGTTTATCAACAATAGCGCCTACAGATAAAATAGCTGAATTAGGTTGATTGATAATCGAAGTGAAATTATCGATACCAAACATTCCTAAATTAGAAACCGTAAAAGTACTTCCTTGCATTTCTGCTGGAGATATTTTCTTGTGTCTTGCTTTTCCTGCTAAATCTCTAACGGTTGCGCCAATTTGCGTTAAACTTAAAGTATTGGTATGTTTTACAACAGGCACTAATAAACCATCATCTACTGCAACAGCAACTCCCACATGAATATGACTGTGGTAAATTGTATTATTATCGGTCCAAGAAGTATTTACTTGAGGATGTTTTTGCAAAGCCATTGCACACGCTTTTACAACCATATCATTAAAGGATACTTTGGTATCTGGAATAGCATTGATGGTTTTTCTAGAAGCCATTGCATTATCCATATCCACTTCAATATTTAAGCTGAAATCTGGAGCAGAAAATTTAGAGTTGCCTAAAGATTTTGCAATTGCTTTACGCATTTGAGAGTTTTTAACTTCTTCAGATTTTTCTTCGCCAGCAGCAACAAAACTCATTGCATGAGCTGTTTCATTTTTTTCTGATGTTTCAACTTTGGCTGGTTTAGCTGCAGGAGTATAGTTTTCTACATCTTTTTTAATAATTCTACCATTTTCTCCAGAACCACTGATATCTGCTAAATTAAAGCCTTTATCAGAAGCTATTTTCTTTGCTAACGGAGATGCAAATATGCGTCCGCCTGAAGCATTTGTAATTGTTGATGTACTCGTTTCAACAATGTTTTCTTCTTTTTTATCTTCTTTCTTTTCTGAAGGAGTCGCTTTTTCAGCAGGCGCGTTTTCCGTAGCACCACCATTGGCAACAATTGCAGAAACATCTGTTCCTTCGGGGCCAATAATAGTTAATAAGCTGTCTACAGGAGCTGTTTCGCCTTCTTGAACACCAATGTATAAGATGGTTCCTTCGTAGAAACATTCAAACTCCATGGTCGCTTTATCAGTTTCTATTTCTGCTAAAATATCGCCTTCTTCTACTTTGTCTCCAACTTTTTTTAACCAAGTAGCCACAGTACCATCTGTCATGGTATCACTTAAACGTGGCATAGAAATTACTTCCACTCCCTCAGGAATTGCAGCAGCACCCACATTTGAAGTTTCAGAAGTTGTATCTTCTTTAACTTCTTCTTCTTTTGTAGCTGTTTTTTCAGATTCATTAGCACCACTTATAAGTGCAGAAATATCTTCACCTTCTTCGCCAATAATCGCTAAAAGAACATCCACAGGAGAAGTTCCACCTTCTTCAATACCAATATATAATAAAGTTCCCTCATGAAATGATTCAAATTCCATGGTAGCTTTATCTGTTTCGATTTCTGCTAAAATATCACCTTCTTCAATTTTATCTCCAACTTTTTTTAACCATTTTGCCACAACACCTTCTTCCATGGTGTCGCTTAGTCTTGGCATATTTATTACTGTAGCCATATTTTAACTTATAAAAGGATAATCTTCTTGTTCATAAACCATGTCGTATAATTGCTGAGGTTCTGGGTATGGTGACTCTTCTGCAAATTTTTCACATTCATTCACCATCCTTTTCACATCTTTTTTAATGAAGTCAATTTCTTCTTCGGTAGCGTATTCTTTTTCAATAATAATGTCTAAGATTTGAGTAATAGGATCTATTTTCTTGTATTCTTCAACTTCATTTTTTGTTCTGTAATGCTGAGCATCAGACATTGAGTGACCTCTATATCGATACGTCTTCATTTCTAGAAAAGTAGGGCCATCACCACGTCTAGCTCTTTGTATTGCTTCATCTACAGCTTCCGCTACTTTAATAGGATTCATGGCATCTACCGGTCCACAAGGCATTTCATATCCTAAACCAAGTTTCCAAATATCAGCATGATTTGCAGTTCTCTCTACAGAAGTCCCCATAGCATATCCATTATTTTCAACAATAAAAATAACAGGTAATTTCCATAACATCGCCATGTTAAAAGCTTCATGTAAAGACCCCTGTCTTGCAGCACCATCACCAAAACAAGTTAAGGTAACCGCATCACTTCCTTTATATTTATCTGCAAAAGCGAGTCCTGCACCTAAAGGAATTTGACCACCAACAATACCATGACCACCGTAAAAACGAAATTCTTTCGAGAAAATATGCATAGAACCTCCCATTCCTTTGGATGTTCCTGTTACTTTTCCGTATAATTCAGCCATTACTTTTTTAGGATCTTCTCCCATACCGATCGGCTGCACATGATTTCTGTAAGCAGTAATCATTTTATCTTTCGATAAATCCATAGCATGCAACGCACCTGCTAAAATAGCTTCTTGCCCATTATACAAATGTAAAAAGCCTCTAACTTTTTGCTGAATGTAAACAGATGCTAATTTGTCTTCGAACTTGCGCCAAAAAAGCATGTTTTTGTACCAATCTAAATAGGTTTGTTTGGTGATTTCTTTCATTATTAACTATTGTTATTTATTGGATAATAATATTTTTGTAGTATTTATCGAAATACAAAAATAACGGTTTTAAATAGAATAAAAAAACTAGGCTTTGTGAATTTAGCGCAAACGATTGCGATTGGGATTTATTTGTCTTTTGCTATCAGTATAGTAGCTTTAGCGCCTGTTGCTAAATTCCATTCATTAGACGAGATTAAGATACCTGCATCATTGTATACTTTAAAAGCTGCAGTGTTTGGGCCAGAACTCCCTTGATTTAATGCTACAATTTCAATTTTATTCATACCCACTTCTAGTGGTATATTGAATTTTTTATAACTTTGTTCTAATACAATATTGTAGATGACAGGAATGTCATTTACATAAATGGTTACGCGATCACCATCTGGGTATTGATAATCTCTACAAATAATGTTAACACTTTTAGATTGGGTTCTAAAAGTACCTAAATCTTGGTCTATTTTCGGAATGATGTATCGACCATTAATTTTTTTGAAAGTTTTTAAAAAACGTTGCTCTTTCAACTTGGCTTGTGTTAAAATTCCTTTGTTATTTATATTATCTTCTTTTTGCTGTTTTTTTAACTTTTCGTTTTCCTCATCAAAAGCTTTTTTAAATCCGTCAATACCATTTAAGGATATCGATTCGGGTTTTTTAACTTCTTTGGCATTGTTTAAAACAATAGCTTTCGTTTTTCCTTTTTCTTTGGTTCCTTTATTGATGTCTAATTGAGCTAGGGCGCTAGAAGATACCAATAAACAAAAAGAGATAAAAAGTACGTTAAAAAATGGTTTCATAAGTTTCTAATAATGAGTAATGTTCAACACTTTTAGCACAAATATAATGCCGATTTTAAAGGAAGTCGTATAGAAATTGTTAAAACTTAACTATTTTATAGGAAAATTAAAATATGTTTTTGGGAAAGGTTCTTTTATAAGGGTAAAATGCCACCATTCATTTTCATAAGGTTTAAAATTATTTTGCAACATGAGTTTTCGCAAAAGCATTCTGTTTTCTTTTTGTTCTTTTGATATTTTTGGATAAAAAGGATGTGATTGAACTCCAAAAAAATCATAAGGACTTCCCATATCTAGTTCTTTATTCGTCTTTATATGTATAATTGTTAAATCGATGGTGCTTCCTCTTGTATGGCCAGATTTTGAGGCGATATACCCCAAGTTAAATAACTCACTTTTATCGACGTTTGGATAGTATTCTTTTTTCATTAAGGTGTCTTTCATAACTTTTGCCCATTTTACAAAATGATCTACTGCTTGTTGTGGTCTGTAGGCATCAAAAACCTTTAGACTCAGTCCTTTTTTTAAAAGTTCAGCTTGTACTTTTTTTAAATGGATTGCGGCTTCTTTGGTGATAATGACACAGTTATTCTCATAACCATTAATGGATTTTCCTATAAAATTATCATTGTTTAAATAGCGCAATTCAGATTTTATGGTATCATCAATATCAGATAGGTACACAAAACTATCCGATAATTCTTGACTAAAATATAAACTGCTAAACATCAAAACGAATAAAAAAACTACTTTTTTCATACTTCAAAAATAAAGAAAATGATTTGGAAAGTATTCACGTTGAAAAAAACTTTATTTTTGTTCTTTATGGAAGAATTGACACTTACTACACCGGCTTTACTATTTTCTGCAATTTCATTGATCATGCTTGCCTATACCAATCGATTTTTGGCGTATGCGGCTGTCATTAGAAGTTTGCATGATAAATATTTAGAAAAGAAAGATGATTCTTTGTTAAGGCAAATTCAGAATTTAAAATTACGCTTAAACTTAACAAGATATATGCAAATTTTTGGCATTACAAGCTTGTTGTTTTGTGTGTTAACCATGTTTTTAATCTATGTCGATTTTCATAGGATAGCGGTTTGGGTATTTGGTTTGGCACTTATTTTGCTCATTGTTTCTTTGGCTTTATTGATTAAAGAAATTCAGATTTCTGCGCAGGCCTTGCAACATCATATTGCTGATATTGAGGAGTATTTAAAGAAGAAATAGGCATTTTGGAATAGGAGTAAGGCGACTAATTCTTTTGTTAAATGCTTTTTAAAGCTTAAAACTTGATTAAACGTACTCTAAGTATAAAATTTGTGCTGCCTTTTTGATATCTGTTTATAGAGGTTTAACCGAAAAGAATTCCACGATGCTCTGCGTCGGGGTTTCCGTTGAAATTGTCATTCCCGTGAAAACGGGAATCTAAATAATAGAATTTTGGTTTTTGACCTTTTTAGGTCAAAATGAAACGAACTATCCTCGAGGCAGAGCCATAGAGGTATTTCACTCGTTTCAAGAAATTCTTTATTAACCAAATTTTTTAACTTTACGCTACATTAGAAATCCTAAACTTTTCTGATAAAGTACTTGTAATTGATTCAAAGAAAGCTGTTTTTTCATGGCAATTTTTGTTTCTTAATTTTCTAAATTAATGGAAACATATTTTACAACTTATAGCGCAGAAATTTATTTTTCTGCGCTATTTTCAAATAAATTAAAAGTCAACTCCTAAAGAATGTACGTGGATATTATTTTAATTTTTCTTTTTCTGCTTTTTTAATTCCCCTTCATGGTTCAAAATAATTTCTTCATCCCGATACTTGCAGCAGGGATGTACAGAATTATAGGCTTCTTCTTTTGCAATCAACTTTTTCTTATCAGCACCAATAACATCGTGTCCAACTTTTAAAATATTTTGTTGTACATCGGTCATAGATGTTTTCCGCTCATCCATAATTAGGCTTAATTGATGTGTTTCCACGCTCCAAATTGCAAATTTTACGCCTTTTGTTTTTAAAGCTGCTGTTTCAATTCTTTTTTTACACATGCCGCAAATTCCGTCTACTTCAAAAGATACTTTTGCGTTTTTATTTTTTTTAACTTCCTGAGATTGTGCCGAAAAACCAGCTAAAAGTAGACTTAATATACATATTATTGTTTTCATTGTTTTTGATTTTATGATTTCTAATCTCACAGGTTTTAAAAACTTGTGAGGTTTTATTGTACTATTTTTATTTGATCTTAAATCGTAATCCTGCATAAATTGCACGTCCAAAAATTGGTTGATACACTAATGTAGTATCAAAACTCAAACCAAATGGATTTTCGCTTCCTAATATAGGATTATTTTGTTGAACATTCGTTAAATTTTCACCACCAACATACATCTCAAACTGGTTGGAAAACACTTTTGTTATTTGTGAATTTAACAATTGGTATGCATCAATAGGTAACCTCCTATTCGGGATTCGTTGCTGTCCTATGTTATTAAAGGTTACATCAAAGCGCCATTGCGATTCTTTATCTGTTAATTCCGTTTCATAAGACATATTTGCAAAAAAACGAGTTTGAGGTTGCAATGGTTTCTGTAAATTTCCACTTTTATACGTTGTAGAAATGTCAAAATATTTATAGGCAGTTCTTACATTAAAGTTTTTAGCTACATTATAATTCACTTCTACCTGAAAACTATTCGCAATACTTTTTCCATTTAAATCGTAAAATGATATTTCTTGTGCATTTTCCCAATCTACAACAACTTGATTTTGAAAATTTGTTTGATAAAAATCAAAAGTAACATCTCCTTTTTTATCCAACAAATTAAATTTCTGCAAATAAGAAACCCCATAATTCCAAGCAATTTCAGGATTTAATCCATAGATATTTCCACCAACCACATCAATACTTATTTGTCTAGAACTTGCAAACAATTGTTGATTTTCTGCAAAAATGTTAGCACTTCTTTTGCCTCTTCCAACAGACGCCCTAAAAACTCCTTTTTCCCAAGGCACATATCTTACATGCAAACGTGGTGTTATAAAAGTACCCAATAAATTATGGGTATCAATTCGCAAACCTGCTGTAAGACTAAAGTTCTCTAAATTATCATAAGCATACTCAAAAAATGCGCCTAAAGCATTTTCATGTCTACTAAAATCGTTGGTGTTTACCAGTTCATCAAACTTATCGTAGGCAAAATTAAGTCCGGTTTTAAACTTGTTTCGTGTATCGCCAATAATTGAATTAAAAATTAGGTTCGCATAGACGCTTTCATGCTCAATATCATACACATTCAAACCAAAATAAGAATCTTGCTGATGATTGCTATATGCCATTTGAAAACCGATACTTTGAAAAGGGATTTCAGGAAAAACATACCCTACCTTAGCAGAAGTTTCAAAACGCTGTGTATCAATTTCACTTCCCCAAGCATTGGTGGTTCCTTGATCTCTAGTGGGATTAAAATTGAGTTCTCCCGTTTGTTTTTCATCATTTAAAAAACGAACATTCAGAAAACTCACCCAACCTTTTTCTGCATCGGTATATTGCCACCTATTCATGATATTTATTTGATTGGATAACGGCATATCTAAAAAGTTATCCCCATTTCTATCAAATTTTTGTCCCCTATAATTTCCATGAATGTACAAACCTGTTTGCCATTTTTTAGAGATACGCTCATTAAAATGTGTGTTCAATTCTAATCTTCCGTTTAAAGAAGAATAGGCATTTAAAAAGAACTTATTATCGGAAAAAGGTTTTACCAATTCGGCATTTATTTGTCCAGAAATACTCTCAAAGCCATTCACTACAGAACCTGCACCTTTTGTAATTTGAATACTTTCTACCCACGTTCCTGGAGTAAATGTGAGTCCGAAAACCTGGCTAGCACCTCTAACGGCAGGAATGTTTTCTTGTGTAATTAACAAATAAGGACTTTTTAAACCCAGCATTTGAATTTGTCTTGTACCGGTTAAAGCATCCGAAAAACTAACGTCTATAGAAGGATTTGTTTCAAAACTTTCAGCTAAATTACAACAAGCAGCTTTGAGCAATTCTTCGGAGTTTACTGTAAACATATTAGTGGTTGACAGAAAAGATTTTTGAACAGCGTTTCTTTTACTCTCAATGATAATTTCATCTAACTCACTTTCTTGTTTTAAAAAATAATGAATAGGCTTTAAATTTGTGATGGTAATTGTATCTAATTTATAGCCCAAGTAATTAATTACTAATTTCTTATTTTCAGATTTATACGGTATCGTAAACCAACCTTTGGTATTTGTAATTGTACTTACATTTGTATGCAGCCAGTGCACAGAAACACCTTCCACTCCTAAATTGTCTTTAGGGTTATTTTTATCCATAATCATTCCTTTAAATGTAGTTTGAGAGAAGAGTAGGAGTGGCATAAATAGCAAAAGACTATTTATAATATGTTTTTTCATTGTGTATTGATTTTAGATTGATAACAAGACTATTTTCATCTAAAAAGATGATTGTTGGTTGTTAAAAAAGTAAAATCAAATTAAAAAAGATTGATATAAAATCTGATAATTTACAGGAATATCTGGAGGTAAAAAATCTTTGTAGAAATCATGATCAGTATTATTTTCTATCCATAAACCTTTGAACGAAATTACAAAAGCAGTTAAAAACTGTTCATTTTCAAAAGTGATGTTTTCTACTTTACGGGTTTGTAGTTCATCTTGCCCTTCAAATTTGTGAACTTCATCTTTACAACAATTTTTCTTTTTTGTAACAGATGCTTTATCCATTTTCAATGCACAACCTTCCGTTTGTCCTGTAAAAGAAACATCAACCAAAAAATCACCGCAGTACTGTTTCGCCACCGTAAAAGATAAGGTAGAGAAAAGCACTAAAAAGGCTAATGTAAAAGATGTTATTTTGGTAAAAAATTGTCTCATTTTAAAGTGGCAAATTTACAATAAGAAAAGTAAATATTTTGTTAAACTAGTTTAAAATTGGCTGAACTTGTATCAAATAAATACAATCAAAATTAGAAATCATGGCAGAAGGGAGAAAAATATTTTTAAATATGGACTCACTTTTTTAGCGAACATATTGTGCAACGCTCTACGCTCAAAATCAAAACAATACCAACATATTTCATTTTTTGTCATGTTCTTAGTTCCAATAATTAAAAACAATTCAAAAGCTATCGAGGTAAACGAGCACAATTTTACTGACTTATTGATGGGGATTTCATTCTTTATAAGCAACATTAAAAATGCTCGGAAAATAAAACTGTTTCTAATTTTTTAAACTATTTTAAGGATAGCTTCAAGAAATACATCTCAATGATAAAAATACAATTATCCTAATTCTCCATCACCATCAATATCTTTACCCAGATGCTTTTCTAAAGAGATCAATGTTTTTCTTAAAAGTTGTTGGGTTTCAGAAAGGTCGTTTTCTAATTTAGCAACTCTCTGTTCCAGATTTGCTGCTTTTTCACCTTGTTCGGTTATCTCACTTTGTTGAATTAAATCCCAGAAAAGTCCCATAATTTTATTTTTCACGCTTAATTGCGTCGTCTTAGTAGCAAAATACGTATAAATGTTACAGTTTTAAGGAAAATTAGTATATTCTTACGGCAAAGCTTAATTATAAAGCGAGGTTTTTGATTTTTAAGTTTCTAATTTTTAAGAGGAATTTATTCTTTTAATTGCCAGAAAATAGTCATTTTTTAAAGGCTTAATTGAACGCTATCACGTTTAAATAGTATCTTTATAGCTTAATAAAATGAACTTATGAAAGTAATAGCCATGATTCCTGCGCGTTATAGCGCATCTCGTTTTCCAGGAAAACTAATGAAAGATTTAGGCGGAAAATCTGTGATTGTGAGAACTTATGAAGCTGCATTACACACTAATTTATTTGAAGAGGTTTATGTTGTAACAGATTCTGATGTTATTTTTAAAGCGATAGAGAATGTGGGCGGTAAAGTACTTATGAGTGCAACCGAACACGAATGTGGTTCCGATAGAATTGCCGAGGCTGTAGAGTTTATAGAGGCTGATATTGTCGTTAATGTGCAAGGAGATGAACCTTTTATAGACGCTATTTCTTTATCAAAATTAATTAATGTTTTTAAAGTTGATGTAAAAAAAGAGATAGATTTAGCATCACTAAAAGTTCTAATGACCAATAAAGAAGATATTGAAAACCCTAATAATGTAAAGGTAATAACAGATGTAAATAATTTAGCGATATACTTTTCTAGAAGTGTAATTCCTTTTCATAGGGATACAGATGTTTCTGTAAAATATTACAAACATAAAGGGGTTTATGCATTTAGAAAACAGGCGTTGTTAGATTTTTATAGAACGCCAATGACGCCTTTAGAAGCAGCTGAGAAAATTGAAGCCATTCGGTATCAGGAAATTGGTAAGAAAATAAAAATGGTAGAAACACCGATAGAAGCTTTAGGAATTGATACTCCAGAAGATTTAGAAAAAGCAAAACAATATCTAAATAGGCATGTATAAAAATATAAAAGTAATTGCTTTTGATGCAGATGATACTTTATGGGTAAACGAAACCTATTTTAGAGAAGCAGAGGAAGACTTTGCAAAACTAGTATCGAAATACGAAACTAAAAATAAAATAGATCAAGAACTTTTTAAAACAGAAATTAAGAATCTAGCATTTTATGGTTATGGTGTAAAGGGGTTTATACTATCTATGATTGAGTGTGCTTTGGAATTATCTAACTATCAAATAAAACAACATACTATTCAATCAATTTTAAATATTGGTAAAGAAATGTTAGAAAAACCAATAGAATTATTGGAGGGAGTAGAGGAGGCATTGCGATCTTTGGAAGGAAAATATAAGCTGATTGTTGCTACAAAAGGCGATTTATTAGACCAAGAGCGAAAGTTAGAAAAATCTAATTTGCTGAAATATTTTCATCATATAGAAGTAATGAGTGATAAAAAAGAAAAAGATTATCAAAAGTTGATAAAGCATTTAGAGATTCATCCATCTGAATTATTGATGATTGGTAATTCTCTAAAATCAGATGTATTACCGCTTATAAAAATTGGCGCATCTGCAATTCATGTACCTTTTCATACCACTTGGGTTCATGAAGAGGTATCTAAAGAAGAATCGTCCAAATTAGCATATAAAACTGTTTTAAATATAAAGGATGTTTTAGGGCTTTTTTAAATAAATAAACTAACTTTGCACCAATTAAAAGAATAACAGATTATGGCTAGCATAAAAAATTTAAAAAAAGATATTAATTACGTTTTAGGAGATGTTATAGAATACGCATTAGACGTTACTACATTAAAAAACGAATCTAAAAAAGGTGATGAAATTATTGACGAAGCAATTGAAACTTTTGATGCTTTGGTTGCAAAAGTAAATACCAGTAATGTAGAAAATAAGAAAGCTCATTTTAAAGCAATAAGTCAAGAGTTAGAAACAAAAGCAAAAGGGTTAATTGATAAAATTAACGGTTTATAAAATTAACATTTATTAAACAAAACTTTAAGACCAACATCAAAATTAGATGTTGGTTTTTTTTATTATCTTTACTTTAGACAATATATTATGAAATTTTACGTTTCATTAATACCAAAAATAATTATAAAAATGGCTAGAGCTATGTTTGAGTATACAAAAACTGTGCTTAGTAAAGTAAGTTTTAATTCGGAGTTGTTTTGTAAAGAGTTAGAAAAATCATTGCAAAGGTTATTACCATATGAGATACAAGAGTTAATCATTTGGCTAAAAGAATTTACGGCAAACAAACCAGAGTTATTCGTATGTATGAATTTAATAAAATAAAAAAGGGAGCAATTTGCTCCCTTTTTTTATACCATCAATTTTTATAATTAAGGTTTTCTTCGTCTGTATTTTCGCATTAAATTTCTTCCAAATTCAATTTCTGCGATTTGTAATTTTATAATCTTTTTATTAGAAATAATCCCTTCTATTTTTTTTATAAAATCTTTCTGAATCTCATATAATTTCTTGTCTGTACTTAATTTTAGGGTTACTAATTTTTTTGATTCGTCTTCACTGATATTATCAAGAGTTTCGTTTTTTTGAATCGCATTTTTTAAGCTAAACCTATAAGAACCTCTTAAAGTATTTTGTTCTTTATCATAGGCATTATAAACAGGCCAAAACTTTTGAGCTTCGTTTGCAGTTAAATTTAGCTGCTCAGTGATGTAAGCAATTTTTAAAGTTCTAATCTTTTCTCTTCCTTCTTTTTCGCCTTGTGCCATCATGGAAAGCGAACAAAAAAGAGAAATAGAAATATATAGCATTATTTTTTTCATCATATATGTTTAATTAAGATCATTCCAAAAAGAATTACTGTCTAGCAAATTTATATATTCTTCTATACTTTCATTTTTTATCTCTGTAAAATAAAATTCATTTTCATCTAAAATGTCATCTTGCAAAATGGTAGTAATGTCATGAGTACTTAAGGTGTTTGCATCTAACCAGTATTCAAGATCATTGTTAGAAAGAGTCTCTAGCGTAAGGGTGTCATTTGTGCTAAAAACAAATGAATTTAAGCCAATAAATAATATGATTGAAGCTGCCGCAACAAACGGAATTATTTTAAAAACCCGTTTTTTAAAAGTAATGATTTTAGTCTTCTTTTTTGTTGATGAAACTTTGGCTAAAATGCTATCTTCTATGGTATCAAAATAATTTTCAGGAACTTTAAAAGCAGTTTCTTTACTAAATTTTTCTTCGGATATTTTTGCGTTTATAACTTCTTCTAAATCATCAAAATAATTTGTAGGAGTAGAAAACCCAGTTGCTGTTCCAACTTTATGGCGGATGTAAGATTCGCTATTTTTTACCTCGTTTTTCATTGTTTCTTAGACCTTTAAACTTTAAAAAGGTTTAATTAGTTTTTGTTTTAATATAATTTTCAATTTTCTTCACTGCATGAAAATAAGATGCTTTTAATGCTCCAACAGAGGTTTCTAAAATGGTTGATATTTCATTATATTTAAGTTCATCAAAATATTTCATATTAAAAACTAGTTGTTGTTTTTGCGGTAACGTAGCAATTGCTTTTTGTAAAATAACCTGAATTTCATCACCAGAAAAATAAACATCACTTTCTAAAGTATTTGTCAATTTTTCTTGATAATCAGAAATAGTTACATTTCTTTTTTTTGCTTTTTTATTTATAAAGGTGATCGATTCATTGGTTGCAATTCTATACATCCAAGAATATAATTTACTTTGGCTGTTAAATTTATCAATATTTTTAAAAATTTTGACAAAAGTATTTTGCAAAACATCATCTGCATCTTCATGAACAACAACAATTTTACGAATGTGCCAATACAAGCGCTCTTTGTATTGAAATATCAATATTCTAAACGCTTTGTCTCTGGTTTTACCATTTTGAAGTTGTTGAACTAAAGTAATATCGTCTGTCAAAAAAACATTTTCTTATAAGACAACAAAATAAGAAAAAGGTTTAATGTTTTTAAAAATAATTTGGTGAAGTTTTTTAGTTGCATTGCACTCTCTTTATAATGATCCAAAAATAGTAGGGCAGTATTATAAAGAAAAATGGTCTTTTACGCTTACTTTAAGCACAAGACCATTTTTAGTATTTCTAGAATAGTTATTCTAAATGCGGGGTTTTAAAAGATTTATTTTCTCGATCTTGTTCTAGAATACCCAAATAAACGTTTTTGCTTTATGGTTTCTGGAATTCCTTTTGGCAACATTTCTTCCCAGCCTTCTTTACCATCTATAATCATTTTTAAAACGGTTCTAGAAAAAATATCTAAACCCTCTTTATCAAAATCTTGGATGTCTACTAATCTGCCGTTTTGTTTAAAGAATTTATACAATTCTTTCATTCTTGGATGTACTTTTAAGTTTTCACTATTCAGGTACTCATCAGATTTTTGATCATGATAAGGATACATATAAACCTTTAAATCTCTATGAAATAATTTACCAAATCCTTCAAGAATACCGCCACTCAAATCTCTATAATATTTTTCATCAAAAATTTGAATTAAACTGTAAACACCCATGGACAAGGCCATTCTTTCTTTGGTAAATTCACTAAAATATTCAACCAATTTAAAATATTGCTGAAAGTTGGTGATCATTACATTTTGTCCCAGAGAACATAAAAGCTCTGCTCTATCTAAAAAGTCTCTTTCGTTAATTTTACCTTCGGCGGATAAGTTGCTTAAAGTAATTTCAAAAATAACTTGCATTTTTTCTTCTGATACTTTTTTCTCTTGTAAAAATAATTGTTTGGACTTCTCGAACATGTCCATATTTACTTTTGTAACAGGTCTAAAACTACCACGTAAAGCTAAAATGTTCTTTTTGTAAAGTACTTGTGCAGGTAATAAGTTGAAACCATCCGGACCAAACATTACTGCGTTTGTCATTCCGTTTTTAAGAAGTTGTAGACTCATTAATCGATTATCTACATACATAAAACGTGGTCCAGAAAAGTTAATCATATCTATTTCTAGTTGATGATTTCCTATATTATCATAAAATGACTTTACCAATTCTTTAGGATTATCATTTAAATAAAAAGCACCGTAGATTAAATTTACACCTAAAACACCTAAAGTTTCTTGTTGCAAACGCGCGTCTGTTTCTTTAAAACGAAGATGTAAAACAATTTCATTATAATCTTCTAAAGGATCTAACTGAAATCGAACACCAACCCAACCATGACCTTTAAATTTTCTTGCAAAATCGATTGTGGTTACTGTGTTTGCATAACTAAAAAATAATTTATCAGGATGTTTTTGTCTGCTTAATCGATCTTCAATTAAATCAATTTCATGACGTAACATGGTTTGCAGACGAGGTTGTGTTACATAACGGTTGTCTTCTTCCATACCATAGATAGCATCAGAAAAATCTTTATCGTAAGCACTCATTGCTTTTGCAATAGTGCCAGAAGCCCCTCCTGATCTAAAAAAATTACGAGCCGTTTCTTGTCCTGCACCAATTTCTGCAAAAGTTCCGTAAATATCTTTATTTAAATTTATTCTTAAAGCTTTGTTTTTAGTGGTAGGTACGCTACTAATTTCTTGATCTCCTTTTAAAGATATTGCCATAATGGGTGTGTTTTATCACAAACAAATGTACTAAATAAGAACGCTACGAGTCAATTTTTATCTTATTTTTGTTCTAATGAATACTAATAAAAAACTGTTAAAAATCACCTTTTTAGGCACTGGTACTTCTCAAGGGATTCCTATGATTGCCAGTAAAGATCCGGTTTGTTTATCAAAGGATATGAAAGATAAACGTTTGCGTTCTTCAATTTTAATTTCTTGGGATGAATTAACGTATGTAATAGATTGCGGTCCCGATTTTAGACAACAAATGTTGCGTGAAAATGTGCAGGGTATCCATGGCGTTTTTTTTACACATGAACATGCCGATCATACTGCTGGTTTAGATGATTTACGTCCTTTTTGTTACAAAATAGGGGAGATGCCTATTTATTTAAATCAGAGAACTTTAGAAAGTTTAGAGCAACGTTTTCAGTATGTTTTTAGTAAAGAAAATAGGTATCCTGGAGCGCCAAGTGTGCAGTCCAATTTGGTCGGTAGTTCTCCTTTTTTGGTTCAAGATTTACAGGTAATTCCAATAGAAGTTATGCATGGAAACTTACCAGTTACAGCCTACAGAATTTTAGATTTTGCCTATTTAACCGACGTAAAAAGTATGGCGAATTCAGAAAAAGAAAAACTTAAAAATTTAGATGTTTTGGTCATTAATGCCTTAAGGATTGAAAAACATCCTACACATTTTAATTTGCAAGATGCATTAGATTTTGTGAATGAAATTAAACCTAAAAAGACCTACTTTACGCACATCAGTCATAAATTAGGTTTTCATGAAGCCGTTTCTAAACAGTTGCCTAAAAACGTATTTTTATCCTATGATGGTTTAAAAATTGAGGTATAGGAATATATTTATTTTTTAATGTATAGTTGTTTCTAAGGCTCTTATTTATTGTTTTTTATTGGTGAATCTTAAACGTATTTGTAATTACAAAGCAAGAACAAAAAAATTATGGAACAAAATCCTGAACAAAACAATGAGGTAGTTGAAAATCAAAATACTACAAATTATAAAGTTGCTAATCCGCAAGTTGATATGAGAATAGCAGCTGTAAGAGATTTAATTTTTGGAGAAAATATTTAACAATACGACTCTGAATTTGCAGAGGTTTATTATAAAATAAAAAAGATTCAAGAAGAGTATCACAAGGATTTAGCGGAAGCAGTTCACAACATCGAAAATAAATTAGCTGATTTACTCATGTTACTCAAACAAATCCCCAAAAAGGGAATTATGCAGCT
>JBNMNV010000016.1:0-22160 GCA_051278125.1 Polaribacter sp. | reverse complement strand
GCTTCCATCAGGATTAATTGTTAGTTCAGATTTTCCTCGTGTACTAAAATCCGTGTATTCTTTCATGGCCATCAGCCTAGAGGCATTTGCACCAACTCCTAAAACAACGGCGGCTATAATAACCGCAACTTGCCTTACAAAAACGGGTAAAACCTTTTCTTTAATGGAGTTTATAAGTTCTACAACTCCTAAAATCAACAAACAAAAACCTAAATAATAAGTCATTTGTATGTGATTTGTATAAATTTCTAGAGCCATTGCTACACCTGTGACTATAAAACCTAAGACATATTTTTTCTGAAAAACCCATAAAACGCCTGCCAAAACTAGTGGCATATAGGCAATTGCATGTGCTTTTGAATTATGACCTGGCACGAATATGATAATTAAATAGGTCGAAAACCCAAAAGACAGCGCTCCTAAAATTGCCAATCTCCATTTTACTTTTAATGCCATCATCAACACAAAAAAGCTTAAAAAATAAAGAAACGTATAATCCGCTGGTCTTGGTAAAAACCGAAGTGTTTTATCTAAAATTCTTACAAAATCATACGGATAATATGCACTTATTTGATAAGCCGGCATACCACTAAAAGAAGCTCCAGTCCAATAAGGCTCAGTATTTTTATCGGCTCTAAAATCATTGATTTCCTTGACCATGCCTCTAAACTGAGTAATATCTGATTGCGATATTTTTTGACCTTTTAATACAGGATGAAAATAGATTAACGAGGCTAGTGCAAAAATAGCGACTGCAATACCGTAGGGTAATATTTTTTTGAGTTTCAAGGGCTTAATTTAAAATTTGGAATTGTCTTTTTAATTGATAGAGGGTAGCTTTAACGATATATTTTGATACCGTTACTCTATTTCTTCAAAATCCACATAATCACCTGCAGAGTTTTTAGTCTGCGATTTATTTTTTGGTGCGTTATCAATAATGGTTTCTCCTTCTTTTACATTGCTTTTTGGTTGTTGCTTACCAAATTGCTCTTCTGCTTTTTTTCGCATAGTATCTGCCACTTTTTTCACTAAAAAAGGCGCTAACAATCTCATTACAAATTTAAAAGCATAATAGAATAATACAATAAAAAATAAAGTTTTCAATAACCCCATAGAACATTTGTGTTAAAAATCAATCAAAAATAACAATTTGCTAACAATTGTAGCGTTAACAAACTAAAAAACTTTAAAAAAGTAAAAAAGTATGCAATGCTTTTAAAACAGCATTTTTGTTCTATGTTTGTTTAGCGTATAAATTTTAATTTAAAATTCTTTTTTAAGTGATGAAAAACCTGCTATTGAAAATATCTTTTTTCTTAATTTTTTTTACTTTTTCATCTATCCACAGTCAATATACAGAGGTTATAAACTCTAATAAACCAGGTTTTTCAGAGAGTCCGTATAGCGTAGGAACGGGGGTTTATCAATTTGAAAGTAATTTATTTTATAGAAACACATCTATAGAACCTACTTTTTATAGACCTCAATCTTTTGGTTTAAACCTGTTATTTAGAACTAGCTTTTTATTAGAGAAGCTAGAATTAAATGCTCAAATAAGTTTTCAAAGAGATCAAATAGCATTTAAAAACGTTTTTACCTCTCAATACTCTGAAACAGGTCTTGGTATGGCTACCATAGGTGCAAAGTATTTAGTTTTTCAACAAGAATATGAAGACAAGAGTAAGGAAATAAGAAGTTGGAAAAGAAGAAATGCCTTTGATAAAAAAAGACTGATTCCCTCTGTTGCTATTTATGCTGGCATAAACACTGATTTTGTAAACGACATCCATAAAACAGGAAGTATTTCTCCTAAATTTGGGGTACTCTTGCAGCAAAACTTGAGTAATGATTTTAATTTAATTACAAATGTTTTCTATGATAAAATAGGTACAGAATTTTCAGAGTTGTCATATATACTTACAGGAACCTATAATTTTGACAGTCGATGGTCTGTTTTTTTTGAAAATCAAACTGTGTTTCTAAAAAATCAAAATAACACAAATTTAGGTACTGGTTTGGCTTTTTTATTTAATAAAGACCTACAAATTAATACTTCTATAAGATATTTAAAACAGGGTGAATCCAAAGGTTCTTATCTTGGCCTTGGGGCTTCTTATAGGATTGACAAGCACAAAGACCCTTTTACGGAATTAGACGAAAACGGAAACGCAATTAAAGACCAACCTATTTCAGCGTATAACAAAAAACAAAAAGGTTTTTTCGGCAGGATTTTTAGCGTTTTCAGTAAAAATAAAGATCAAAAAAATAGTAGAAAAAGAGCTAAAAGACCGAAATCTAGTAAGAAAAAAAATGGTTTATTTAATTTGTTTGACAAAAAGAGAAAGAAAGACAAAAAGAAAAATAAAAATAAAAGAAACAGAAATTAAAGAACTTAAAACGGAGTAAACAATCATTAGAAATACTATTTTTGTGGTATGATTAGTATCAAAAAAATTACAACTAAAAAGGAGATGAAACAATTTGTTACATTTCCTTTTTTGTTATACAAGAATAATCCTTATTGGGTGCCGCCTATTATAAAAGATGAAATTGCCAATTTTAACCCCAAAAAAAATCCTGTATTCGAGAATGCTGATGCTCAGTTTTTTTTAGCCTATCAAGACAAAAAAATTGTAGGTAGGGTCATTGGTATTATTAATTGGCATGAGGTTAACAAACAACAAATCAAAAAAATGCGTTTTGGCTGGTTTGATGTTATTGATGATATTGAGGTTACAAAAATATTGCTAGAGAAAGTAAATGAAATTGGAAAAGCAAATAATTTAGAATATATAGAAGGGCCTGTTGGTTTTAATAATTTGGATAAAACGGGTGTTTTGATTGATGGATTCGATCATTTAGGAACCATGATTACTTGGTACAATCACCCATATTACAAAGAGCATTTAGAACAATTGGGTTTTGTAAAAGAAAAAGAATATTTAGAAAATAAATTTAAATTTAGTAATGTTGACGGTGTTTATTTTGATAGAATAAGCAGCATTATAAAACGTAGATATTCTTTAAAAGCACTCGATTTCACAAAAACAAAAGATCTTTTACCGTATGTAGATGAAATGTTTGAAGTTTTTAGCGCGGCGTATTCGAAACTATCAACCTTTGTGCCTATTTCTGATGCTCAAATTGCTTTTTTTAAGAAGAAATATATCAGTTTTATCAATCCAGAATATATCAAGTTTGTGGTTGATAAAGAAAATAAATTAGTGGCATTTGCTATTGTAATGCCATCTTTTTCAGAAGCGCTGCAGAAATCTAAAGGAAGATTATTTCCTTTTGGTCTTTTCCATTTATTAAAAGCTAGAAAACACGCAAAAGATGTAACGTTCTATTTAATTGGTGTACATCCAGCATATCAAAATAAAGGTGTTCATGCTATTATTTTTGACCAATATACCAAAACATTTAAACCTTTAGGAATCGAGAACTGCATTAGAACGCCAGAATTAGAAGATAATGAAGCTATTCAAAAATTGTGGAAAGACTTTGACCCGGTAACGCATAAAAGGCGAAGAACCTACAGAAAAGATATTGTACATTAGTTCTAATATTCTAAGAATCTTTAACGCCTAAATTTTATATTGAACCATGCAACTATTTTATAACGCTGATATTGATTCAAACACCTCATCACTTACTTTTGATAAGATAGAAAGCCGACATATTGTTCGTGTTTTAAGAAAAAAAGAAAGCGATATTCTGCATATTACAAACGGAAAAGGTTTTTTGTTTGATGCAAAAATCATGATCGCAAGTGATAAAAAGTGTATTGCAGAGATTATGAAGGTTCAAGAAAAACCAAAACCCTGGTCTTATTATGTACACATTGCAATTGCACCAACAAAAAATAACGACAGAATTGAATGGTTTTTAGAAAAAGCTACCGAAATTGGTATTGACGAAATTACACCAATTATTTGCAGTAATTCTGAACGTAGAATAGTAAAATTAGAACGTTTTGAAAAAATCATTCAATCAGCAATGAAGCAATCTTTAAAATTTACGCTTCCTAAAATTAATGAACCCGTTAAGTTCAATGAATTTATAAATCAAGATTTTACAGGCACAATTTGTATTGCTCATTGCGAGGAACAAAATAAAAATTTGCTACAAGCTATCGTAAAACCATCACAAAAAACAACCATTTTAATTGGCCCTGAAGGCGATTTTTCTTTGGATGAAATAAAAAAAGCTCTAAATAAAAAATTTATACCCATTTCTTTAGGTGAGCGCAGACTGCGCACAGAAACGGCAGGCTTGGTTGCTGTGAATATCGTTTCTTTTGTCAATCAATAAAATCATTTTTACTATATTGCTTAAAATTATTCTTCAAAAATATATGAAGCAATTTATAATAATATGCCTTCTTTCTATCTTTCTGCAAAGTAACGCACAAGATGTCGCTATTTTAAAATATAATGGCGGCGGCGATTGGTATGCAAATCCAACTGCGATTCCTAATTTAGTAGCATTTACAAACCAAAATATAAAAACATCAATTTCTAAAAACCCAGAAAATGTTGCTGTAAATAGTGAAGATATTTTCAATTTTCCGATATTGTTTATGACAGGTCATGGAAACGTTTTCTTTTCTGATGAAGAAGCGACCAATTTAAAAAACTATTTAATTTCTGGAGGATTTTTACATATTTCTGATAATTATGGTTTGGATAAGTTTATCAGAAGAGAACTCAAAAAAGTGTTTCCTTCTTTAGAATTTAAAGAAATTCCAAGCAATCATTCTATTTACAATCAAACATTTAAATTTCCTGAAGGAATCCCTAAAATTCATGAACATGATAAAAAACCAGCACAAGGTTTTGGGTTATTTTACCAAGGAAGATTAGTTGTTTTTTACGATTATGAAACTGATTTAAGTGATGGTTGGGAAGATCAAATTATACACAACAACCCAAAAGAAGTTAGAGAAAAAGCCTTAAAAATGGGCGCAAATATAATTGAGTATGCTTTTACAAACTAATCCGAATATCAATATCGATGACATTAAAATAAACTTCGATTCTAGTGGCTTATGGGTCTTAAATATTGCTATTGCGGTCATTATGTTTGGTGTTGCATTGTCCATTACCATAGACGATTTTAAAAGACTTTTTAAAAACCCAAAAATAGTTTTTGTTGGTATTTTATCCCAATTTTTTTTATTGCCCGCAGCCACTTTTTTAGCCATTATACTCATTGAGCCTCACCCTAGCTTTGCGTTAGGAATGATGATGATTGCCGCGTGTCCTGGAGGGAATGTATCTAACTTTTTTAGTAAAATGGCTGGTGGCAACGCCGCGCTTTCTGTTAGTTTAACAGCTTTTGCAACGCTAATTTGTATTTTTATGACACCTTTTAATTTACAGTTTTGGGGAAGTTTGTATGAACCTACAAATATTATTTTAAAATCAGTAGAACTCAATTGGGTTGATCTATTAAAACTCGTTTCCCTAATTTTAGGAATTCCGTTAGTAGCAGGGATGCTCATCAAAAATTATCATTCAGAAATGGCGATAAGAATAGAAAAAGTTTTAAAACCAATTTCTATGAGCGTTTTTATAATACTAATTTTTGTAGCCTTTTCTCAAAATTTAGATATTTTTTTAAGCTATATCCATCATGTAATCTTCTTGGTGGTTTTTCATAATATCTTTGCTTTTATCTTAGGTTTTTATACTTCTAAGATTTTTGGACTCAATAAAAAAGATTGTAAAACGATTTCTATGGAAACGGGAATTCAAAATGGTGGTCTAGGGCTTTTATTAATTTTTGGCTTCTTTGATGGTCTTGGAGGCATGGCTTTATTAGCAGCTTTTTGGGGAATTTGGGATGTCTTTTCGGGCATGGCTTTGGCTACTTTTTGGGGTAGAAAAAAAACGAACAGTATTGAAATGGCAAAAAATAGTGTGATTTAAATATTTAAGTCTAAAGTATGGGAGTATTAAATACAGGATCCTGCTAAATGCTGAAACAATTTCAATACAGGAATAAGGGTTATCAGGCCAGTTAGGTGTATGGAAATTAAGTAATTTCGACTTTATAACTAAGCTTTTTTCAAAATCAACACCAGTTGTTATTTGAAATTACTGTGAAAGAAAATGATTTTTTTCTTTCCAAAAAAGTGAAAAATAAAACATAGTCTGATTTATGATCTCTTTTTTAATTGAAATAGAAATGGAAAAAGCGCATTTTATTGCGGTAATTTAAAATGATAGATTTTATAAGTTTACTAAAATTACAACTAAAACATGAGTATTAAAAAAATTTGGTATGAGAGTGTAAGACTTTTTATAAAAGTTAGTTTGCATTTTTATACAAAAAAAATAAAAGTTTATGGTAAAAATAAGATCCCAAAAAAAGGAGCTGTTTTGTTTGCCATTAACCACCCTAATGCATTGATGGATCCTTTATTTGTAACCTCTAATAGTAAAAGAGAAAATCATTATTTAGTAAGAGCCGATGTTTTTAAAAAACCACTTATCAAAAAAGCACTGGCTAGCTTAAATTTAATGCCTATTTACAGAATTCGAGATGGTAGAAATCAACTTTCTAACAATCAAGAAGTTTTTGAAAAGTGTTTTGATATTCTTAAAAGAGAAGAAACTCTGATTATTTTTCCACAAGGAGGCCATTCTAGAGACCGAAATATAAAACCTTTAAGTAAAGGATTTACAAGAATTGTTTTTGGAGCTTTAGAGAAAAATCCAACTTTAGAAATTACCGTAATTCCTGTAGGGGTTACTTATCAAAATTCATCATCTTTCCCCTCTAAAGTTAGTATTCATTTTGGTGAACTCATTAATTCGAGAGAAATTCTTAGTAAAAACGAGAAACCAAAAGCCATTAATATTTTAAAAAATGAAGTTCGGAATCAACTAGAAAAACTAACAGTTCATATTCCTAATGATGAAAATTATACGGCTACTTTAAAAAAGTTAAACCAAGCTAATGTAGATTTCACAAACATCGATGCTGTGAATAAAATGATTGCTGAAAATAATTTTCCTGAAGCTGTAAAAAAACCAGTCAATATTTTAAAGCCCTTGTTTTATATTATACTACTGAATAGTATTTTTCCTTTGATTATTTGGAAAAAAACATCGAAAAGCATTGGTGAAATTGAATTCGTTGATACCATGAAATATGCTATTAACGTAATAAGCTTTCCTGTCTTTTATACCTTGCAAGCTTTAGTTATTCGTTTTTTCTTTGGGTGGAATATCGCAGGAATTTATTGGTTTCTTTCTTTTTTATTGGTTTTTCTGTATACTAAATTTTCTGTTTCGAATACTGAAGACTAACTGCGACAACAATTTAAGTTTAGCATTTCTTTAAAGAAGTATTTGATGGATCCCTAGGATCTTGTGAGTTCAGTGCCTGTATTTCTAAACTCCTTAATATAAACTACGATTAGGAAATAGTATAAAATAAAACCTGTAAAAAGCAGCATCCACTTAACGACGTAAATTTTAATGCATTCAATTTAATTTTTTAAAAAAAAGTTTTACTAATCCATGATGGCATCTTGAATAACTTGCTGAATTTTAGTACGAATATTTTCTTTAATTAAACCTCTATTATTCATGTGAGGATAAACTCTGTTAGATAAAAAAACATAAACAATTTCACTTTTAGGGTCCGCCCAAGCATACGTTCCAGTAAAACCAGAATGACCAAAACTTGAATCAGAAACGCAACCACACGTTGCCTCTATATCCGGGTTTAGCTGTGGTTTATCAAAACCTAAACCTCTTCGCACATTTTTATCCGCATAATAACGTGTATTGAATTTATCGATGGTTTCTGCTTTTAAATACCGTCTACCACCATAAAAGCCTTTCTGTAAATACATTTGCATCATTTTTGCAACATCATTTGCATTCGCAAATAAACCTGCATGTCCTGCAATACCTCCCAACATGGCAGCTCCCATGTCATGCACATGACCATGTATTAATTGATTTCGAAAATAATCGTCTATTTCGGAGGGAACAATCTCTGATTTAGTGAATTTTTTAAGCGGCAAGTAAGTCATTCTGTCGGCACCTAAGGAACTATAAAATTGCTGATCTACTAATTTGTCTAGCGGCTTTTCATATGTTTTTTCTAACGCCTCTTTAAATAAATAATACCCTAAATCGCTATACTTGTAACCCTCATCTTCTCTTTGATCTGCGTCTCTGATATATTTATAAATACTGTCTTTATAAGACCTTTTAATAAACAGATTTTCAGCCACTTCAACATCGTATTTACGGCTTCTTTTTGTTCTATAGAATATCGGTAAATTTTTATGAGTAATACTATCTTGTGTTTTTAAATAAAAAGGAATCCATGCTTTTAATTTACCAAAATGTGATAAAATTTCTTTCACAGAAACCCCTCCTTTATTAGTCTCTGCATAACTTGGTAATATATCTTGTAAACTTGCTGTTAATGGTATTTTCTGATCCTCTTCTGCCTTCATAATTAAAGGCAAAGAAGCTAACATTTTTGTTAAAGAAGCTAAATCATAAATGTCAGAATTTTTAACTGGTATCTTTTTTGTTTCCGTGTGATAGCCATAACTTTTTTGAAAAACTACTTTTCCTTTTCTTGCCACTAAGACTTGAAACCCAGGTGCCATTTTTTCTTTCAAAACAGTTGTTGCAATGGAATCTATAAAAGATAATTTTTTTGAAGATAATTGCACCTCTTCAGGTATCGCATATTCTAATCTGCTTAAGCTATACGATTCTATTCCGTGCCCAACTTTAAATGTATTACCGATAGAAACTGGTAATTTTCCTTGTGCTTTTAGGGCTCCAAAAATAATTTCAGCCGAAATTTCCTGTGCTAATTTACTATTCTGATAAGAAACAATGATACTTTCTATATTCGTATAGCTTTTTAGTTGCAACAAACTATACGGACTTGTAAAAACATCTAAAATTACATTTTTTTCTCTGGCAATTTCTTGCAACCAAACGAGCTCTTTACTTTTAAATTTATAACTTTTCCAAGGATGATCATTTGATTTATGAAAACCTATAATTACCTGGTTATAAGGTTTTAACTTTATTAATAAACCATCTAAATTTTCATCAGAAATGACATCTACTTTTGTATAATTCTTGAGCATATTTACAAAATGATTTCCAGAATCATCACCTAATTTCACATAGGCTATTTTTTGATACTCTAGATTTGCTAGCGGTATTGTCTGCTTTTCATCTTTTACGAGAGTGATGGAATTCTTCACAAGTTCTCTATGTAATAATTCGTCTTCAATTGTATTTAAATCTTCTTGTAAATTTTCAGATTCAACAGGTTTGTAATTATGTAAACCCATCCAATATTTAGCTTTTAAAATCTTTTTAACAGAAAAATTTAGCCTTTCTTCAGTTAATGTTTTTAATATTAGTGCTTGTTTTATCAAACGAATACTTGCTGGCACATCTTGCGGAATTAATAAAATATCATTCCCTGCAATGATTGCTGCTAAATCTACTTCTGCTGACGTTGCATAATTTGTTGCCCCTTTCATATTTAAACCATCCGTAATGATCAAACCATTAAAGCCTAATTCCCTCTGCAATAAATCTGTAACGACACTTTTTGATAACGAAGTTGGTAAATTCGTATTAGATTCTAAACTGGGTATATTTAAATGTGCTGTCATTACACTTCCAATACTGGCATCAAAAATTTTTCGGTACGGATATAATTCTATAGAATCTAAGCGCGCTTTATCGAAATCTAATAAGGGTAACGCATAATGAGAATCTGTTGCAGTATCTCCATGACCCGGAAAATGTTTGGCATTTGCCATCACTCCATATTTTTGCATTCCTTGGGTAAAAGCAATTGCTTTTTGAGTCACATTTTCTTTACTTTCTCCAAAAGAGCGGTTCCCAATAATCGGGTTTTCTGGATTTACGTTAATATCTACAACAGGTGCAAAATTAATATGGATGCCTAGTCTTTTACAGTGTTTCCCTAAATGTTCGCCAAATTGTTTTACTAAAGAATCGTTTTGTATGGCACCTAAAGTCATATTCCAAGGAAACTTATACGTGTTTTGCAAACGCATGTCTAAACCCCATTCTCCATCAAAACCAATCATTAAGGGCACCTTAGAAAGTGCTTGGTATTTATTGTTAAGAACGGCTTGTTTTTGCGGAGTTCCTTGCATAAAAATTAAATTACCTACGTGATATTTAGTAATCATTTCAGTAATAAAATCTTCGTGTTTTTGATCTAAATTCGAATAGGCCTGCACCATAAACAATTGGCCTATTTTTTCATCAATAGACATATTGGTTAAAATACTATCTACCCAAATTGCTTGAGCTTCAAAATCTTTAGTTATTAAAGGATCTATAGTTTGCGCATTTATTTTAAAAATAAAAGCTACGAATATGACTAATAATATTTCTTTCTTCATTGAAATTATAAATATTTTTTGGGTGTTTTAATAGGCTTTTCATGATATCTTTTTAGTTACTGTTCTCGATACAAATTTGTTCATTCTTCTCAAATTCACTCGAACTGACAACTAAAAAGGATACCATTTCAATCCTTAACGCAGGCTTACTTATTAGGCTATTTTATTTTTAAATCAATTGCTATACCAAAAAGCGTTTGTGCCAACTTTCTTTTGCGGGTACTTCCCAATTATTTTCAAATTCTTGTTTGGTGTTTACCATATTGTTAAAAACGATAGTTTCTGAAGTAATTTTTTTCTCTTTTGCAAAATGCTGAAAATCTGATAATTTTACTAAATTAATAGTTTCATTATCTTTAAAAGTGATGTTCATTTTATTCATTAAATCAATTTTTAATTCTTTTTCTAATTCTTGTGCAAAACGAACAGAGCTATCAATAGAACAGCCAGAAACATTGTTAAAACTTTCATCAACGGCTAAGACCAAAAACTGATTGTATTTAATGACAAATGATCCTTTTAAATCATCTCCATGTCGTGTCCAAGCATTGATAAAGTCAATGGCTTTTTCTGAAATAAATTGGACTTCTTGTACTGTAAATTCTCTATCTGATTGATAAATCCAAACTCGCGAATTATCTGGTAAATTTTTATATTGGGTAAACATATTTGTTGAATGTTTATTTGTTTAAATGTGTAATTATTTAATTCGATAAAGTTAAAGAAATTGCAGGAACTAAACTTGAATTATCGTTATGTTTTGCTAATTTCAAATTTCGCCAAGTTACATTTTGAAAAAACCAAGTTCCTTTATTTATAGTTCTAATACCTCCAAAAAAAGGTGATACTGATATTTTGATTAATTTCTTTTTTGTAGTTTGATCCAAAGATTGATATTCTTGAAAACTATAAGGGATATTAAGCCGCTCTAAACCTAGAAAAAAACCTTCTTTTGGCATTTATATATTGTACGCATACAAATCTACAATATTGCTTTTATCTTTTTTGTCTTTAAAAAGTATGATCGATTCTGTAATGAAATCGCTACCCGGCTTTCCTTTTTCATTTTTATAAAATCTTAATCGATACTTTGCCTTATGACCACTAATTTTTGCATAGTGAATTTCTACACTTTTCACAAAAGGAGTCAAAATATACTCTTGATGATTAGTGAAAAATTTTGTGACAATCCAAGGAAATTTTAGACTTCCAGAAAATCCATCTTTTACCTTTTTTCTCTTTACTTTATCTACAAGAACTTGTTTGGTGTATTTTTTTAAAAAAACCTCATCCAACTCAAAAACATTTGGAGATAAATACAATCTATTATTTTGAATTGTACTCGCTAAAACAATCGTATCTTTATAATTTAAGCAAGAAATATGCACTTGATAGTTCAAATATTTTTCACTCAAATTCATAGAGAAAATACTATCTTTATTAGATGAAACTCCTTTATTCGATTTTAAAAACTAAGGTTTGCATATACAATTGGCTCCTTAGTTTCTATATCAACTAACTTTCCGTTAAAGTTTATACTTTAAGAAAATACAGTCGTTGAAATAAATAGCAAAAAAGATAATTTTTTCATGAATTTTAGATTTCTCGACATAATTCCGCCCAAAAACGGAATCACTCGAAATGACAAAACAACTACCTCAAATTAAACTTCTGTTGCAAAGCTTGTAATTTTTCTTCATCTGTCATCGTTACTTTTGGCGCAGACATTCTTACTTTAATATGCTTTAATACCTTTTTTGTGTACAATGGAAAATCTGAATTCTGTATCCAGTTATGATACCCTGGGTTTTCTTTAAACACCTCTTCTACGGTTCTACCTTTATGTTTTCCGAAAGAAAAAACTTCTTGTTTTTTATCATTCACCAAAATAAAACCTGCAAAATCGGCTCTTTCACCATGTGTTGAGTATTCGCTTAAAGCATCTACTGTATTGCCAATATCCATGTATTTATCTATTTGTGCTAACAAAATTTCATAGGTTGCATTGGTGTCAGCTTCTGCTCCATGAGCACCTTCCAATTCTTGTCCACAATAAAATTGATATCCAGCTCCCAAAGTTCTTTGCTCCTTTTTATGAAAAATAACTTGCACATCAATTGCCTTTCTATCTTTCATGTCAAAATCGATTCCTACACGCATTAATTCTTCTGCTAGCAGAGGAATATCAAACCTATTAGAATTAAAACCTGCCAAATCACAACCTGCAATCATTTCATTTACTTTAAATGCTAGTTCTTTAAAAGTTGGTTCTGCAGCCACTTTTTCATTGGTGATTCCGTGAACGGCAGTCGATTCCTCCGGAATCTTAACTTCCGGATTTACCAACCAAGTTTTGCTTTCTTTGTTGCCATTGGGAAATACTTTTAAAATTGATATTTCAACAATTCTATCTTTTGCAATGTTTACTCCTGTTGTTTCTAAATCGAAAAATACGATTGGTTTAATTAGTTTTAAATTCAAAATTTAATATTTTAGGTTCAAGTTCAATCTTGAGTTTTGACTTCAAAATTTTGAACTTATAGTTGTTTATTCGTTATTTAATTGTGCTTTAAATTCTTCTACCTGAGCTTGCACCTCTGCTGGTAAACTTGGCTCTTTAAAGTTATACTTTTTTAATTCTTTGATTAAAATTTTAGCTAAAATTAATCGAGTCGTTGGTTTATCGTCCGCAGGAATTACAAACCAAGGTGCATTTTCTTTAGAAGTTCTATTTAATAAATCTTCATAGCAAAACAGGTATGTATCCCATAATTTTCGTTCTTTTAAATCGCTAGTAGAAAATTTCCAATTTTTTTCTGGAAGATTCAACCTCCTCAACAATCTATTTTTTTGCTCATCTTTAGATAAATTTAAAAAGAACTTCAGTACAATGGTACCGTTTTTTGCCAAGTGATTTTCAAAATCATTAATTCGATCCATTCTATCGTGATAAAATGCGTCGTCTAAATCATCCAAGCTTTTAACATCAGGAATATTTTCACCAAAAATATAACTAGGATGCACTCTAGTAACCAAAACATTTTCATAATGTGTTCTATTGAAAATACCTATTTTTCCTTTAGCAGGTAACGCTATATAATGCCTCCACATAAAATCGTGCTTCAATTCTAATTCTGTAGGGACTTTAAAACTGTGCACTTCTACTCCACTTGCATTTACATCTTTAAAAACCTCCCTAATTAAACTGTCTTTGCCAGAAGTATCCATTCCTTGCAAACAAATAAGCATTCCATATTTACCCTCGGCATACATCATTTGCTGGAAATCACTTAACTTTCTTCTTAGTTTTTTTAGTTGCTTTTTTGCATCCTTTTGCACCTCTTTTGTATCTAGATGGTCTAGTTTAATGGCACTCGTTACTTTGTATTTCTCTAAATTCATAATAATTTATCTCAAGGCTTAAAGATAGAAAAAATAGTGTCCTTATAAAGAGTTTTTAGGATGATTTATCCATGCAAATCGTAATAAAATCATAAAATATTATTACCAAAGCTTTCTCTATTTTAATTCTAAAATTTCTTACTTTCGTTTACAAATTATAAGCGAAGTGCCAAAAAAAGGAAAAGCTAAAAATACTGTAAATAAGGCGAAGCATACCCGGTTAATGCGTCAAAAAATCAACAAAGTAAAATCAGAAAAAGAATTGACAAAAGAACGTTTAAAGGCAATAATAAAAAAAGCCAATGAACTTAAAGGTTTATAAATCATGAGTTTAAAATATTATATTGGTGTTATTATTTCTTTTCCTCTTTTACCCATCATGTACTTTCAGGGAAAAAATATTCGTAAAAATGTACCGAAGCTTCCTGAGGCTAGAAACCCTAAAGGATACATAAAAACTGCCGCTGAGAAAACGCTGAAAATTATAGCGATTGGCGAAAGTACGATTGCTGGAGTTGGTGTAGATTTTCATGAAAACGGATTTATTGGATCTCTGGCGAGAGAAATATCAGAAAAAACAAATAATTCAGTTTTATGGCGCGTATATGCAAAAAGCGGGTATACTGCTAAAATGGTTCGTAAAAAAATGATTCCAAAAATTGAAGATTCTAATGCCGATATTATTGTAGTTGGTTTAGGTGGAAATGACGCGTTTAAACTAAATTCTCCTGATATTTGGATGTATAATATCAACTTGATCATAAAAGATTTGAAAAGAAAATTCCCTAAAACTCCTATTTATTTCACAAATATGCCTCCAATAAAAGAATTTCCTGCTTTTACAGGGATTATAAAATTCATAATCGGGAACTTGGTTGAAATATTAGGTAAAAGATTATCTAAAAAAGTAAGTACTAAAGAGAATGTGCACTTTAATGACGAAATCATAAAGTTTAAAATATGGCAGGAAAGGTATAAAATAGAAGGCGATATAACTACTTTTTTCAGTGATGGAGTGCATCCTTCTAAATTAACCTATCAAATTTGGGGAAAAGATATGGCTACTTTTATTTTGAATACAAAAAAAATAAAACAATGAATGGAAATGAAATAATTGCTTTTTTCGACTTAACAAAACATCCTGAAGGCGGATATTACAAAGAAACTTACCGCAGTAAAGGCGAAATTTTATCAGAAAATTTAGGAGATAATTTTAATGGCAATAGAAACTACTGTACCAGTATCTACTTTTTATTAACTTCAGATAAGTTTTCTGCTTTTCATAAAATAAGTCAAGATGAAATTTGGCATTTTTACACAGGAACCGGATTAAAATTACACCTCATTTCTCCGGATGGTAATTATAGCTTTATATTGATTGGAAATAATTTTTTAAATGATGAAATTCCTCAATTCACAGTACCTGCACATTATTATTTTGCGGCAGAAGTATTAGAAAAAGATTCCTTTTCTTTTGTAGGATGTACAGTTTCTCCTGGTTTTGATTTTAGAGATTTTGTACTTCCTAGCTACGAGGAACTATCTAAAGAATTCCCAGAACACTTTAAAATCATTACTCAATTAACGCATCATTAAAAGTAATGATTACATTCATTTCAATGTATAAATACGTTGCCTAATGTTGGTTCGAGTGATTCATTTTTTCGTCGAAATTACATCAAGAACTAATTTTGAATATTCTAATTTTTATTCTTTATACCTTTGTTGAAATGAATAAAAAAATACTAATTATTGGTGGCGGAATTTCTGGAATCTATTTAGGATATCTTCTTAAAAAAGAAGGTTTTTCTATAAAAATTTTAGAAGCAAATGACAGAATCGGAGGAAGAATTTACACCAAAAATGTTCATCATACAAAAATTGAATTAGGCGCTAGTTGGCTTTGGAGGTACAATACTGCATTATTACAACTTTGTAAAGATTTAGAAATTTCTTTATTTGAGCAAAACGTGCAAGGTGAAGCTCTTTTTGAAGCAAAGACTGGCAATGCACCTCAACGTTTTCAACTGCCCAAAAATCAAGAAATTAGTTATCGAATTGTAGGTGGAACTGCAAGCATTCTTCATAAATTGGTACATCATTTTTCTGATAACGAATTAGAACTCAATCAAAAAGTGCTTAAAATTATTGAGAATCAAAAATCCATTCAAGTCATTACAAACAATTCAGAGTTTAACGCAGATCTTGTTATCTCTACAATTCCACCTCAACTTTTAGTAAATACCATTCATTTTAAGACACCTTTAAATGAAAGTTTAGTTAAAATCGCAAATAAAACCCATACTTGGATGAAAGATTCTATAAAATTTGCAGTGGTCTACAAAACTCCTTTTTGGAAAGAAAAAGGATTGTCTGGTGTTGGTTTTAGCAATGTAGGACCGTTTACAGAAATGTACGATCACTCTGATTTTGAAAACAATTATTTTGCACTCATAGGGTTTTTAAATGGCGGTTTATGGAATGAAACCAAGGAATATAGAGAAGAAAAAATAAAAGAACAACTCACTAATTTTTTTGGTGATGACGGAAAAAACTACCTTTCTTATGAAGAAAAAGTTTGGAAACAAGAAAGCCTTTTAAGTTTTGACAACAACCAATTTTTGAGTCCGCATGCAAATAATGGACATGCTATTTATCAACAAGAATTTTTAGGTGGCAAATTAATAGTTGCTGGCTCAGAAACTTCATCAAGTTATGGAGGTTATATGGAAGGTGGCATTTATCGAGGAAATCAAATTGCAAAACAATTAAAAAATAAATTTTTATAAACAAAAAACCTCAAGTTTTCACTTGAGGCTTCTGGCATTCAATAATCGTTATTTTACTGATCAATAGAACCTAAAACACGTTTCATAAACGTATTTAATGCTTCTTTTTTAGGTGTGCCCTCTTTTACCATTTTATCAACTTCAAGCGCTCCATACATATTAGAAATCAACTCCCCAATAACATCCAATTCCTCGTCTTTTAAAGAGGGAACTTCTGTTAATGCTTCCAAAGTTTCAATAGTTTCTAACAAGTAATCTTGATCGTTTTCTTCGATAAAATTAGTAAGGTGTTTTATTACAGGTAACTTCATTTTTACTTTTTTTAAATGCGATTCTAGAACAAATTCAGAATTACAAATTTATTCAATTTCTGCCACCAATTCCTTTAACACATCAAACTTGTTCGTTTGTGTTTGATTTTTCTTTTTACCACCTACAAAGGTTGCGAATGTTGGCAAATTACTAACATCTGCTAATTTTCTGCTTTCAGGAAATTTTTCTGCATCTACAATAACAAATTTAATTGTATCTTGTTCTGAAGCTAATTTTTTAAATTTCGGTTTCATAATTCTACAATTACCACACCAAGTCGCAGAATATTGCACCACTACTTTTTCGTTTTCACTTACAATTGCTTGTAAATTATCTTCTGTTAATTCTTGTACCATAATTTTAATTTTTTGTAATTATTAACAATGTGAGGCAATCTGTCTTTTTATCTAATAAGGTTACTTCGCGATCGCTGGTAATGACTATTTTTTTTAGTGAGAAGCCAAATATGCCGCAGTTCCTTTTGCATTAGGAGACATTGCTTCTTTACCTTCTTCCCAGTTTGCAGGACAAACTTCTCCATGAGATTGTACATGCGCATAGGCATCGATTAATCGTAAAAATTCATTTACGTTTCTACCTACCGGCATGTGATTAATTCCTTCATGAAACACAGTTCCTTCTTCGTCTATTAAGTAAGTAGCTCTGTAGGTTACATTATCTCCTTCAACTTGAACCGTTTGCGAAGCTTCATCAAAAGTTTCGTTAGTAATATCTAAGATACCTAAAATTGATGATAAGTTTCTATTGGTGTCTGCTAAAATTGGGTACGTTACACCTTCAATTCCGCCATTATCTTTAGAAGTACTTAACCATGCAAAATGCACTTCTGGAGTATCACAAGAAGCACCAATTACAACAGTATTTCTTTTTTCAAATTCACCTAAAGCTGCCTGAAAAGCGTGTAATTCTGTTGGGCATACAAATGTAAAATCTTTTGGATACCAGAATAACAATACTTTCTTTTTGTTTTTTACTGCTTCTTCTAATACATTTAATTTAAACGTATCACCCATTTCGTTCATTGCGTCTACGTTTAAATTTGGGAATTTTTTACCAACTGCTGTTGCCATATTTTTTTATTATTAAAATTATTAATATTCAATTTTCTCATGCAAATTTAAAAATGTAATTCACTTTAAAACCTAAAAGTTGATGGGAACTTTTTATGTTTGCATCAACTTTACTTATAGTTTTTATATTTAAAAATAGATTTACACTATTAAAAATGTATGTCTAAAAAATTTCGTAAATTTAAACGGCTATAAATAATATTTAATGATCTAAAAATAAGAACCAACGATAAAAACAATTTAAATCAACGAATCATGGAGAAAAGTAACGATATCAGTAAATGCCCATTTATGGGAGGAACTCAAAAAAAAACGGCAGGTAACGGAACTTCAGTTCGAGATTGGTGGCCAAACGAATTAAAATTAAATATTCTTAGACAAAATAGCGCTTCATCAAACCCAATGGCCAAAGGCTTTAACTATGCAACTGCTTTTAAAAGCATTGATTATGAAACTTTAAAACAAGATGTTCTAAAATTCATGACCGATTCACAAGATTGGTGGCCGGCAGATTATGGGCATTATGGTCCTTTTATGGTTCGAATGGCTTGGCATAGTGCTGGTACTTATAGGGTTGGAGATGGTCGTGGTGGCGCACGTTCTGGCTCACAACGTTTTGCTCCTATAAATAGCTGGCCAGATAATGGTAATTTAGATAAAGCACGTTTGTTACTTTGGCCGATTAAAAAGAAATATGGAAACAAATTATCTTGGGCAGATTTAATGATTCTTGCTGGTAACTGTGCTATGGAATCTATGGGCTTTGAAACTTTTGGTTTTGCCGGCGGACGTGAAGATGTTTGGGAACCAGAACAAGATATATATTGGGGTTCTGAAACTGTTTGGGGAGAAAATGAAGACAGGTATAAAGGAGGTGAACTAGAAAACCCACTTGCTGCTGTAATGATGGGTTGGATTTATGTAAACCCAGAAGGACCAAACGGGAATCCAGATCCAATGGGTTCTGCTAAAGATGTAAGAGAAACTTTTGGTAGAATGGCAATGAATGATGAAGAAACCGTTGCTCTTACCGCTGGTGGACATACATTTGGTAAAGCGCACGGTGCAGCAGACCCAAATAAATATGTAGGTCCAGCTCCACATGGCGCTCCTATTGAAGAAATGAGTACAGGTTGGAAAAATTCTTACAAATCTGGTGTTTTAGACGATACAATTACCAGTGGAATAGAAGGTGCTTGGACAGCCAACCCAACAACTTGGGATCATGATTATTTTGATGTTTTATTAAATTACGATTGGGAGTTAACTAAAAGCCCTGCAGGAGCGCACCAATGGAAACCAACAGCAGCTTCTAATGCTAAAAGAGCGCCAAAGGCTGGTAATGCCGCTAATACACAGGATTTAATGATGACCACTGCGGATATTGCTTTAAAAGTAGATCCTCAATATCTGGAAATTTCTAAACGTTTTCACAAAGACCACAAGGCTTTTGAGGATGCCTTTGCAAGAGCTTGGTATAAATTAACACATAGAGATATGGGGCCCGTTTCTCGTTATTTAGGTTCAGATTTCCCTAAAGAAGAATTGATTTGGCAAGATCCAATTCCTAAAGGAACCATACTTTCGTCTGCAGAAATTTCTACATTAAAAGAAGCTATTTTAAACTCAACATTATCTATTTCTCAATTAGTTACTACTGCCTGGGCTTCTGCATCGACCTTTAGAGGATCAGATATGCGAGGTGGCGCAAATGGTGGAAGAATTTGTTTAGAACCACAAAAAAGCTGGGACGTTAACAATCCTTATGAATTAAGTAAAGTAATCACTATTTTAGAAGGAATTAAAAAAGATTTTAAGGGTGTTGTTTCCATGGCAGACTTAATTGTTTTAGGAGGATCTGTTGGGGTTGAAAAAGCTGTAAAAAACTCTGGGTACGATATTTCTGTTCCTTATGCATCTGGAAGAGGAGATGCTATACAAGAACAAACAGATATAGCTTCTTTTGGGTATTTAGAACCAAAAGCAGACGGATTTAGGAATTTCGTTAAAAAAGATTTAAAATTAGCCGCAGAAGAATTATTGATTGATAAAGCACAATTACTAACCCTCTCTATTCCAGAAATGACAGTTTTAGTTGGTGGCTTAAGAGTTTTAGGAGCCAATTACGATAACTCTAAATATGGCGTATTTACAGATACTCTTGGTACACTTACCAATGATTTCTTTGTTAATATTTTAGACTTTAGTACTACTTGGAAAGCAACTTCTCGCGATGAGACTCTATTTGAAGGAACTGATAGAAAAACAGGTGAAATTAAGTTTAGAGGTACAAGAGCCGATTTAATTTTTGGTTCCAATACAGAACTGCGAGCTATTGCAGAAGTATATGCCGCAGATGATGCTAAAGAACGTTTTGTGAATGATTTTGTAACTGCATGGGTAAAAGTGATGAATCTGGACCGATTTGATCTTAAAAAATAAGAAAATCTATTTTGAGAAAAAAAAGGGAATCAATTATAATTGATTCCTTTTTTTTTGTGTTTATTTTTAACAAAATTTATTTACTTGCAAATAATTTAATATCATTTGCAGAAACTTCTTTTTCGCCTAAAATCATTAATCGCTCTACAACGTTTCTTAACTCTCTAATATTTCCTGTCCAATCATATTTTTTTATAAGATTAATGGCTTCTTTTGAAAATACTTTTTTAGGAACTCCTTGTTCTTTTGATATTTTTTCAGTGAAGAAATCTACTAATAAAGGAATATCTCCTCGCCGCTCATTTAAAGCAGGAACTTTAATTAAAATAACGGCCAACCTATGATATAAATCTTCTCTAAAACGACCTTCGGCAATCTCTGTTTTTAAGTCTTTGTTTGTCGCTGCGATTACTCGAACATTTACTTTAATATCTTTATCAGAACCAACTCTAGAAATTCTACTTTCTTGCAAAGCACGTAAAACTTTTGCTTGTGCAGATAAACTCATATCGCCAATTTCATCTAAAAAAATAGAACCGCCGTTGGCAGCTTCAAACTTTCCTGCCCTGTCCTTATTTGCTCCTGTAAAAGATCCTTTTACATGACCAAACAATTCACTTTCTATTAATTCAGATGGAATTGCAGCACAATTTACTTCAATCATGGGGGCTTTAGAACGATCTGATTTTTCGTGCAACCAATGAGCAACAAGTTCTTTACCTGTGCCGTTTGGACCCGTAATTAATACTCTTGCATCTGTTGCCGCAACTTTTTCAATAATTTCTTTGATGTGACTAATTTCAGCACTCTCACCAATCATTTCGTAATTTTTGCTAACTTTTTTCTTTAACCGTTTATTTTCTACGATCAATACTTTGGTATCTAAAGCATTTCTTACCGTGTTTAAAAGACGATTTAAATCTGGTGGTTTCGATATGTAATCAAAAGCGCCTAAACGCATTGTATTTACAGCCGTATCTAAATCTCCATGACCAGAAATCATCACAATTGGAATTTCTGGTTTTATCTTTTTGGCTTTCTCTAATACCTCAACACCATCCATTTTTGGCATTTTAATATCGCATAAAACCAAATCATAATCATTATCTTTAATCATTTCTATACCTAGCAACCCATCTTCTGCTTCTTCCACATTATAGGCTTCATTTTCTTCAGAAATGATTTTCTTTAAAACTCTCCTAATTGCTGCTTCGTCTTCTATAATTAATATTCTTGACATACTTTTTATACTTGTTTTATAAGATGAACATCTCTTTGAGGAAATGGTATGGTAATGTTATTTTCTTTAAATGCTTTGTCTATTTCAAAACGGATATTACTTTGTGTAAAGCGCACTTCAAAACTATTGTTTAATGTAAATGCAATTCTAAAATTTAAAGAACTGTCTGCAAAATCAGTAAACAAAACCATCGGTTTCGGGTCTTTTAAAACTGTAGGTTGCGCCTCTGCAATCGCTACCAAAATTTTTCTTACTAACATTACATCCGATCCATAAGCGACACCAACATCCACAAATTCTCTTGTTTCTGTTCCGTTTTCTGTCCAATTAAATAAAATATTGGTCAAATACAAATGATTAGGAATCACCAAAACTTTATTATCTACCGTAACCGCTCTAGTAGTTCTTAAACGTATATCTAAAACCCTGCCAACTTT
>JBNMNV010000015.1:0-23591 GCA_051278125.1 Polaribacter sp. | reverse complement strand
CTAATAATAGGACTAACAATAGTCCTTTTTTAGGCTTTGATTCTTTCTGTTTCCCAAATTTTCTTTTAAATTTCATTGATTAATTTGTTCTTTTTAGATGATTCGTAAAGCTAATAAAAGTTCTCGATACAATTTCACAAAAAAGCGAAATCACGCTAACTGAGAAACTCAAAAAATTTATAATGTACTAAATGCTGCAACTGCCTTTTATTACCTATTTTTAATAGCTCTTAACATTTCTCTTTTTCCCGGAGGTCCAGGCAATCTTTCCACTATAAAACCAACAGTTTGCAGGGCTCTTCTTACACTTCCTTTTGCAGAATAGGTAACTAAAATACCCTTAAATTTCAAAGCAGTATACATCTTCTTAAAAATTTCTTCCGTCCATAATTCAGGTTGATTTCTAGCGCCAAATGCATCAAAATAAATTAAATTGAAGACATTTTCATCTTGAATATCCGCAAAAAATTGTTTCCTTTTTGTTAATAAAAAATCATCTGATATTGCCTGTTTTTCGTCCCAAGAAATATCATGCATGGCATCAAAAATTAATTGATGTTCAGACGCATTTAATTCAGAAACATAATTGAGTTTTTGAATTTCATCCGCTAAAACAGGGTATGCCTCTACCCCAACATACTCTATTTTTACTTCTTTTTTATTCCCTTCTAAAAAGGTAATAAAAGCGTTTAACCCAGTACCAAAACCAATTTCTAAAATCGAAATATTGCCTTTAGATTCAGAGGCAAGCTCCGAGCAAACAGGTTCAAATCCACTTTTTATAAAAACATGATAAGCCTCTTGGATGGCGCCATGCTTAGAATGATATTGCTCATCCCAGTCTGGTAAATGAATGGTTGTAGAACCATCGGAAGTAATTAAAATTTCTCTTTTCAATCGTAAGATTTGTCAGTTCGAGCGCAGTCGAGAACTAGTTAAAACCTCTCGACTGCGCTCGAGAAGACATTTAATCTACTTAACTTTCATTAAAACACCTTTTGCTTCAAAAGCAAACTCTATTTTTGGTGCTGTAATCATAGCGATCTCTTCTTTTGATTTCCCTGCGTCTTCTGCATAATGTTGTAATTCTTCTACAGAAGTTTCTTGCACAAAGGCTTTTCCTTCTAAAATAACCTCTCTATCTTTAGCGTCCAAAGGCATAAAAAAACCATAATCTTTAAAACGAACCATCGTTTCTTTGCCTCCAACAGGTAATTTCATCCAGCATCCTTTTTTGGAACATACTTCGTCTATTTTTGACGCAAATTTTGCAGTAATCGTATCCCCTACTTTCATGTTGCTAAATTTTGCCAACATTTCATCAGCAGACATTGCTTTTTCATTTGTAATTTTATCGCCAAAAGCATCAAAATTCAGAGTTATTTGGTTGGTCTCTTTCTTTTCAGAATTTTCTGTTTCACCCTTTTTACATGCAGAAAAAACTAAAAGTGCCACGGCACAAAATTTAACAAAATTTCTCATAATATAATTATTTAACACTCAAACAACAAAAGTAATAAATTTAAGCAGAAAACGGGTGATATCTTTGAGATTTGAATACTTTAATTTAGTACATTTGTTGGATAATTAACAATAAATAAATGACACCAAATATAGAAATTAATCGTATTAAAGAATCTAAGATTGACTCTGTAGACTTTAACAATTTGCCATTTGGAAGCGTATACTCTGATCATATGTTAGAATGTGATTTTATAAATGGAGCATGGCAAACACCTGTTATTAAACCTTATCAACCGATATCTTTAGACCCTTCTGCAAAGATTTTTCATTACGGACAATCTATTTTTGAGGGAATGAAAGCATATAAAGATGTTGATGAAAACATTTTACTCTTTAGACCAACTGATAATTGCAAACGATTAAATAAATCTGCTGAGCGATTGGTAATTCCGCAAATTCCTGAAGCTATTTTTATGGAAGGGTTAAAGCAATTATTAAAAGTTGAGAGTGATTGGATTCCTAAAAAAGAAGGAAGTTCTTTATATATAAGACCTTTTATGTTTGCTTCTGGTAAAGGTTTTCATGCCTCACCGGCAGATGCTTATAAATTTATTATTTGCACGGCTCCTTCTGGCGCTTATTTTGCTGGAAAAATAAAAGTTCTTATTGAAGAAAAATATGCACGAGCTGCAAATGGTGGTGTTGGTTTTGCAAAAGCTGGTGGAAATTATGCTGCCCAATTTTATCCAACACAATTGGCTATTGAAAAAGGATACAATCAAGTAATTTGGACGGATGACAATACGCATCAATTTATTGAAGAAGCTGGTGCAATGAATATTTTTATCCGAATTAACGATACGTTAATTACAAGCCCAACAAGCGATCGTATTTTAGACGGAATTACGCGTAAAAGTATTTTACAAATAGCCGAAGATAACGGTATAGCAACGGAAGTAAGAAAAATTTCTGTAGGTGAAGTTGTAGAAGCTGCCAAAAACGGAACTTTAAAAGAGATGTTTGGTGCTGGAACGGCTGCAGTAATTTCTCCAATTGCTGGTTTTGGATATCAAGAAAATGATTTTGATTTACCCGTATTAGAGAATCCTTATGCGGCACAATTAAAGAAATTAATTACAGACATACAAACTAACAAAAGCGAAGACCCTTATGGATGGAGAGTTCTAGTAGAGTAGTTTCTAGTTAAAATTTTATACACGAAAGCATCAATTTTACAATTGGTGCTTTTTTTGTAGCTTTAACCGTCAAATATTTTTTCATGAAAATCTTTATTTATATCACGATATGTTTCATTTTCCTGACGTCGTGCCATCAAACAAAAGAAAATAAAAAGATCGGCTACAAGCAATACATCACTGTTTTAGGAATTGCACAAGATGGTGGTTATCCGCACATTGGTTGTCAAAAAGCTTGTTGTGCTGATTTCTATGCGGGAAGAAAAGAAAGAAAAAGTGTTGTATGTTTAGGTTTGGTTGATCTACAAAACCAACAAAAATGGATCTTTGAAGCAACTCCAGATTTGCATACCCAATTGGCAGATTTAGAACAAAATCATCTTAAAACGAAAACAATTATTAATGGTGTTTTTTTAAGCCATGCGCATATTGGCCATTACACAGGGCTCATGTATTTTGGACGAGAAGCTTATGGCAAAAAAGATATTCCTGTTTTTGTAATGCCAAAAATGAAAGAGTTTCTAACCAATAACGGGCCATGGAATCAATTGGTTTCCTTGCAAAATATAATGCTAAAAGAATTACAACCCGATGCTAGTGTAAAATTGAATACAAAACTAAAAGTGACACCTTTTTTAGTACCTCATCGAGATGAATTTTCTGAAACCGTAGGCTACAAAATTGAAGGCGATAAAAAATCTGCCTTATTTATTCCTGATATTGATAAATGGCACCAATGGAAAAAGAACATTATTGAAGAAGTAAAAAAAGTAGATTATGCTTTTTTAGACGCTACTTTTCTAAACCAAAAAGAAGTAAAAAGAGCCATGACGGAAGTACCTCATCCGTTTATTCAAGAAACCACAAACTTGTTTAAAAACGAATCTTTATCAACCAAAAATAAAGTAATCTTTATTCATTTTAATCACACAAATCCTACCCTTCAAAAGAATAGTAAAGAACGAATAGCAATTGAAAAACTAGGGTTTCGTTTTGCTAGCGAGGGAAATAAATACGAACTTTAATAACCTATAAATTATGATAAAAAACATTCTAATTTGTTTTCTACTTCTCTCATCACTTGCAATAACAAGTCAAGAAAAAGAAAATCCTATACAAGAAATTCAAAATACCATCCAGAATTATTATAGCGGTTATATCGATAGAGATATTAATAAACTAAACAAAGCTTTTGATACCCTTAACGGTACTATGAAAATTCCGATTACAAAAGATGATCTAACCATTGGTTATAAAAATGCATTCTTTAAAGATTTAATGCCTATTTGGGGAAATCGTCAAAAATTATCCGCAGAAGTTTTACAAAATTGTTCCTTAACCATCCTAAATCTTGATATTGTGGATACTAAAATTGCCAGTGCAAAAATTAGTATGAAAGTAGACACTACAACTTATATCGATATTTTATCCCTTCAAAAATTTAACGATACTTGGAAAATTACGAATAAGATTTATGTTGTAAAATAAGAATATTTTTAAGTTAATTATTACCATTATTTGGTTTTTTATTGTAAAGTCTATTGATTTGATTGCTATAAGTAATTGTCTCGGAATTACCGTTATTTTATTTATTCTATCTGCAATTATTGCTAAAAAAGGAAATCTCACGATTGCAAGAGTATTATATTTCTCGGCCTTAAGCTTTAGTGTTTCTCTTACGGCTTCCTTTATCGGCAGACCGGGAAGTGTAGAGTTTGTTTTACTATTTGCCATCGGACTTCCTTTTTTACTATTTTATTTTAGAAGAGAACCTTTTTCTGTTGGTTTATTTGCAATTCTGCCCTGTATTTTCTGGATACTGTTGCAACTTACAGATTTGAAAGTTTTTACAAAACAGCAAATGGATCTTGAATTGGCCCGAGATTTTATTTACCCCATTGCTGTAATTAGCACAATTGCATTAGCAACGTTTCAATTAATTTATTTCTCTTTAATAAACGGTCGATATTTTGCTAAAATACATAATAAAAAAGAGGAAGCTATCCAAGCATCTAACGCTAAGTCGCAATTTTTAAGCACCATGAGTCATGAAATTAGAACTCCTTTAAATGCTATTATTGGTTTATCCTATATCTTAAATGAATCAAAACCACCAGAAGATCTAAAAGAAAATATAGAAGCCTTAAATTATTCGGGTAAAATTTTATTGAGTTTATTAAATGATGTATTAGATTTTAGCAAAATGCAATCCACTAAAATAGAGCTAGATTTAATTCCGACTGACATTCACAAAGCCATAAGACAGATAAAAAAAACACATGAGGCCAGTTGTTTACAAAAAGGAATTACGTTAAATCTACAAATAGATGAAGACATACCCATTATTTGGTTAGATATCGTGCGCTTTAATCAAGTGATTAATAATCTAGTATCAAACGCCATTAAGTTTACTAAAAAAGGAAGTGTCTCCTTAATCATCAACAAAAAAGCTTCGAACGAAGAACAAATTGTAATTCATACTGCAATAAAAAACACCGGTATCGGCTTAAGCGGGGAACAGCAAGGGAAAATATGGGAAGCCTTTACGCAAGCATCTAGCACAACCAATAGATTATATGGTGGCACAGGCTTAGGGCTTTCTATTGTAAAAAGTATCGTAACAGCGATGGGATCGAGTGTTCAAATTGACAGTGCTATTGGAAAGGGAAGTAGTTTTTCTTTTGATTTAGCCTTAAAACCTGCATCTAAAGACCAAATGGAGAAACAAACTGAAAAGAAAGATCGTAACTTTACTAATAGAAAAGTTTTATTAGTTGAAGATAACCTCATTAATGTAATGGTTGGAAAACAAATACTTGAAAAATCAGGTTTAAAAGTAGATGTTGCGAATGATGGAAAAACAGCTGTAGATATGGTTAAAGAAAACCATTATGACACTGTTCTTATGGACATTCAGATGCCCATAATGGATGGCTATATGGCATCTTCAGAAATTCGAAAGTTTAATACTACGATTCCAATTTTAGCACTTTCGGCTTCTGTTTTCATTGAAGTCAAAACAAAATTCAATCCTGTGGTATGAAAGGTTTTATATACAAGCCCTTTGACCCAGAAGACCTTTTGGATAAAATTGAAGAAACCTTTTAATTGTTTTCACTTTTGATACTTCATTTAATCGAACAAAAATAAAAGGTATAGTAGCCAACTAATATACCCTCGATTTATTCTTATAGGTTTCGTTTATATCAAATAAATAAGGGCCTGTAAAAAATGAGGATAGACCTATTTTATAAGCAAAAAATTTTATGTACCCAAAATTCCGCTAATATTCGGTTTAAAGTAATTAGGTCCTTTTAAAACTTTACCATCTTCTCTGTAAATAGGTTTACCATCTTCGCCCAATTTACTCATATTAGAACGTTGAATTTCGTTAAAAACTTCCTCGATTTTATCTTGCATTCCGTGTTCTATGATAGTGCCACATAAAATATACAACATATCTCCTAAAGCATCTGCAACCTCTACCAAATCATTGTTATTGGCGGCCTCTAAATATTCTTCGTTTTCTTCTTGCATCAAATTAAATCGCAATAAATTTCGATCCTCGCCAATATGGGCTATAGGTTCGCTATTCATATTTAATTTAAAAGCTGTGTGAAATTCAGTTACTGCGGTTATTTTACTTTTCATGTATTTATATTTTAGCGATTCTATTTTACAGTAAACAACTAACTGTCAACTTCTTGTAATAATACCATTGATCATTTGAAATTATTGATAAAAATATATCGAAGTAACAGCGCTTTATTTTTTTTAGTTTTTACTGCTTTATAATAACATCTGTGTTAAATTACAAATGCCATTCTTACTTTTATTCGTAATTTTGCAAGCAACAATATATAGAAACTTTATGAAAAAATAAAACTTCATAAAGGCAAAATAGTTTAAACCTTATAAAGAATAAAAAGAATGTTTTTAGGTGCTTATTTTACAACAGGAAGAATTATTTTTATGATTTTCTTTGTACTTGCTTTTGGTTCACTAATTGTTTGGAGTTACAGAAAAGACCTTAAAAATCATCATCGATATTATAAAGATGCTGGTAAGAAGGTGGCTATTTATGGCGGAATTATTATTGCTGTTTTCGTTGCTATTCGTTTTATATTTGGCAACTAATTTTATATTTTTTCTACTTCACTTAATTTATCGTGGTCTAAAACCGTGAAACCTTCAGCATCAAAACTAGAGGAAGACACATACTTTACATCTATCAACACATCTTTAAAGTCATAGTTATGTAGTTGATATACCTTTTGCGAAAAAGATTCTTCATGATAATTTATAAGTAAGTAAAGATTTGCATCTAAGTTTTTAATTTCTTCTTTGGAATATGTAACTAACGGACTTTCAGCATTAATTTCATGCACTATCGTCCATATTGTTGGCAAGTACATCACTTTATTCCGCTCTAAATCTAGTGTATGAAAACTACGTTTAAATTCGCCATTTTCATCTTTTCCTGAAATCGAAAGTGTAACTGTAATTTCTGGCTCTATCATAACCGTTTTGCGACTATTCATCAATCTAAACATTAACGCCCTATGCCCTTTAAAATCTCTTATAATAAGGTTTTTACTGAATTTTAAAGACGCTTTAGGTTTTGAAAAACGCCCATACAACAAACCTGTAATAAATGAAAAACTTAACAAACCAATCATTGCTTCAAAGGCTGCTATTAAATTGGCTGTAATTCCTTTTGGAGCAATGCCCCCATACCCCACAGTGGTTAATGTTTGTGCACTAAAGAAAAATCCGTTTAAGAAATCTGCAAAAAAGGTTCCTTTTGTTTTCGTAATTTCTTCAATACCTATGGACACATATAACAACCCAAAAAAGATATTAACAAGTGTGTATACTAAAATGATTAACAAGAAAAATTGCATCCAAGAAATATCAACAAAAAAGGTATATAAATCATTTATATTTCTTTTTCTATTGATGTGATTTACATTACTGCTTCCATCATCATTGATAATACTCTGCGCATTTTCTTTTGTATTATAACCAAAACCTGGGTCTTTTGTTTTTCTTGCCATTTTTTTTTATTAATGATTAGCCTTGTATTTTTTACTGTTTTTTAAACGAAACCAAGCTATTTTATGTCGTTGAGTATAGATAAAAAAGCAACCAATGTCTAATAAAAAATAGAACAAACTAATACCACTTGGCGGATTATTACTGGGTAAAAACTCAAAAACTTCAAAACCAATGTTTGGCCATTTCCAACAACCAAAGCCAGTACCTCCTATTTCTAAAATAGCGACTAAAATATACATCGTATAAAAAAACAATCGATCTTTTGGCCTTATTAAAAGCAATAGAAAAACACAAATAGTCATAACAAAACCAAAAATATCTTTAAAAAAAATCAAATATGCAGTTGCAAAAGTTGCGATAACTATTGCAAATAATTGCTCTATGGCTTTATGATGTTTTCTAATTACAGAGGCTTTGCTAAACATAAAAACTCTACCATACAGCGCTGCATGACCAATTGGGACGTACAATGGCACATTTTCTAATCGATAGGTGTACATATTTAATCCTCTAGAAAAAAAATATTCACCTACAAAACCTAAAATAATTGCATATATCATCAATTCTTTTATTCTCGGTGTAGCTCTTACATAAAAAACAAAAAAACCAAAAAACATCAGCGTATTAATCCATATTTGCGAGTTCGAGATATTGGAGGAAAAATAATTACTATCAAAAAAAAGCACAAAGACAAAGAGTATGAAGACCCCTATTTTTCTATTAAAAACAGCTATAATTTGTTTTAAATCTCTCTTAGAAATCGAAAATATAAGCATTAATTTGGATATTTAAAACAGTCTGTTGTATGATCATTTACCATGCCCACGGCTTGCATATAAGCATACATAACGATAGCCCCTGTAAACTTAAACCCTCTTTTTTTTAAATCTTTGGATAACTGGTTAGAAATTTGAGTAGTTGCAGGGACTTCTAATCTGGTTTTAAATTGATTTATGATGGGTTTATGATTTACATAACTCCAAATAAATGCAGAAAAAGAACCAAACTCTTTTTGAATATCCATAAATAATTGTGCATTTATAATGGCGCTTCTAATTTTTAATTTATTTCTGATGATCCCCTTATCTTGCATCAACTGATTGAATTTACTTTCGGGATATTTTGCTATCTTTTGATAATCGAAATCATCAAACGCCTTTCTAAAATTTTCTCTTTTATTCAAAATAGTACTCCAACTTACACCCGCCTGAAAAGTTTCTAAAACTAAAAACTCAAACAAAGTCGCATCATCATAAACAGGAGTTCCCCATTCATGATCATGATATTCTTGATATAATGTACTCTCTGTAACCCAAAAACAGCGGTGTTGCATTTACTCTATTTTTATAGGTTTAATAGCAGTTTGCCTTTCATTTACATATTCAAATGTATCATCACCAAAAAAACCTGCCTCTTCCAACATAATTCTAATATCCTTATCCCATTCCTGGATAAAAACGGTTGTGTTTAATTCAATCGCATACGCTGTATTTTTTTGAAGCGGATAAACACCATTAAACGGCACTCCACCTTGAGAATCCCACATACCAATGGTTGTGCCAGCACTATGCCCATATTTCCCTAAAGGATGCGTATAAATTGAGGGTCTTAATCCTTCTTTTTTTCCTTGTGATAAAGATTGTGCTAAAATATCATTTCCTGTTTTACCAGATTTCATATTGCTAGTTAAAATATCTTGAACCCGGTTTCCTTTCTTAAAAGCATCCGTCAGAAAATCAGGAACCTCCTTTTCATCTGTATTTAAAACATACGCATGCTGCTGACAATCTGTATTTAAACCAATGTAGGTGATACCAAAATCACAATGTAATAAATCTCCTTTTTGAATTACTTTTTCATCCTTCGATTTTGAAAAAGACTCAATATGAGATTTTAACGCTTCATTATTTCTTTGCACATCTATGGTAGGATGAAACCATGTTGCTAAGCCTAAATCGGTTACTTTTTGACGCAGATACCAAACTAAATCTTCTGTGGTAGTTTTTCCGGGAACAATTGTGCTCTCAGAAAAAGTTTCATCAATAATATCATGGGTGATTTTTACTAAATCTCTAAATACAGCCAATTCTTTTTCGGTTCTAGTTTCTATCCAAGCAATCGCTAATTTTTCAGCAGAAACTAATTTAGAACTCATTTCCTCCGGTAAATTTTCTTTCAATTCATCAAAATCCGTTTTTACCAAACCATCTGCCAGAGCAAAATATTTAGAAAAATTAACACCTATTTTATTCGGATTTCTTTCTTGGATAATTTCCACCAATGCTTTCCATTGATTGGGTTCTTTTTCTTTATCCCAAGCAGATTGTATGCTTTTACCAATATCATATCTGGCAACAGCTAGTCTTTCTAACGTGTTTTTTTCTTTATTTCTATAAAAAACAATGATGGTTCTTCTTCTAGCATTTAACCAAGTTGCCGGCAACATCGTTTTTAAAACAGGATCTTCATTGTATTCTCTTGAGATTAATAACCACATATCAAGACCCGATTGATCCATTAACTTTGGGAGTAAGTTTACAAATCTATCTTCTAAAAGCTCATCTTTTAAAGAAGCCCTATCCAACTCGCTTAAAATTGAATATGTATTTTTTTCTGGTCCTTTTTGAGAGCAAGAAAAGGAAATGCTCAAAACAAATACTGCTACTACGATATACTTCATCTAAAAAAAATTAAGGTTTAAAATTAATATTTAAAGAATTAAAAACGGTACATTTTTAAAATAATTTTTTAATTTTTAAATAGGTTGACCAACTAAAAGAAACTCTTAACACTTTGTAGGTTTTCTAATTTAAAGGACCGAAGTATTTTTGCCAAATAACTAATAGACAAAATAAGTACGGATGAATAAGAATAAATGCATCTAAATTTAATATCTTTAACTAATATGAAATTTTTAAAACAAATACTCGTACTTTTTATTTTTGGAATCTTTTTTTGGGCATGTGGTTCCTTGCCAATAAATAAAAACCTAGAAACCAAGGAAGAACCTGTTGTGATTGCTAATGATAGTTTAGAATATGAAATTACAATTATTGATATTGGTTTTAATTATTACCTAAATGCAATTGCTCAACCAGAAGGTTTTTACTCACAAAATTATCTTGAGACTAGAAATAGAGTTTGGGTAACTACTTGGAATATGAGAGCTCAAAATACTGGGCAATTTAACCCCAATATTTATGAAAATATCATTGATTATCAGCAAAACATAAATTACGGCTATGAAGTAAACTACAAACTATTTAATTACTTTTTGTTTGCTCAGAGAAAATACAAAATGAATTTAGGCGGGGGCTTTCGGACAGATCGAATTAATTGATGATTTTTTCATAACGCACAAAACTATGCGCTAATGTATTTTTTTCATCCATTTCAAAATCCTCTCTTTCTGTTTCTTTCCAAATATTTAAATCTATTTCAGGAAAAAAGACATCTGCATCGAACTCCTTGTGTACTCGTGTAATATCTAGAACATCAGCCAAATTATTTTCAATAGCCTTCTGGTATATCTGAGCTCCACCAATTATAAAAACATGTGCCTCTTCTTTTGCCATTTCTAAAGCCTGTTCTAAACTGTGTGCAATTAAGCACCCATCTTGAACATAATTTTTATTTCTGGTGATGATCACAGTGGTTCTGTTTGGTAAAGGTCTACCAATGGATTCAAAAGTATTTCTACCCATTAAAATATAATGACCCGTTGTTTGTTTTTTAAAACGTTTTAAATCTGCAGGTAAATGCCAAATTAAATCATTATTTTTTCCTAATGCATTATTTTTTGCAATTGCTGCTATTATTGTAATCATACTAATTTGCTATATAATACCCATTAAACTTTACTTTAAAAGGGAGCATAAACTCTAAACTCACTTCTTTATGATCTTTTTGGGCTAATTTTTCTACTTCAATTTTCTCAATAGCTTCCAAAAATTTTTCATGAAGCTTCTTTTTCTTAATATTTGATTTTAAAACTTTCAACTTCTTATTTTTATCTAATCGAATTTTAAAGTAAAATTTTACATCCGACTTAAAAGAACTTTGAGTTTTAAGATCCAAATTTTTAATGATTTCTTTTTGCATAAAAGCGTTAAAGCTAGCCCTATTATTTTTTAAAGAATCTACAACTTTTCTATTCATAAACTCAGGATATTCATCTACTTCTGTTAATTTGACCGTTGTATTTTTATCAAAAGGTACCTCTTGTGAAAAAACGGTCATAGAAAACCATAAAATAAATATTCCTACTATCTTTTTCATTGGACAAAAATAGGTGAAATGTTTTAAGATTTAACGTTTTTTGGTAGATTAGATAAAAAAGAGCTCATTAACGAAAGCGTTTTCGAGCTTAAATTACTAAAAATAAAGTAGAAAGAACTGCTGCTATTTTTAAAAAAACAATAATTAAATTCTACTTTTTTTTTGAATTATCTCTAATTAACATGTACTTATTATAAAACTGATAATTTTTCTTCTTCTTATAACTTATAGTTTGTAGTAACAATCTTCTTACCTACATTTACCTTTTTATTTAATATAATAATTATGGCAATTAAAAAACAATTTTTAAAAAGTAAACCAGTTTGTAAAGTAACTTTTACGGTACCTGCTGAAGAAGCTAGTAGTGTTGCAGTAGTTGGAAGTTTTAATGAGTGGAATGTAGAAGCAACACCTCTTAAAAAATTAAAAAATGGATCTTTTAAGGGTACTGTTGACTTAGAAACAGGCAGTTCTTATGAATTCAGATATTTAGTTGACGGTGAATATGTTAATGAAGAAGAAGCAGATAGTTCTGTTTGGAGTGATTTTGCTGGTGCAGAAAACAGCTTATTAAGCTTATAATTGCATGTAATCATAAAATAAAACAGCTTTGAATTAATTTTGAAAGCTCTTTTATTTTGGCAATAATTACTATACCGCAACGACTCCTTTTATATGAGGATGAGGGTTGTAGTCTGATAGCTCAAAATCATCAAACGAAAAATCTTCTATATCCACTATATCAGGATTTATTGTCATTTTTGGTAAAGGTCTAACATCTCTAGACAACTGTAATTCTAATTGTTCTATATGGTTGTTATAAATATGTGCATCTCCAAAAGTATGGATAAAATGACCTGCTTCATAACCACAAACTTGTGCAATCATCATCGTAAACAGGGCATAAGAAGCAATATTAAAAGGAACTCCTAAAAATATATCTGCACTTCTTTGGTATAACTGACACGATAATTTTCCTTCTGAAACATAAAACTGAAAAAATGCATGGCAAGGAGGTAACGCTGCTTTTCCATTAGCAACATTATCCGCAAAAGAAATGCTTGTATCTGGCAAAACAGAAGGGTTCCAAGCAGAAATCAGCATTCTTCTAGAATCAGGATTTTTCTTTAAAGTATCGATCACTTCTTTTAACTGATCTACTTCATCGCTGTTCCAATTTCTCCATTGGTGGCCGTAAACCGGACCTAAATCTCCATTTTTATCTGCCCAAGAATTCCATATTTTTACCCCGTTTTCTTGTAAGTATTTAATATTAGTATCCCCTTTTATAAACCAAAGCAATTCATAAATAATAGATTTTAAATGTAACTTTTTAGTTGTTACCATCGGGAACCCCTCACTTAAATCAAAACGCATTTGATATCCAAAAACACTTTTTGTTCCGGTTCCTGTTCTATCTCCTTTTTCGTTTCCGTTTTCTAAAACGTGTTTTACTAAATCGTGATATTGTTTCATTTTAATATCTAAGCGTTTATAAATTTATTTGTTTACCTGTTTAAACAAATAAACAATTATACTTTGTTCTTACCCTATAATCATTCCTGCAATAGTTGCAGACATCAAAGAAGCAATGGTACCCCCTAATAAGGCCTTCATTCCAAATTCTGATAATGTTTTACGCTGACCCGGTGCTATGGAACCTATCCCTCCTATTTGTATCCCTATAGACGCGAAATTTGCAAAACCACATAACATATAAGTTGCCATAATAATAGATTTGTTAAACGTTAAATGTGTGGCACTTGCTACGTTCTTTAATTCTGCCAATTGAATATAACCGACAAACTCACTTGCCGCCAATTTTATCCCTAATAATTGTCCCATTAAGGCAATATCTTCGGATGCAACTCCGATTAGCCACATTAAAGGAGCAAAAATATATCCCAAAATGGCTTCTAAAGAAAATGCTTCGTAGGATGTATTTGCTGCCATCCATGAATTTAAAGTTGTAATATCTCCTACCCATCCTAAGATTCCGTTGATCATAGCAATTACCGCGACAAAAACCAATAACATTGCGCCGACATTTACGGCCAATCTTAAACCCTCTGTAGTTCCGTTTGCAATGGCATCTAAAATATTTGAGCCTATTTTTTCTTGAGAAACGGCAACATCTGTATTTACTTCTTCCGTTTGCGGATACAATATTTTAGAAATCACAATAGCTCCAGGAGCTGCCATTACAGAGGCTGCTAATAAATGTTTGGCAAAAATGAGCTCTAATTCCTTATCGCCACCACCTAAAAAACCAATATAGGCTGCCAAAACTGCTCCAGCTACCGTAGCCATTCCGCCAATCATCACCAATAACATTTCTGACTTATTCATTTTCTCTAAATAAGCTTTGATTAATAAAGGAGCTTCGGTTTGCCCTAAAAAGATATTTCCGGCAACAGACAAACTCTCCATCCCAGAAATCCCTAAAAATTTTGATAATCCAATCGCCAATACTTTTACCACTTTCTGAATAATTCCTAAATAAAATAGCAAAGAAGTTAATGCCGAAAAGAATATGATTGTTGGTAATACTTGAAAAGCAAAAATATATCCAAATTTATTCATATCACCAACCATACCTGCAAACAAGAATTCACTACCTGCTTTGGTATACTCTAAAATTTCAATAAAAATACTCCCAATAAATTCGAATATTTTTTGAATAAATTTTACTTTTAAAACACCCACTGCAATTAATAATTGCAAGGCTAAACCAATTCCTACTTTTTTCCAATCGATTGCTTTTCTGTTACTGCTAAATAAAAAGGCAATTAAAATTAAGGCAAACATTCCTAACGCTCCTCTCCATAAACTATTTAAAGAAAACCCTTGACTCGGGATAATTTCAGTCAACGCCGAAACTACTTCTATATTTTGAGAAAAAGTTGAAATAGATAAGAAGCAAAAAACGAGGATAAGTATTTTTTTCATGATAAAAATATAATTTTAAGAACGCTTACTTATTTCGTCTCTTATTTTCGCTGCTAATTCGTAATTTTCATTATCGACTGCAGTATTAAGTTGCTGGTGTAGGTCTTTTAAAGTAAGACTCGAAAAATTGCTAGTAGCCTTCGTATCCACTTTCTCTGTTTCTATAGAAACTTCATTAGCCCCAAACTTATTTTCAATCGCCATTTTTTCATCAACTTTTAGATAAATACCTGCTTTATCAATAATATTTTCATAAGTAAAAATAGGTGCATCAAACCGAACAGCGATGGCAATAGCGTCAGAAGTTCTTGTATCTAAGACTTCTTCTTTGCCTTCTCTTTCACAGATTAAACTAGAAAAGAAAACACCATCTACTAATTTGTGGATAATAACCTCTTTAATATTGATATCAAAAGCATCAGAAAATGTCTTGAATAAATCATGCGTAAGCGGTCTTGGTGGTCTTATTTCTGATTCTAAAGCGATGGCTATGGATTGTGCTTCAAAAGCGCCGATTATAATAGGCAAGGTTCTCACCCCCTCTATTTCACTCAAAACCAATGCGTAAGCACCACTTTGAGTTTGACTGTAAGAAATACCTTTAATGGTTAGTTGTATTAAACTCATATATTATGCTACAAAAAACGATACTATTTAAAATTGATACTGTCATTATAAACAACTAAAGCAGTCTTTAATTTGAAGTCGACTTGGTCACAAAATCAAATTCAGTAGACCTTTTAGCAATGACAAGATTCTTTATTTTTCTTTTTCTTTTTGACGGCACAATTTAATAAAAATAATAGATTGAAAACTTTTATTTCATCAGTTTTTACAAAAAGAAAAAACCTATTGATAATTATACCAATAGGTTTTCAAGTATAAACTATGTTTGAATATTTGAATTAAGCTTGCTTAAAAGCTTTTAACTTCTCTATTAATTTGGGTACTACTTCAAAAGCATCACCAACAATACCGTAATCTGCCGCTTTAAAGAAAGGTGCTTCAGGGTCTGTATTAATGACTACTTTTACTTTAGATGCATTAATACCTGCCAAATGCTGAATGGCTCCAGAAATTCCGATGGCAATATATAAATTAGTCGCTACAGGCTTACCTGTTTGACCTACATGTTCTCCGTGAGGGCGCCATCCTAAATCTGAAACAGGCTTAGAACAGGCTGTAGCCGCATCTAAAACATCGGCTAACTCCTCAATCATCCCCCAGTTTTCTGGACCTTTCAAACCTCTTCCTGCAGAAACAACTACATCTGCATCTGCAATGGTTACTTTCCCTTTAACTCGTTCTATTTTTTCAGATTTTACTCCAGATTCTGCTATTGTAGCATCAAAACTTTCCGTAGTACCGGTTACTGGGTTTTCAAAAACTCCGTAAGAATTTTGAGCAACCCCAATTACTTTGTAATCGGTAGCTATTACTGTATTGCTAAAAGCTTTGTTAGAAAACGCTTTTCTTTTCACAGTAAAAGGACTTGTAGAACTAGGCAACGCTACCACATTTGAAGCATAGCCTGCATCTAGCGCGACTGCTAATATGGGTGCCATATGCAAAGTATCGATACTAGAATCTAAAATAACTACTGTTGAGCTTTGAGCATCTGCAACTTGTTTAATTACCGAAGCATATGCTTTTGCATTAAAAGTTGATAAGGCATCATTGGTTACTGCAAGTACTTTGTCTGCTCCGTAAGTGTACAAAGCTTCTGTACTATTTGCATTTATTGTTAAAACAACTACATTACTGCCGAGTTGCTCTGCTACTTTTTTTCCGTAAGAAACTACTTCAAAAGCATTTTTCTTAAATTTTCCGTCTGTTGAATCGGCAAAAACTAAAACTGACATATCTTATATTTTTTTTATCCTGAACTCGTTTCAGGAACTTATTATTTTTAGTTAAACCTTAAAAAAGGTACTGAAACAGGTTCAGCTTGATTTATTTTATTCTGCAATAAAAATTAAATAACTTTCGCTTCGTTATGCAATAAGTTAATCAACTCATCTATATTATCTGCAGCTACTAACTTTACGGCTCCTTTTGGCGCTGGCTTTTCAAATGATACTATCGATGTTGCATTTTCAGCTGCAACAGGTTCTAAAACTTTTAGCGGTTTTTTACGAGCCATCATAATACCACGCATATTTGGAATGCGCAAATCTTTCTCTTCTACAATTCCTTTTTGGCCCGCTACCACCATAGGCAAAGAAGCTGTTAAAGACTCGTTTCCTCCATCAATTTCTCTTGTTAATGAAACTGCAGTTCCATCAACTTCCATCGCTACACAACCATTTACAAAATTAAAATCTAATAAAGAAGCTAACATCCCAGGAACCATTCCTCCATTATAATCGATTGATTCTCTTCCGGCTAAAACCAACTCATAACCTCCGTTTTTCACAACTTCTGCCAATTGTTTTGCAACCGATAATCCATCAACAGGCTCCATATTTACACGAATTGCTTCATCAGCACCAATTGCCAAAGCTTTTCTTAGGGTTGGCTCTGTAGTCGCTGTACCAACATTCACAACAGTTACACTAGCTCCTTGCTTTTCTTTAAACCACATAGCTCTTGTCAAACAGAATTCGTCATATGGATTAATCACAAACTGAACTCCATTTGTATCAAACTTTGTCTCATTTTCTGTAAAATTAATTTTTGAAGTAGTATCAGGCACATTACTTATACACACCAATATTTTCATAATTGTATTTTTTAATCTTTGTTCGGTTACAAAACTACATCTTTTTTTTAAAAAATACTATGCATGCATAGTATTTTTGTTTTATTTAACAATTTCCGAAAACGATTGAGTAATTATTGTAACTCAAAAATGTTAGTTTATAAAATGGAACTAAAAAAATTGATAATTATTTGCTTACTTTTGCTATCAATAATTTTTACAACGAAAATATAGATGAAAACAGTTCAATTCAGAGAAGCAATTTGCGAAGCAATGAGCGAAGAAATGCGCAGAGATGAAAGCATATATTTAATGGGTGAAGAAGTTGCCGAATATAATGGTGCTTACAAAGCAAGTAAAGGAATGCTAGAAGAATTTGGGGCTAAAAGAGTTATAGATACTCCGATTGCTGAATTAGGTTTTGCAGGAATTGCTATCGGCTCTGCCATGAATGGTAACAGACCTATTGTAGAATATATGACGTTTAACTTCTCTTTAGTAGGAATTGATCAAATTATAAACAACGCAGCAAAAATTAGACAAATGTCTGGTGGGCAGTTTAATTGTCCTATTGTTTTTAGAGGCCCAACAGCTTCTGCAGGTCAATTAGGAGCTACACACTCACAAGCTTTTGAAAACTGGTTTGCAAATACACCTGGTTTAAAAGTAATTGTACCATCGAATCCTTATGACGCAAAAGGTTTATTAAAAGCGGCCATTAGAGATGATGATCCTGTAATTTTTATGGAATCTGAGCAGATGTATGGCGATAAAATGGAGATTCCTGAAGGAGAGTATATCATCCCAATCGGAGTTGCAGAAATTAAAAGAGCAGGTACAGACGTTACCGTTGTTTCTTTTGGTAAAATTATAAAAGAAGCTTATAAGGCAGCTGAAGAATTAGCAAAGGAAAATATTTCTATCGAAATTATCGATTTAAGAACGGTTCGCCCAATGGACCATGATGCTATTTTAAAGTCTGTTAAAAAAACAAATAGGTTAGTAATTTTAGAAGAAGCTTGGCCTTTTGCAAGTGTTGCTTCAGAAATCACCTATAGAATACAAGATCAAGCTTTTGATTATTTGGATGCACCTATCAAAAGAATTACAACCGCAGATACTCCTGCGCCTTATTCTCCTGTATTATTAGAAAAATGGATTCCGAATCATAACGATGTTATAAAAGCTGTAAAAGAAGTTTTGTACATTAAATAGCTCTTATAAAAATCCTTTTTGATCCATTTCAAAAAGGATTTTCTATTTATAAGAAGATTTACTCTAAATTACCTAAAAACCATAAAGCTTTCTGTAAATAATTCTTTAAAAGAGTCATAATTTCATTATTTTTGTTTTTAATTTAAATACAGAAATAATAAAAATAATGGTTAGAGAAGACGAGACTACATTTGATGTTTTAATAGAAATCCCTAAAGGAAGTAGAAATAAATATGAATACGATTTTGATTTAAATAAAATTCGTTTTGATAGAATGTTATTTTCTTCAATGATGTATCCAGCAGATTATGGTTTTGTGCCAGAAACCTTAGCACTAGATGATGATCCTTTAGATGTTCTCGTTTTAGGCCATGAACCAACATTTCCTATGTGTGTGATGCAGGTAAAACCCATTGGAGTTTTTCATATGACCGATGAAAAAGGACCAGATGAAAAAGTAATTTGTGTTCCTGTCTCAGATCCTATTTGGAATGGTAAAAAAGATATTTTTGACTTAAATCCTCACAGGTTAAAAGAAATTGAACACTTTTTTAAAGTTTATAAAGATTTAGAAAAGAAAAAAGTTGATGTCGGTGGATGGGGAGATGCTACTGAAGCTATCCAAATTTTTCATGATTCTGTTAAGAGATATAATGAAAGTGAATACAAAAAGACAAATAAATTTAGGATTTAACAAAATACATATCCAGATATTATAAACCTCTTAAAATTTAATTTTAAGAGGTTTTTTATTTCTATTTGATTTTATTACATTTACGACCGTTTTAAACTAATCAAAAATAAAATAATATATGGAATCAATGATGATTTGGATGCCAATTGCAATGGCGTTATTAGGCCTAGCCTACATGCTAGTGAAAAAGTCTTGGGTAATGAAACAAGATGCAGGTGATGGTAAAATGAAGGAAATTTCTGACCATATCTATGAAGGAGCGCTTGCTTTTTTAAATGCAGAGTATAGACTTTTAGCAATATTTGTAGTGGCAGCAAGTATCATTTTAGCGGGAATTGCTTTTTATATGGATAGTACTTATTTAATAGTTGTAGCCTTTGTTATCGGAGCTATATTTTCTGCATTTGCAGGAAACATGGGAATGAAAATTGCAACCAAAACAAATGTTAGAACCACACAAGCTGCAAAAACTAGTTTACCAAATGCATTAAAAGTATCTTTTGGTGGTGGTACAGTAATGGGACTTGGTGTTGCTGGTTTAGCAGTATTAGGTTTAACGGCATTCTTTATATTCTTCTTTTGGTTTTTTATGGGAAGCGAATGGACGAACACTGGCGATATGACTGTTGTTTTAGAAGCATTAGCTGGTTTCTCTTTAGGTGCTGAATCTATTGCTTTGTTTGCAAGAGTTGGTGGCGGTATCTATACAAAAGCTGCTGATGTTGGTGCTGATTTAGCTGGTAAAGTGCAAGCTGATATTCCTGAAGATGACCCAAGAAATCCAGCAACTATTGCTGATAATGTTGGTGATAATGTTGGTGATGTTGCAGGTATGGGAGCCGATTTATTTGGTTCTTATGTAGCAACAGTTTTAGCTGCAATGGTTTTGGGTAATTATGTTATTAAAGACATGGGAGGAGCAATTCAAGATGCTTTTGGCGGAATTGGACCAATCTTATTACCAATGTCTATTGCTGGTGTGGGAATTATTATTTCTCTTATCGGAACTTTACTAGTAAAAATTTCATCTAACGATGCAAAAGAAGCAGATGTACAAAAAGCATTAAATATAGGGAATTGGGCATCTATCTTAATGGTGGCTGCAGCTTGTTACGGATTGGTTACTTGGATGTTACCAGAAACTATGAAAATGGACTTCTTTGGTGAAGGTATTCAAGATATCTCTTCTATGAGAGTGTTTTATGCTTGTTTAGTTGGTTTAGTTGTGGGTGCAGGAATCTCTGCATTTACTGAATACTACACAGGTTTAGGTTCTAAACCAATTTTAAAAATTGTACAACAATCTAGTACTGGAGCAGGAACAAACATTATTGCTGGTTTAGCTACAGGTATGATTTCTACATTTTCTTCAGTATTATTATTTGCTGCCGCAATATGGTCGTCTTATGCTTTAGCTGGATTTTACGGAGTTGCTTTGGCCGCTTCCGCAATGATGGCAACAACAGCCATGCAATTAGCAATTGATGCTTTTGGACCCATTGCAGATAATGCTGGTGGTATTGCCGAAATGAGTGAGCAAGATCCTATTGTTAGAGAAAGAACAGATATTTTAGATGCTGTTGGAAATACAACTGCTGCAACCGGTAAAGGTTTTGCAATTGCATCCGCTGCATTAACTTCATTAGCTTTATTTGCTGCCTATGTAACATTTACGGGTATTGACGGAATTAATATTTTTAAAGCCCCAGTATTAGCAATGCTATTCGTTGGTGGTATGGTTCCTGTTGTATTCTCTGCATTAGCTATGAATGCTGTTGGTAAAGCTGCCATGGAAATGGTGAACGAAGTGGTAAGACAGTTTAAAGAAATTCCTGGAATTATGGAAGGAACTGGAAAACCAGAATATGATAAATGTGTCGAAATTTCTACAAAAGCTTCTTTAAAAGAAATGATGTTACCAGGTTTATTAACAATCGGTTTCCCAATACTTGTTGTATTAGTTGGCAAGCTAGCATATCAAGAAAATAACATGTTAGTTGCAGAAATGTTAGGCGGTTATATGGCTGGTGTTACTGTAAGTGGGGTACTTTGGGCAATTTTCCAAAACAATGCAGGTGGTGCTTGGGATAATGCAAAGAAATCTTTCGAAGCTGGGGTAGAAATTAATGGAGTAATGACCTACAAAGGTTCTGAAGCGCATAAAGCAGCAGTAACTGGAGATACTGTTGGAGATCCGTTTAAAGATACTTCTGGTCCTTCAATGAATATTTTAATTAAACTTACCTGTTTAATTGGTTTGGTCATTGCACCTATTTTAGGTGGTCATGTTGCTGATTCTCATGTTATCAATGAAATTAAAAAGGAAGTTACCATAGAACAAAACAACCAAATGGCTGTTGCAACATTGATTACCTCTACAACCATTGATGGAAGAACAGTTACTGAAACTCAAAAAGTTGAAGGAACGATAGCCGAAATAGAAAAGAAGGCGAATTTAGCTGGAGAAATTGTTTCGATGGATGTGAAAAAAAATACAGAAACTAACACAAAAGAAATTGAAATTATTATTAAGAAAAAAGAATAATTTTATTTTTTCAAAGCTTCTTAAAAACCACACCTAGTGTGGTTTTTTTTATGAGCTATTTCTATTTTACAAACAAAAAAGCAGGGGTATTTTCGGTAAAGACGCACTTCAAATTATTTTAGTTCATAATCTATACGCATTTCTGTACGATAGGAAGAGCGCTAGAAGATGAAAACATCAATTTAAACAGTAACAGTTTTCTGAAATTAGTTTCAAGTTCTTGGAAACGTTTTGAAACTGACGAAATTAAAAACGCCGAACTCATGATCATCTTTGCTAATACTTATAAAATAAAAACAAAAACTGAATTTAGCGTTACAAGTGATATTGATGATACAATTCTAAATACAGGTAAAGTTTCTAAACTAAAATGGGGACTTTTAATCAATACATTTTTTAAATCTCGTGCAAAAAGAAAAGCGTAAGAGGGAACTTCAATATTTTACAGGTTTTTACATGCAGGTACATCGGCCACAAGTGCCAATCCTATTTTAGGAAAAAATACGGGTGAAAAACCTCAAAAACAAAAAAATATCCTGATTTACATTTTATTTTAATTGGGGATGCATACCTATATTAATATGGAAATAGTGGCGAATTATCCAAATAGAATTAAAAATTATGCTGACACTCCTTTTCTATGAACAAACTCTAGAGAAGATGCTATAAAACATACTAAATTAAATAGATTTATAAGAATTAAGTAAAACTTCTTTTCATCTATGTATCATAGATTTAAATTAGGCTTAACAATAAACAAAAATTCAATTACCTTTATACTTTTTTAAAAAAAATTGCGCCACTATGGTAGAAATTGAAATAATTGCTGACAGCCCAAAAGAAACAATAGAACAAATAAAAAATGTTTTAGGCGGCTCTATTCAAGAAAACTGGGGAGAATTCACCTTACGTATTGATAATAAAAATGCTACTGGAAACATACGATACATCCCTTTTGATTGGGGTGTAAACCTGTTAGATTTCGAAATTACATTTCATAAAGAAACTATCTTCAAAATTAAAGCACATCGTGAGTTTAACCCTATCAGATTTATGTATCCGTCCCTAGGATCTTTAAAACATAGATTTGGAGTACATCAAAAGGAAACATTAGTTGAACAGTTTCAAACTTTAATTTTTACCAATAAAAAAGGAGGCTACAATTACCTTCATTTTAAAAAAAATGAACCCCTAGAAATCAATATAATTCAGATTGTTAGAAAAAATTTTCTCAAAAAAAGAACTACCAATGTTTCTAGCTTAAATAAGAAATTATACGAGGTTTTTGTAGATACTGAACATGATCATAGATTTTCCAATTATGGAATCCTTAACTTAAACATGGCCGAGCTTATTAAAAGTTTAAAAATAGTTAAAGGAAAAGGAATGTTGAGAATTCTAAAAATTGAAGCACGTGTTTACGAAATGCTTTCTCTTCATATTCAGCAGCATAACAGACTGGTAAAAGGTGTTCCATTGCCTACCTCACTT
>JBNMNV010000014.1:0-24267 GCA_051278125.1 Polaribacter sp. | reverse complement strand
CAAGTTTAAATGCTTTTTCGTTTTTCCTGAAAGGTTAAACCACCAAACAAAAAAAGGTTGTCTTAGTTCTTGAACCAACATTTTTTGAGTAGCTTCTGTGGTATGTTGCAATGAATCAATATCAGCATCAGAAATGTTTATATTGAAAATAGATTTGATAACAGTTTGAAAAGCTAAATCATTAAAAACAGGAAAAACATCCATTGGTTTTCCAGTTTTGATATTTTTTAATTCTGCTAAAATGGTTTTTTGAATGGTATCAACCAAGAGCTTAAGTTGGCCTTTATGAAAAGCTGGCTGAATTAATTTTCGTTGTTTTTGCCAATGTTCTCCCTCAGCAGTTAACAATCCTTTTCCGACATATTTTGCTAAATCTTTGGTTTGAATATAAGATTTGGTATAATTTTTTTGATTCTTTTGAAGCGCATGTTGTAAAAGTCCAGCATCTCTACAAAACAAAACAGATTTTCCAAAACCAATTTTTAAACGAAAAATATCTCCTAAAGTATCAAAGTTTTTTGCGTGAAAAGGTAAAGGATTTTGTAAAATAGCATTAGCATGCTTTAGAAACTTAAAAAAAGAAACTTCTGGAATTTTATTGGATACACTCATTTTTAATTTTATTTGCACTCATTAACAACCCGTTTTGAAGAATTTATAAAAGTTGATTTGTTGTATTTGTTTTATACAAATTTAAGCATATTCGCTTTTGTAATTTGTTGTATTTTTCATTAAATATATACTTATAAAACATCATTCTAAAGTTTTTAACTAAACAATACAATCCTGTCCTAAATAAATTTCATGTGCCTAAAATTTATTTAGGACAGGATTGAATCAAAATTTATAGTTGCTAAATAAAATCTTTTTTTTGATTAAATCGCTATTATAATTTAATGTTACTGGTTTATTTACAAATACTTATTGGGAATCTTTTTTTGTCAACAACCCAAAAATATTTAACAGTATAGAGATCAATAATAAAAACCAGGGCAAACCATGCAACAAGACATCAAACCAATCTTGTGATTTCATACCGTTTTCAGCAGATAAAGCATTTCCTCCTAAAAGCCATTGAATTTTACCCCAAATATGTGGCGGATTAAAAGGTGCTAAACCTAATGTTAAACTTGCTATTAAGAAAAGTTTCCAGTTATTTTTCAGTTGATTTATCATTTTTATGTATCGTTAAATTAGCTAAAAGTACTTCCTTGCGCCTGTATTGAGCGCAGTCGAAATAGGAAGGATTTAGGATGGACTTCTTGTTAAATAAACCAATTCCAAACCAAACCAAACCGAATGGTAAAATCGCGAAAAGGATAATTGGGTGCAGAGAAGTAGTTCTTTTCAGTAAAACCGGAAGCAACATTATCAACTTTAATGAACAAGCGCGTTCTTCTCACTCTAGCATTAAAGAAAACATCAAAAGTAGGGAAGCCTATTTCTTCCTCATTTTGTAAAGTAAATTCTGCTAATAATGGGTTGTAAGCATTGACATTGTATTTTGTAAAATACTTAAAAGTAACCCCAATATTCACCAACATTGGTTTTCCTTTAAACCAATTGTCTGCATAATAGAACGTATTTCTAGTGACAAATTCTGGCACTCTAAAAACAGTACTTCCGCTACTAACATTTTGATACATTACGGTATTATCCAAGGCAAATTTCCAAAGTTTAAATTCTCTATTTGCTTTTACTTTGAGGTATATAATTTGATCGGCAGATTGCTGCGGAGTATTATTTTCATCAAAATACGTGTAATTATCAATATTGGTGAAATTTAGACCTGCATTGATCCATTTAGAAGTAAATGAAAATCCTAAATCTCTTGTATTTACATTGCTAAAATCATTTTGCCAATTGTAAGCATCATAACTACTTTGATGTAATAAAGTATTAAAGTTTGGAGATTTTGAGCTGATTAATAAATTACCTTTTAAAGTAAAAACACTGTCTTTCTCGTAAACGGCCTCTCCTTTTAAATAGTTGCCTGCCAATCTACCCGCGCCAGGAGTTAAAGAAGCATCTGCATTTAATTGAAAGTTTTTAATTTTAGCATTCCAATCGGCACCAAAAGAAATCGCATTTCCTGCTAATTTTAATTTAGTAATAGCACTATTACTATTCAAAATAGTATCATAACCATAAGAATAATTGGTAAAATTAGCTTTCGCTCTAAACTTACCTAAGACATATTTAGAATTGAATTCTAAATTAACTTCATTATTCATAATGATGCTTTCTGCTATATTATCTTCGGTACCCGATGCATTTGCAGCTCCAAAAATGTCAGTTCTAACTGTCGTTTGATCAAAACGATAATTTTTAGTTTCATTGGTAAATACATGTCCAATTTTTAAGTTGCTAAAATCTTTATCATTGATGGAATCTTTGCTGGCTAGTAATTTATAGCTATGCTCTATATAAGATCGATTACTATCAAATTGACTTTCTGCATCATTTAAATTTACATCTAATCTAGAACGTTGGTCAAAATTTGGATCTTCATCAATAAAGTTTTGTAAGGCCTCTGTTGTTAATCCTCCATTTTCTTGATGAAAGAAATCTTGTGAAGCTAAATGTCCTCTAATTTCATATCGATTTTCTTTAGTTCTATAGTGAAAAGTACCTCTAAAATTACCATTGCTAACCAAAGCTCTTCGATAAGCGCCTAAAGAACGCAACCCTTTATAGGAAAAAGAAACATTGAATCTTTTGGAAAAATTTAAGGTAAAAAGTGCATCTAATACTTGCCCTTGCTGCAAACCTGTTCTGTATAAAATTTCTGTGGTTGTTGTAGGAACTTCATAATATTTGATGTCTTCTATATCAAAATAACTAACTTGTTTTGCAGTAAAACCAATGTCTGGTAATTTTTTTAGATTGTTAAAGCTGTACCCTAAATTAGTAAAAGTTTGCCCTTGATTATGAAAGCCTAAAAGTTCAAAATTATCCGTTCTTAAATAATTGAATTTGTACTCCTTTTGTAAAGTTAAAGTGGTATCGATATAAGTGGTATCCCTGTTATAAGAGAATATTTTATAATCGGTATATTTTGTTTTTCCTGATAAAATAACCTTTTTAGCCCCCGTAGTTCTTATCGTATCTATTTCACCATTTTCGTTTATAAATGTATTTTCTCTTTTCTCGTTTCCACTTAATTTTCTCTGACCATATAGAGTGCTCAGCGCAAGGATTAAACAACAAAAGGATAAAACAATTCTTTTTTTCATTCTAAATTTAAACAAAAGCAAATGTAAAATAATAAAACGAAAAGAATTGTTAATAATTATAATGAAATCGGTTAATTTAAAAATGAGTTTTAAACTTTTTTGAAGCGATAGAAGTAGTGATCTTCTTTTGAAATTTAAGTCCAACTAGATTATTGAATAGGAATCTAATAGAAAAAGTTTTCTTTTCTTTGTACTATGTTAAAATCAAATTTTAGCGGCTTTTCTTTAGAAGCAGGCACAGACGAAGCCGGAAGGGGTTGTTTGTCGGGGCCAGTGGTTGCCGCAGCGGTAATTTTACCAAAAGATTTTTCACATGTTTTTTTAAATGATTCTAAACAATTATCAGAAAAAAAGAGAGAAGCCTTAAGGCCTATTATTGAAGAAAACGCGCTAGCTTTTGCAGTTTCCTTCGTTTGGCAACAAGAAGTGGATGAAATAAATGTATTGCAAGCCTCTATAATGGGCATGCATAGAGCCATTGAACAGCTAAAAATTACGCCAGAATTTATCATTGTTGATGGAAATAAATTTAAGGATTTTAAAGAAATTCCGCATAAAACGATTGTAAAAGGAGATGCAAAATACTTGAGTATTGCTGCAGCCTCTGTGTTGGCAAAAACCTACAGAGATGATTACATGGCAAAGATTCATCAAGAACACCCAATGTATAACTGGAAAAAAAACAAAGGCTACCCAACCAAAGAGCACAGAAATGCCATTCGTGAATTTGGGCCAAATCTCCATCATCGAAAAACATTTAGATTGCTGCCAGAACAATTAAAATTGAAGATTTAATCATTTTTCTTCTGTAAGCTTTGTAAACTTCATGAATCTCAGGGTAATAGTTTTGTGTCAGAAATTCGGAGATAGAAATTACAACTTTTTCTTAAGAGAATTATCTAAATAATTCTTCAATTATAAAATAACTTCAACTATTTTTACCGTCCAAAATTTCATATGATGATAAAAAAAACACGCGCAGAAATTACGAAATGTATTCTTCATAAAGTAGCCAATAAATTCAATAGTGGGCGCAATGTGTTCTCGGAAGATTTAATTCGTTTTGATCAAGAAAGTTACGACTTGATGAAGAATTTTTTACTAAAACCTTTTGGGAGTTTAACGCAGAGTTACCGTTTTTCTCATCATGCAGATGTGCGTTTAAATGAATTAAATAATTACGCTTCAGAAGTATTTAAAGAAGAAAGTTCGTTTGTAGAATACTCTAAAAATATGGTGAATCATTTGTACGAACAATCTAATTCCGCACAAATAAAAACAGGAGATGTCATCGTAGTTCTTATTGAAGGTGTAGAGTACAAAGATGTGTTAACAGAAGCTATTGGTGTTTTTAAAATTGAAAATAAAGTAGATTTTTTTCAGACGTATTTAGATGATAATGAGAGTTTTGATGTAGTAGTTCAAAAAGGAATATCAACCAAAAAAATAGATAAAGGTTGTTTAATTTTAAATACTTCGGATACGGAAGGAACGGTTGTGCTTTCTGTGGATAATAACAATTACGATGCACAATATTGGATTAAAAATTTCTTGAGCGTAAAACTGGCAGATGATTATAATTCGCATACACAAAACTATTTGGAGTTGTGTAAGGAATTTTCAGAAGAGGTGATTAAACCAGAGTTGGGCATGCACGAGCAAGGGAATTTTTTAGCCAATACAGTAGATTATTTTAAGGAAAATGAATCGGTAGATTATGCTACTTTTAAAGATGAAGTTTTTCAGGAAGATGCACACAAAGAAAAGTTTGATGAATACAAAAAACACTTCGAAACTTTAAATGATGTTTTAATTAGAAATAATTTTGATGTTTCTGGAGTTGTTTTGAAGAAAGAAAAAAATAAACTAAAAACTGAAATTAAATTAGATACCAACATCAGTATAAAATTAGATGTAGATGCCCCAGAAGCAGCTTCAGAATATTTAGAAAGAGGGTATGATGAAGAGAAAAAAATGAAATTTTATAAAGTGTATTTTAACGAAGAAAAATAATGCTGGCCTTGGTTTATGTTTTTTTTAGAATTTAAAGAAACCATAAACCATAAACGTTAAACTAGAAACTCATCCACTTCAAACAGCGTCTTAAAGTGCTTTAGTATCTTTTGTTTTACTTCTTCCGTATTTATTTTTTTACCTAATTCAGATTCCATGGAAGCCACGGCTTTTCCTTTAATTCCGCAGGGTATAATGTTGTCAAAATAGCCTAAATTGGTATTTACATTTAAGGCAAAACCATGCATGGTAACCCAACGTGAAGAGCGAATTCCTAAGGCACAAATTTTACGAGCAAAAGGAGTTTCAACATCCAACCAAACACCCGTTTCACCTTTACTTCTAACACCTTTTAAGCCATATTCTGCAATCGTTAAAATGATGGATTCCTCTAACAAACGGAGGTATTTATGAATATCAGTAAAAAAATTTTCTAAATCTAAAATTGGGTAGCCAACAATTTGTCCAGGTCCATGATAGGTAATATCTCCACCTCGGTTTATTTTGTAAAAAGTAGCCTCTTTTTCAGCCAACTGTTTTTCGTTGAGTAACAAGTTATTTAGATCACCACTTTTACCTAAGGTATATACATGCGGATGCTCTACAAATAAAAAGTAGTTTTTGGTTATTGTTTGTTCATCATTTCGTCGATTATGAATTTTGACATCCACAATTTCCTGAAGCAATTCAGATTGATAGTCCCAAGTCTCTTTATAATCTTGTATACCAAGATCTTTTAATAGTATATTTTTGTTCATAAGCTCTTTTACAAAGGTAGATATTTCATTGTATTTGAGGCGTTAAATTATATCCAAAAGATACTTTTTTGTTCATACTCGTTTCAAAAATAGATGGCACAGGTGCACAATATGTATAGCGAAAGCAAAAAAGACAGGCAGATCATTTTACAAGAAAAATAGGTGTCAAAAGAAAAATAGCTACGTCTCATGATGAAATTCAATGAAATGATAAAAGCTTTGTTATACCAATTCTTTTTTGAAATTACTGTAAAAGAAAGTGATGATTTTTTTCTTTATAGAAAATAGAAAAATAAAGCATAGCATTTGTTACGGTTTCTTTTTATGTTGAAATAGAAAGGAAAAAAGGGCATTTTGTTGAGGTTATTTCAATGCAGAATTGGTATTAATTACTATGTGACATTGGGCAAGCAAATTATTTTTTTTGAAAATTGGTGTAGGGTTTAAATTTTTATGAATTATAAATATTTACTTATCAAGTTTTTATAAGGTTAAGCGTTAGGTAAATGAAATATTTTTATCCAACTTTATAATTGAAGATTCATTATTTCACTATATTACATCAAATTTAAAAATTATTTTGTTTTGATAAAAGCTCCTAAACTATGAAATTTAAAAGTTCGCTATTAATCACGCTCATTATTTTTCTTTCTATTTCAAATACATTGAAAGCGCAAGATTTTTGGAAAAAAATAGAAAAACGAAATTACAAACTTCAAAAAGAAATTTATCAAAAGAAAAACTTTCCTTCAGAATATGAAATTTTATCAATGGATATAGATGCTTTTTCAAAGAATTTGAAACATAAGTCTGCTGAGCAAAAAGAAATTATCGAGTTACCAAATTCAGATGGAAGTTTATCTAAATTCTTGATCAAAGAAACCTCTAATTTTGAAGCTGCCTTGCAAGCTAAATTTCCAAATATTACCTCCTATTCGGCACAAGGAATAGACGATCCAACGGCAGTTGCAAAAATTAGTATGGGTACAGATGGTTTTCATGCTGTTATTTTTTCTGGTGTTAGAGAAACCGTTTTTATAGATCCATATTCTAAAGACCATAAAGATTTTATTGTTTATAAGAGAGGTAGTTTGGCTAAGGTTAATGAAGATTTTAAGTGCCAAGTAGAAGCATCTACTAAAAAAGACTTTGCTATTTCAGATTTTAATAAAAATACGAATGATGCAAATTTAAGAACCTATAGACTAGCACTGGCAGGTACTGGCGAATATTCTCAATTTCATTTAACAAGACAAAATGTATCTGATATTGAAACGGATGCCGTTAAAAAGGCAGCAGTTTTATCTGCCATGAACACCTCAATGACAAGAATTAATGGTATTTTTGAAAGAGATGTATCGGTAAGATTTATAATTGTTGGTAATAATGATCAACTTATTTTTTTAGATCCTGATACAGATAACTTATCAAATAATAATACAGATGCTTTAATTGATGAAAGTCAATCAATTTGTGATGGCACTATTGGCACTTCAAACTATGATATTGGGCATACCTTTAGTACTGGAGCCGGAGGATTGGCTGGTTTAGGTGTTGTTTGTTTAGCAAGCCAAAAAGGAAGAGGAGTTACAGGTATTGGATCCCCGGTAGGCGACCCCTATGATGTAGATTATGTATCGCATGAAATAGGGCATCAATTTGGTGCAAATCATACATTTAATAATTCTTGTGGCAACAATATAAATAGTTTCACAGCAATTGAACCAGGAAGTGGGTCCACTATAATGGGGTATGCAGGTATTTGTCCGCCTAATGTTCAGAGCAGTGGTGACGACTATTTTCATTCGGTAAGTATCACAGAAATGTGGAATATTATTCAATCTTCTGGTGATTGTGCCGTTTTAAGCGATACGAATAATACTGCCCCGATAGCAAGTGCAGGATTAGATTTTAGTATTCCTAGATCTACACCTTTTGTTTTAAAAGGAGCAGCTATAGATGAAGACGGTGTTGAAAGCTTAACCTATAATTGGGAGCAAATAGATAATGAAAGCGGAACAATGCCACCAGAGTCTGGGAGTGTAGAAGGCCCTATGTTTAGGTCTGTGCCGTCTAAAGATGTTCCTTTTAGATATATGCCAAGTTTAAGAACGGTTTTAGGAAATAGTACCGCTTCAACTTGGGAGGTTTTACCTTCTGTAGCAAGAGAACTTAATTTTTCTTTTTTGGTTAGAGATAATCATTCAAGAGGGGGCGCTAGATCAAGAGATGATATGAAAGTTGAGGTTATAGATGCACCACCTTTTGTAGTAACCTCACAAAATACAGAAGAAACTTTTAATGCTGGGCAAACAATCTCCGTTACTTGGAACAAAGGAATTACAGATGTTGCACCAATAGAGTGTAAAAATATTCATATAAAATTATCTGTTGATGGCGGGCTTACGTTTCCAATATTCTTAAAAACGAATACACCTAATGATGAGTCAGAAGAGTTGTTAATACCCAATAATGCCACAGCAGATGCAAGAATTATGGTTGAAGCTGCAGATAATATTTTTTATAATGTGAATACTTCGAAGTTTAGTATTGTTTCATCAACGCCAACTTTTTTAATGGTAGATAAAACGGGTGAACAAGCTGTTTGTAATGACGGAAGTCAAAGTAGTAGTTACACCGTAAATTTCGATTTTATAAATGGTTTTGAAGAAACGGTTACTTTAAGTGCCGTTGCAAATCCAGCAGGTTCATCGATAACATTTAATCCGACAACAATTTCGGCAGATGGCGATGTAATTGTAACAGTTTCTAATTTAGATGGGCAAGAAGCCGCAAACTACGATATTAATGTTATCGGCACCGCAGCAACGGTTACTCAAAATATAGATGTAACTTTAAATTTAAAAAGTGCCACGTTTAACCCCGTAAATCTGTCATTCCCGGCAAATGGAGCAACAAATGTTTCTTTAGATGAAATTTTAAGATGGGATGAGGATGAAAATCCATCATCGTATGAGGTAGAAATAGCATCTGATACTAGTTTTAATACCATTTTTTCTAGTGGAAATGTGGAAAGGAATTCTTATAGTTTAACAAATTTAGTTCCAGACACCCAATATTTTTGGAGGGTTAAACCGAAAAATGATTGTGGAGAGGGCGCTTATTCGGACATCTTTAGTTTTACTTCAGAATCTTGTACTGCTTGTGTTTCGTTTGGAGACACTGATTTCGCAACAAGTACTACTTTAGTGCAATTTAACACCATCAATAACATTTCTGCAAAACCAAGTGGATATAGCGATTATACAGCCATAAACACCGCTGTGAAATTAAACGAAAGCCACACCTTAACGGTCAATGTAAATACGGATGGGGATTGGAGAGTGCAATCGAAAGTTTGGATAGATTGGAATCAGAACTGCAGTTTTGATGATGCAGGTGAAGAGTATGATCTCGGATTTGCACAAAATACTGAAAATGGTGTCACAGATTTAAGTGGTCTGTCTATTACTGTGCCAGCAGGGGCTAGTTTGGGTAATACGATTATGAGGGTTTCTAGTCGATATGCGGGAGATGGTCTTATTACCTATCCAACTTCCTGCATGCAGGATTTTGATGGAGAGGTAGAAGATTATACCCTAATTGTAGAAGATGCAACAGCCTCTATTGATGATATTGCTTTTGATGGGTTTAATTTATTTCCAAATCCGACGAAAGGAGATTTTACCTTAACCTTGCAAGTAGTGGATACTGATAAAGTTTCAGTACAATTATATGATGTTAGAGGGCGTTTAATTGACGAAAAAAAATATTATAATACTTTTGTAAATTTCTCTGAAAGTATCTTTTTTGAGAAAGCCTCTAAAGGATTGTATTTGTTAAAAGTTACGAATGGAACGAAACAAACAACAAGAAAACTGATTATAAAATAAAAGTTTATAAAAACTTAAAAAGCCTCATCTAATACTGACATGAATTCAGATGTAGATGAGGCTTTTTTAGAAAACGTAATATACTATCCTAAAAATGGATATTTGTAATCGGTTGGTGTTACAAACGTTTCTTTGATCAATCTAACAGACGTCCAACGCAATAAGTTTTGAGCAGAACCTGCTTTGTCATTTGTGCCAGAAGCTCTTGCTCCTCCAAATGGTTGTTGTCCAACAACGGCTCCTGTTGGTTTGTCATTTATATAAAAGTTTCCTGCGGCATTTTCTAATGCTTTAGATGCTTTTTCAACAATGTATCTGTCCTTAGAAAAAATGGCTCCCGTTAAAGCATATTCAGTAGATTCATCGACTAACTTTAAGGATGCTTCCCATGCTTCATCTTCATATACAAAAATGGTCATTACTGGGCCAAATAACTCCGTTGTCATGGTTGCATACGTTGGAGATTTTGCTAAAATTACAGTAGGTTCAATAAAATAACCTACAGATTTATCGTGGTTTCCACCAACAATAATTTCTGCATCTGCATCTGCTTTTGCAGCATCAATAAAGCTAGCAATTTTATCAAAAGAACCTTCATGAATTACAGCGTTTACAAAATTATTAGTGTCCTCTGGAGATCCCATTTTAATGTTGTTCGTTTGTTTAATCACGTGCTCTTTAACCTCTTCCCATAAGGATGCAGGAATATAAGCTCTTGAAGCAGCAGAACATTTTTGACCTTGATATTCAAAAGAACCTCTTACAATTGCGGTTGCAACTTGCAAAGGATTCGAAGAATTATGTACCCAGATAAAATCTTTTCCACCAGTTTCTCCAACAATTTTTGGATATGTTTTATAATTGTGAATGTTATTTCCTATTTGTTTCCATAAATTTTTGAAAACTTCGGTAGAACCTGTAAAGTGCAATCCAGAAAAATCTCTAGAAGCTAAAACAGTATCAGAAATCATAACAGGGTCTCCGTAAACTACATTAATTACACCATCTGGCAAACCAGCTTCTTTAAATAAATCTACAATAACTTGTGCAGAATATACTTGATGATCCGAAGGTTTCCAAACCACAACATTTCCCATTAAAGCCGCAGAAGAAGGTAAGTTTGCAGCAATAGCCGTAAAGTTAAAAGGAGATATTGCATAAACAAATCCTTCTAAAGGTCTATACTCAACTCTGTTCCAAATTCCTGGTGAAGATGCTGGTTGATCTTTAAAAATATCAATCATGTATTGTACATTGAAACGTAAAAAGTCAATCGTTTCACAAGCCGCATCAATTTCAGCCTGGTGTACATTTTTAGATTGTGCAATCATCGTTGCAGCGTTCATTCTTGCTCTGTAAGGTCCTGCTAATAATTCAGCCGCCTTTAAAAAAATGGTTGCTCTCTCTGTCCAAGAAACGCTAGACCAAGCTTCTCTTGCAGCCAAAGCTGTAGAAATTGCTTCATCAACATGGGTCTTATCAGCAATGTGATATTGACCAACAATATGTTTATGGTCATGAGGAGGGGTAATGTTTTTTGTGTTTCCTGTTCTAACTTCAACACCATTAATATGCATGGGCACATCAATATTGCTATTAAACATCGATTTATAGGTTGCTAATAACTCTTCTCGCTCGGGAGAACCAGGAGCATATCCTTTTACGGGTTCGTTTACTGCTGTTGGAACATTAAAAAATCCTCTTGCCATTTTTGTGTGTTTTTAAATTTGATTCTACTTATTTTGAAAGACAAAGTTACAAATTTTATCAATCGATTTCGGAACTTTGGAGGCTAAATTTGTAGATGCGTAAGGAGGCTATATTGCAAAACGATTTTAAAAAATTAAAATTATTGTTTTCTGGAATTGGAAAGAACTTTTTTAAAAAATAGGGTAGAGGTCTCATTTCTTTTAACCTCTAGAAACTTTTACGATCACATTGAACTAATATAACGATCACTTTCGGTTTTTAAAGTTGGAAATTACAGCTACATCTAAAAAAGTATAAAAGAAACGATACATAGAAATGAGACTTCAATTCCGGATACAAGCAACCAGTTTAAATTAAGTCACAAAAATCTACAATTGTTTTAAAGCGTCCTTGCTGATTAAACTTTTTTTAGGGTACTAATTATTACAAACATTTGTCTATCGTATTCCTGAGATTTTTTTGCAACAAAGTATTCGTGTTCATTCACAAAAATATTTTTTTAAAAATTTTTAGTGTAGACTATTTCCCGTCCTCAGGTAAAGGTGAAATCATAATGTGCGCTTTATGCGTTCCAGGATTCATAATCCAAGGGTGATTTGAAGCCAATGGAGACGCTGGCAAACCAGTAGATTCTGATGTTGCCCAAGGCATATAGACTACATAACGAAGTTGAGCACCTCCAACTTTTGAGGTTTTAGGGTCGTACAAGGTTTTTGCTCCATAATAGACGTGCAAGGTAGCTCCGGGCGTTATTTTAAGTTTGCCCGATTTCATTTCTAATTCGCGGGTTTCAAAAATTTCTTGTCTCGTTTTACCTTCTGCTTTTAGGGCTCTTCCTCTTGCCATAAAAGGTTCTAGGTCTTTGTGATAACATGCGGCATTGAATCCCTCTTGATTAGGGTTGTCTGCAATAACAATAAGTTCATTATCACCCTCTTTCATGGTAACAAATTCACCCGCCATATTGTAACCAATAACTTTACACCCTAATCTGCTTTCTTCTGGAGCCGCCATTAATGCTGTTGCGATTAAAGCATTATCTGTATCAATAGGCTTTAATTGGCTAGTACTTTCATTGGATGTGCTTTCTGATAAACTTTTGCTTACAGAAGATTCTTGAATTGGTGTTTTTGATTTCTTTGAAGAATTGCAAGAAATCAGCATTCCCGCAAAAACAAGTATTATAGTAATATATTTCATATTTGATTTTTTTTTTCATGCACCCGCTAAAATAAGCATTGCATATGTAGGCAATTTACATGAAATTTCGCTTAATAGCAAACGAGACGATATTGTATCGCATAGAAAACCAAATCTAAAAAAGTATAAAAGAAATAATCAATAGAAATGTAACTCCAATTCCTGATACAATTGCGTAGCCTAAATTTAGTAGCAAAAATTTTAGAATTGTTTTAAAGTATCCTTGCTGATAAAATTTTTTCATGGCAATAATTAGATACAATAAAAATAGGACGATAAAAACCCAAATTTGAGGTTTTAGTGAAAATAGATTTAAAAGTAAAAAAATAGAAAACAGCATAAAAAAGACTGTCTGACCATGAAACACAAAAATTAAATGGTCTATATAGGTGTATTTTCTTCGGATGTAGAAAAACTTTAAGAATAGCGTAAAAAATGGTAAAAACACAAAGATAGCGATAGAACCATAAGACAATACCTCACTAAAAAATTTGTCAGTACTTTCTTGGTCTTTTGTTATTGAATATAAGGTTTTTGCCTTTGTGAATAAAAGTCTATTCGTAAAGTTTTTTTCATAGCCTAAAGAATCTAAAGCAACATCTATTTTAGAATCTGGATACTCTTTAGCATACTTAGAAAAATCATTTAATCTAGTGTTTCCTGGAAAATTAAAACTAGTATTATTCCTTTCTTCAAGGTTAGTGCTATCTTTTGCTTTTTTCTCAGTTTCTTCTAAAATCTTTTTTCTTGCAGCCTCAGGAATCGGAATAAAAGATTTCTGCAGGTTTTTATCCAATTGATTTATAATGGAATCTATTTCCTTTTGTGTAAGCTTTTTCTCTGTTTTTGATTCGTCTTTAGCTGAAATAGAATCTTTATCAATAACAGCATTGATATCTGCGATACTTTCGTTGCTTAATTGTTGGTACTTTTCTTTGGTCTTTGTCAAGCCAATAATTAAAAAAAAGACGATAGAAACTGTTAAATAAAAACGAAACGGATTGGAGTAACGCTGTCTTTTTCCATCGATGTAATCTCTAGAAACTTTACCGGGACTTATTAAAAGGGGTACAATGGTCGTCCAGAATTTTGCTTCAAAATTGAATAACCCATTAAAAACTTCGTGAATAAAACTCCAAAAAGTAATCTTATTTCCTTTGTTCGCTTGGCCGCAATCAGGACAAAATTTTTCATGCCCTTGAAAGGGATGCCCGCAATTTAAACATGCTGGATCTTTAATTTTAGCGACTTTATTTTTGGTTTTTTTTAGTTTGATAATAAAGGAGTTACGAGTTGAAAGGTAGGTATTTGTACTTTAAATGTTTCCATGGTTTCTATGTTTTCCATGGCATAAAAACCATTCATAGCGCCAATATTAGATTCTAAAAAACAGCCGGAGCTGTAAGAATAATGGTCGTTAGGCTTTAAAATGGGCGTTTGCCCAACAACACCTTCTCCTGCTACGGTTTCAGTTTTATTGAGAGAATCCATAATTTTCCAAAAACGATCGGTCAACTTCACAGTTTGCAAAGATTTATTTTCGATGGTTACAAAGTAGGCAAAAACATAGTACAACCTATTATTTCTATAGCTTGTACCGTTGTATTTTGTTTTTACAGAAATTTTAATTCCTTTTGTAATTTGCTCTACCATTAAGGTAAATGTAGTTTTTTTGAATATAAAATACAAATTAAACTTTATTTATCTATCTTGATTAAAAAAGCCCGTTCCAATTCCGATGACTCTATCATACAGGCTTCCAAAAGGTTTAAAGTAGATGATGGCGGTATATTCATTTTCAGTTTCAAAAAAAGTACCATTCACATCATTCGTATTTACTTGGTCAAATTTATCTACTGTGGCAAAAGTATAATTGTAAAAACCTTGTTTAAATAATAGGTTTGCTTTGTAGCTATTGTCTTCAAAATCATATTCCATTTTGGCATCCTCCTCAATTTCAAAATTATTGAAAGCTCCGTACACATACACCTCTTTATCATCAAAAGGTGTATCTGCATTTAAAGTAAAATGCATCATGGCATAATCTGCTTCGGTATCGGGGTCATTACCCTCTAAAGTTCGGATGACAAACTGCCCATTAATATCAGGATTGTATCGATACGTTCTATTTTCATCATAGGTAAAAGGGTATAAATAATGATGAAAAATATCTTGCATTTCTATTTTTACCACATTGATGCTTTTGTTTCTAATGAGCTTGCTATCAAAGTTTAAATATTCATTGCCTCCCCAAAAATTCGTTTTATTGGCATAGGTGTATTTGAGCTGGTTTGCCATAAAGAACGTAGGTTGTAAATCGGTAATTGATTCATTCCAGTTTTCATTTTTTAGTAAAATCACATTCACTTCTTGCGCAGGATTGTTAATTCTGACGTTCGGATGGTTTACAGAGAATTCCACGGTTTGCTGAGAGCTTAAGGTTTTTGCATTTCTACTTCTAGAAACAGCAACACCAATCGTAGCCATGTTTTCGAATAAGACAAATCTTCTTGTAAAAACAACTTCATCGGTGTCATAATTTATAACGGATAGTAAGTAGTTGCCGCTTTTAGTAATCACGGTATTTACATTCGGAATTCTTACAGCATAATGTGTATAGCTTTGAAAGGTATTAAAAGAATTGGTGACATTAATAATGCTGTTTTCGTCAAAACCATCAATATATTGACTAGAAAGCATTCTGCTCTTTTGCCAATCATGCGTCATGTGTTCTATTTTGTATTGATACTCTTTGCCGTAATTCTCTAAATCATCAAAAGACAATTCTAACACAGTCCCTAATGGAACTATTGCAGAATAGTTATTTTCTTTTAGCGGTCTTAATTGAATAGATTGTATGTTTTGTGAAAAAGAGTTTAAGTAAAAAACAGCAACGAAAGCAAATAGAATTTTTTTAAACATTTTAGGTAAATAGATCTGTGTGTACATTTAAATTGATGGTATTTTAAGGAATGTATGTAAGTGTTCTTTCGTTAAATCGAATTATGGTAAGCGTAATTTAATTTATTTAATCCTTTTTGAGTTTTTTCAGACATCTATTTTTGTTAATTCTATGTGAGTATAGATTTTATTTTCGAGTCTTCATTTGTTTTTATTTCTTGATTTTAATACACATTCTAGTAAACAAATAAAGTGACGTAAAGAAGAATCTGTCAAAAAATCTATTCGAAAAATACGATTTATATATTAATATGAGCAATATTTAAGCCATAATTTAAAGTTGTTACTTTTTTGCAAAATAACATTATTTAGATTCGTTATAAATAAATAATTTTAACGAATATATAAGGTATTTTGTATTCAGAATACCTGTCAAAATCATTAAATTTGCTTGATTTTTTTAGATAACTAAAATTCCAATTTCCTATGTCAAAAGACATTCGTATTAAAAAAGGCTTAGATATTAAGCTTGTTGGGGAAGCTGAAAAAAACACTACAATGAGTTCTTTAAGTAGTGTTTATGCAGTGAAACCAGAAGATTTTCATGGAATTACACCAAAACTTGTTGCCAAAGAAGGAGCTAAAGTAAAAGCCGGAGACACACTTTTTTATTCAAAAAGTGACGAACGTATTTTATTTTTGAGTCCTGTTTCTGGTAAAGTTACGGAAGTAGTTCGTGGAGCAAGAAGAAAAGTATTAGCTGTTAAAATTGCTGCAGATACCAAACAAGTTCACACTGATTTTGGAACTAAAAATGCAGAGGCAATGTCTGCAGAAGAGGTTAAAAAACATTTGCTTGCTTCGGGTTGTTGGCCATTTATAAAGCAACGTCCTTATGATGTTATTGCAAATCCAAATCAAGCGCCAAAAGCAATTTTTATTTCTGCGTATGCAAGTGCGCCTTTAGCCGCTGATTTAGAATTTACGTTGTCAGGTAAAGAAGCAGAATTGCAGGCTGCTGTTGCGGCAATTGCAAAACTAACAGAAGGCAAAGTGCATCTTTCCGTTGGCCAGAGTGCATCTTCTTTGTTTACAGGTTTAAAAGGAGTAGAGCTTCATCAGGTTTCAGGGCCGCATCCTTCTGGGAATGTAGGAACGCAAATTGCAAAAATAGATCCTATTAATAAAGGTGAAGTTGTTTGGGTGTTAACACCCCAAGATTTAGTGGTTATTGGTGAGTTATTTTTAACGGGTAAGTTGAATATGACCAGAACAGTGGCACTAACAGGTTCTCAATTTAGTACACCACAATATACAACTGCGCTTGCAGGAGCAAGTATCGCAGATGTTACTGCAAAGAATTTGCAAAATAACAATACAAGAGTTATCAGTGGAAACGTACTTTCTGGAAAGGAAGTAAAAGAAGATGGTTTCTTAGGGTATTATGATAATCAAATTACAGCAATTCCTGAAGGAGATGATTATGAATTTTTTGGATGGAATAAACCGATTTTCAATAAAATTTCTGCATCAAGAGCTTTTACTTTTTCTTGGTTAACTCCAAATAAAAAGTACGATTTAAATACCAATACCAATGGAGAGCACAGAGCTTTTGTTGTAACGGGTGCTTACGAGCAGGTTTTTCCTTTAGATATTTATCCAATGCAATTGTTAAAAGCATTTATGTATAAAGATTTAGATGAGATGGAGGCTTTAGGAGGGTACGAAGTAGCCCCAGAAGATTTCGCGTTAACAGAGTTTATTTGTGTATCCAAACAGCCTCACCAAAAGATAATTCGTGAAGGTTTAGATTTAATGAGAGAAGAATTAGGATAAGGTTATGAGCTTAAAACAAAACTTACACAATTTAAAAGAAAAATATAGAGGAACTAAAATGGCGCCTGCGTTTAACGCAATCCATACCTTTTTATATTTACCGAACGAAGTGACTCATGCAGGAGGAACTCACATTAAAGCAGCGGACGACTTAAAGAGAACAATGAATATTGTTATCATCGCTTTAATTCCATGTTTGTTGTTTGGAATGTTGAATGCAGGTTATCAACATTATGCAGCAATCGATAATTCTTTAAGGGCAAATGTATTAGCAAACTTTTTTACGATGGATAATCTTTGGATTGGAATCATAAAAGTATTGCCATTAGTGATCGTTTCTTACGGAGTGGGACTTTTAGTAGAATTTATTTTTGCAGTGATAAAAGGACACGAAGTAGAAGAAGGATACCTTGTAACAGGGATGTTAGTGCCATTAATTGTGCCAGTAGATACACCACTTTGGATGTTAGCTGTGGCAGTTGTATTTGGTGTTGTCATTGGTAAAGAAGTATTTGGAGGTACAGGAATGAATATCTTAAATCCTGCTTTAACCATCAGAGCCTTCTTGTTTTTTGCATATCCAACTTGGATGTCAGGAGATAAAGTTTGGGTATATGATGCAGTGGAAAGAGCTGGAACTGCGGATGCAATTTCTGGAGAAACTATTTTAGGAAGTTACGCACAAAATCAAGAAGTAGTCTATTCAACTTGGGATAAATTTATGGGTTTCATACCCGGTTCTGTCGGAGAAACATCTACATTCTTAATCTTAATAGGAGCCGCTATTTTAGTGTTTACTAAAATAGGAAGTTGGAGAATAATTGTATCAACGTTTGCTGGTGCAGCCGTTATGGGATTAATTTTTAATCTGGTTACTTCAAGTGGAATCATTACAGAATCTAGTAAATTTTACGGATTAATGAGCACCGTTTGGTGGGAGCATTTAATGATTGGTGGTTTGGCATTTGGAGCCGTTTTTATGGCAACAGACCCAGTAACGGGTTCACAAACTAACAAAGGAAAATGGATTTATGGTTTCTTAATTGGTTTCTTCTCCATTATGATTCGTGTATTTAATCCAGCCTACCCAGAAGGAGTATTCCTAGCAATATTATTAATGAACGTATTTGCGCCAACAATAGATCATTATGTGGTTCAAGGAAACGTAAGTAAAAGATTAAAACGAGCTAAACTTAAAACTACTTAGTTATGAGTAACAAAACAGATAGTAATGGATATACAATGATTTTCGCTGTGATAATGGTGTTAGTTGTTGGTTCTTTGTTAGCCTTTTTAGCATCGTCTTTAAAGCCTAGCATTCAGGAAAATGAACGTATTGAAAAGCAGCAAAATATTTTGTATGCCATGGGTGTGAATGAAAATGATAATTCTAATGCAAACTTTGTTTCCACAAAATTTGCAGGGGCAGAATTCACGAAATATATAAAAGAACAATTGGTTTTAGTTGTTGAAGACGGGAAAGTTATACAACAGCAAAACAGAGCTGAATATATGGCTGACAATAATAATAAGGAACCTTATTTAATTGATGTAAAGAAGCAACAAACCAATGCCAAAGAAGGTAAGGTTAGAAAGTTGCCTTTATTTGTTGGTCAGAAAGATGGTGAAATGTTTTATGTAGCACCCATCAGAGGAAAAGGTTTATGGGATGCTATTTGGGGTTATATTTCTATGGATGAAAACATGGTAGTTCAAGGAGCTTACTTTGATCATAAAGGAGAAACTCCTGGTTTAGGTGCCAACATAAAACAACGTTATTTTATGGATGATTTTATTGGCGAACATTTAATTTCTGAATCAGGAAAATTCAAAGGAGTTACGGTTGCTAAAGGAAATAACGATCCGAAGAACGAAGACAAAACAGATTACGAAGTAGATGCTATTGCAGGTGCAACCATTACAGGTGATGGGGTTTCTGCAATGATCAAGAAAGATTTAGCATTATACGTGCCTTATTTTAAAAATTTAAAAAAATAATTTATGGGACTTTTATCAAAAAAAGATTCAATTTTACTTACAGACCCATTAGCTGACAACAACCCAATTACAATACAAGTACTAGGTATTTGTTCTGCATTGGCTATTACGGCTGAATTAAAGGCATCGATAGTAATGTCAATTTCTGTACTTTTCGTATTAGGTTTAGGAAATGTAGTCATCTCTTTAATGAGAAATATTATACCCTCTAAAATTAGAATTATTGTGCAACTCATCGTGGTAGCAACTTTAGTAATTATTGTGGATTTAGTATTAAAGGCATTCGCCTATGAGTTGAGTAAAACACTTTCTGTTTTTGTCGGATTAATTATTACAAATTGTATCATTATGGGACGTTTTGAAGCTTTTGCTTTAGCCAACGGACCTTGGAGATCGTTTTTAGACGGCATAGGAAACGCAGTAGGGTATGGTGTAATTTTAATAGTAGTTGGTTTTTTTAGAGAATTATTGGGTTCTGGTACTTTGTTAGGATTTAAAGTTTTAGGAGATCCTATAGAGAAAACAGGGTTGTACGCTTTTGGGTATGAAAACAACGGTTTTATGTTATTATCACCAATGGCATTGATTGTAGTCGGTATTATTATCTGGATTCAGCGTAGTAGAAACACCGCATTAATAGAGGAAAATTAAATAGTTTATAGTTGCTAGTTTTTGGTTGTTAGTTCATAACGAACAACCAAAAACCAGTAACCAAATACCAAAAAAAATGGAACATATAGAATTATTTTTCAAATCAATCTTTATAGACAACATGGTCTTCGCAACCTTTTTAGGGATGTGTTCTTACCTTGCAGTCTCTAAAAAAGTAGCAACTGCCGTAGGTTTAGGAGCTGCAGTTATTTTTGTATTGGCGGTAACCGTTCCTTTAAACTGGTTGTTAGATCAATATTTATTACAACCAGGAGCTTTATCTTGGTTAGGGAAAGAGTACGCATCATTAGATTTAAGTTTCTTATCTTTTATCATGTTTATTGCAACCATTGCAACCATGGTACAATTGGTAGAAATTATTGTGGAGAAATTTTCTCCATCATTATACAATTCGTTAGGTATTTTCTTACCATTAATCGCGGTAAACTGTGCAATTCTAGGAGGCAGTTTGTTCATGCAATCTCGTGAAATTCCTACTTTAGGATTGGCATTAAATTATGGTATATCATCTGGAATTGGATGGTTTTTAGCAATACTAGCCATTGCAGCCATTCGTGAAAAAATTAGATATTCAAGTGTTCCGCCTGCCTTAAGAGGCTTGGGAATTACGTTTATCATCACAGGGCTTATGGCGATTGGTTTTATGAGTTTTGGTGGAATGTTAACAGGGGGTGATGAAGAAGAAAAGCCTGCAGTAGAAACAGAAGCGACCATAAAGAAAGTACAGAAAGAGAAAGTAAAAGAGGAATTAGCTAGTAACACTAAAACTATAGAGTAATATGATTTTGGCAGCAGGTACAACAGGAACGGTTATAGCAACAGTTGCAGCATTTTTACTAGTAACATTAATATTAGTAACCTTGTTATTGTTTGTAAAACAGAAATTATCGCCATCAGGTCCCGTAAAGATCATGATCAACGGCGAAAGAGAAATAGAAGTAGCTTCAGGAGATTCTTTATTAACTACGCTTAGTAGCAATAAAATATTTTTACCATCGGCTTGCGGTGGTGGTGGAACTTGTATTCAATGTGAGTGCCACGTTAATGAAGGTGGTGGTGAAGCTTTACCAACAGAAGTACCTCACTTTTCGAGAAAAGAATTGAAACAAGGAGCAAGGTTAGCATGTCAAGTAAAGGTAAAGCAAGACATGAACATTTCTATTCCAGAAGAGGTATTTGGTATTAAGAAATGGGATGCAGTTGTGGTAAGAAATTACAATGTAGCTTCTTTTATTAAGGAATTTGTAGTAGAGATTCCAAAAGATATGGGCTACAAAGCAGGTGGGTATATTCAAATAGAAATTCCTCCTTGTGAAGTGAAGTTTGCTGACATGGACATTACAGCACATCCAGAAGAACATGACACTCCAGATAAATTTGAAGCTGAATGGGATAAGTTTAAAATTAGACCTTTAGTAATGAAGAACAATGAGACCGTAGAAAGAGCTTATTCTATGGCTTCTTTTCCGGCAGAAGGAAGAGAAATTATGTTAAATGTTCGGATTGCTACACCACCTTTCGATAGAGCTAAAGGCGGCTGGATGGATGTAAATCCAGGAGTTGCATCTTCGTATATTTTCGGTTTAAAGAAAGGCGATAAATGTATTATTTCTGGACCTTATGGTGAATTCTTTATCAACGAATCAGATTCAGAAATGTTGTATGTTGGTGGTGGTGCTGGTATGGCGCCAATGCGTTCGCACTTATATCATTTATTCAGAACCTTAAAGACGGGTAGAACAGTTACTTATTGGTACGGAGGACGTTCTAAAGCAGAATTATTTTATATAGAGCACTTTAGAGCTTTGGAAAAAGATTTTCCTAATTTCAAATTTTATATCGCGCTATCAGATCCTTTAGAGGTTGATAACTGGAAAGTAAAAAAAGATATAAATGATGAATCAGGAGATGGTTTTGTAGGGTTTATTCACAATTGTGTGATTGATAATTACTTAAGCAAACATGAATCCCCGGAAGACATGGAATTATATTTCTGTGGACCACCGTTAATGAACAAAGCAGTTCAAAAAATGGGTGAAGATTTTGGTATGCCAGATGAAAGCATTCGTTTTGATGACTTCGGAGGATAAACAAAGGTGTTATATAGAAACGTGGGCTAACATAGGTAGGCAAGTTTCAATATCTCATAAAAGCAAGTATAAAAAAACCGATTCATTTCTGAATCGGTTTTTTTATGTAATCAAATCAACGGATTTATATAAAGCTTTTGGATGCCAACGGACTTCCAAAGGATTGATTATAAATTTGAAATATTTTCTTTTATTTTCTATGGATGACAAAGAAAATAAAAGCATATTAAGGTTTCATGTTGTATTTGGTCTGGAAATATAAAAGAAATAGAAACGAATTTTAGTCGGTAATTTTAATACTTATTTGGTATTACCCTAAAAAAGTTGCTAAATGATATACAGGTTCACCGTCCTCTTGTTCAAATAGTTTAGAGTAATCTAGTATATAAGGAGTGTTGTCTAATTCGCATAACAATTGAACAACACTACAAAGACCATCAAATAATATTTCGTGAGAAGTTGGGTTTTGAGGCTTCGGATTGTAGTGGCATAAAGGTGTTTTGAATCCGCAAGCTTCTAAAAAGACTTTTTCAATTTGTAAGAGTTCTTGAGGCGTGTAGCCGTTAAATTTTCTTCCTAAATTTTGATGCACTTTACCAAGATAACTTAATTTTAGAGAGCCGTGTTCATCTGACAAATGTTTCCAGCTATCAAAATTATCGAGAATATTACCCACTGCACAAGCCGTGCAATCTTCAGGATTTAAGCGATTATTATGGTACGCGTTGTATAATTTTATTAAGGCCTGTTCTAATCTTTTTGTTGTTTTCATCTGTTCTACATTTACTGATGTAAATTAAGAAATTATGACACAACAGTCAAATGGAAATTTACCAATTACTATATTTAGAATAATCCTAAATTATAAGATGTGTAGTTTTTTTCTGAAATGATTAAATTGTACTTTTGATAGTCATAAATTTTGAGCATGAAACGTATCGAAAAGATATTAAGAAAACAAAAATACATCAAGATAAAGTTAAAGAAAACTACGACTAATCATTTAGAATTAAAGGCAAAGATTAATGGAGTTAAAGGACGATTTATTTTAGATACAGGTGCTTCTAATTCTTGTGTTGGTTTAGATTTGGTAGATTATTTTAAGTTAGATGCTCAAGAAAGTGATACCAAAGCGGCCGGTGCAGGTGCAACAGATATGGAAACACAGCAATCTGAAAATAATGCTCTAAAAATCCATATTTGGAAAACCCGTAAATGTCATTTGGTTTTGTTTGATTTATCTCACGTAAATACAGCATTAAGGCAACACAATGCAAAAGAAGTTCATGGTATTATAGGGGCAGATATTTTACAAAAAGGAAAAGCTTTTATAGACTATCATAAGAAAGTATTGTATTTAAGAAAGGCAAAAAAATAAATAGATAAAAATTGAAAATATGAGTTTGCAGAAACAGGTAATGGACAAGATGAAAGAAGCTATGAAAGCAAAAGATACAATTGCTTTACAAGCTTTAAGAGCAGTGAAATCGGCTTTTTTATTGGCTAAAACTGCCAGTGGAGTTCAAGAAGAAATTACGGAAGAACAAGAGCTAAAGATTATACAGAAGCAAGTAAAACAAAGAAAAGATAGTGCTGCTATTTTTATAGAACAGGGCAGACAAGATTTAGCAGATCCTGAATTAGCAGAAATTGCTGTTTTAGAGCAGTTTTTACCAGAATCTTTATCCGAAGAAAAAATTGAAGCAGTGGTGCTTGCTACAATTCAGAAATTAGGAGCATCCGGAATGCAAGATATGGGCAAAGTGATGGGAATGGTTTCTAAAGAACTTTCTGGTCAGGCAGACGGAAAAACAATTTCTATTTTGGTGAAAAAGAATTTGTTGAATTAACTATTAGATTCCTACATTTGTAGTTGTAATATATCATAATTGGCTGCGTAGTTCAACTGGATAGAATATCAGATTTCGGCTCTGAGGGTTGGGGGTTCGAATCCCTTCGC
>JBNMNV010000013.1:0-24389 GCA_051278125.1 Polaribacter sp. | reverse complement strand
ATTGCTCCTGATTGGGAAACTAAAAATGTTGCTGGAGAAGTTGTAAAAAACAGTTCTCAACTATATTATGTTGCAAGTCGATTTTTATTGCCTGCAGCATTGGTTTTAATGACGTTAAGCATCGATTTAAAAGCCATTTTTAATTTGGGTTCTAAAGCCTTAATTATGTTTTTTACAGGAACTGTTGGTATTATCATTGGCGGTCCTATTGCTATTTTACTAATTTCAATTTTTTCTCCAGAAACTGTTGGAGGTGCAGATTTTGATGCTGTTTGGAGAGGACTTTCTACCCTTGCAGGAAGTTGGATTGGTGGTGGAGCCAATCAAACTGCCATGTTAGAAATTTATAAATACAACCCTGCAAAGTATGGTGCTATGGTTTTTGTTGATATTGTAATTGCCAATATTTGGATGGCTGTTATATTAATAGGAATTGGTAAAAAAGATAAAATTGATAAATGGCTTGGAGCAGATACTTCTGCTATTGAAGAATTAAAACAAAAAGTAATTCTTTTTTCTGATAAAGTAAAAAGAAACCCAACCTTAACAGATTTAATGATTATGCTAGCAATTGCTTTTGGCACAGTTGGCATTGGGCATTTTGTTGCAAAATATCTGAGTGCTTTTTTTAGTGATTTTGTCGCTTCAATTGCATCCCAAACTTGGCGAAATATTTTCTCTTTTTTAGGTTCCGGTTTTTTCTGGTTGATAAGTATTTCTACAATTGTAGCTATTATTTTATCGTTTACAAAAGCCAAAAACTATGAAGGAGCAGGAGCTAGTAAATTAGGAAGCATTTTTATTTACATTTTAGTAGCAACCATTGGTATGAAAATGGATCTATTAATGATTTTAGACAATGTTGGTTTAATAGCCATTGGTTTAGTTTGGATGTCCATTCACGCTGGTTTATTAATTTTAGTAGCAAAATTAATAAAAGCTCCATATTTCTTTTTAGCTGTTGGTAGCCAAGCAAATGTTGGTGGTGCTGCCTCTGCTCCTATTGTTGCGCAAGCCTTTCATCCATCATTAGCTACTGTTGGAGTTTTATTAGCCGTTTTTGGTTATGCAATAGGCACAATTGGCGCAATTACGTGTACTATTTTGATGGAATTATCTGCAACTTTATAAAAAAAATCAGCATATTTGCACACGAAAAATAATTAATAAATGAAAAAAATTCTTTCAATACTCCTACTCAGCGTAGTTCTATATTCTTGTTCCTCTAAAAAAGAAGGCAATATGATTGTTCAAGGACAAATTAAAGGCTTGAAAAAAGGAAAATTATATCTTCAAAAAATGGTAGATACTGTTTTAGTTTCAGTAGATTCTATCGCGCTATTAGGAAATGATACTTTTACTTTAACGGATAATGTAGATTCGCCTGTTCTTTACTATTTAACTTTTGATGGAAATACAACGGATAAAAGAATTTTATTTTTTGGCGAAGAAGGAATTATTACTATCAACGATCATGTTGATAAATTTGGAGTCCAACCTATAATTACGGGTTCTAAAAATCAAGAGGTTTTAGATAAATACAATGTTATTGGTAGAAGATTTCAGAGTGACCGTTTAGATTTTATTAAAAAAGACTTTGATGCGAAAAGAGCAAAAGATGATGATTTGGTTCAAAAACTAGAGAAAGATTATAAAAAAATGGTTAGAAGAAGAGTCTTATTTACAACAAATTTTGCGATTACAAATTCAGATTTGGAAGTGGCCCCTTACATCGCTTTAACAGAAATGTATGATGCTAGTTTAAAAATGTTAGACACCGTAAATAATTCTTTGTCTCCAAAAGCTAAAAACTCTTTTTATGGAAAACGCTTTCAAGAGTACTTAGATAATATTAAGAAAGCTGAAGTAAAAGAATAAAGATTCTAAAAGATTCTAAAAGATTGCCAGAATGCAGATGGAGGACTTAATTTTAATTAGGTCCTTTTTTTTATTCTAATACCGCAATAATTCGTTTCTTTTACACTTACTTTTTATTAAAAAAAGGCCGTAACGGAAGTTATGCTAATTCTTTTTTAATTTCAAACAGTAATTTGGTATAACCTTTAGTCGCTATTAACCTAGTAATTTTTAGGAAATAGATTGATAAGAATCTATGAATTTTATAGTTTGTATATAATGAAAGTAATCCATAATACCCTAAAAATAAAGAAGGTTAGCATGCTTACCCTGACTTGTGGAAAAATGTTTGAAAGAATATGAATATAGAGACTAATGTAACCAAATGTTTTAAGCTATTCAAGTAAATATATAGAGGTCAGTAGCTATATCATTAGAATTTAACATAAATGTTTAATGAATGTGAGGTTGATCGCGGTCGAAACCTATTGAAAGTGTTCGAATAATTCTCGACTGCACTCGAACTGACAACCAACATCCCTATTAAACATCTGACTTTACATTATCTAAAAATTAATATTTATAAGTATTTATCTACTGACATCTATAAAGATAATTCATAGTTCATGCTTAAACTAAAAGAATTACAGGAATTATAACCACAAAAAAGAACCGAACATCGCTATTCGGTTCTTCATATTATGGAATTCGTTATAAATTATACTTAAACTTATTCTTTTATAAATTTAGCAGTACCTACTGCATCATTTACGTTGTATTTAATTAAGTAAATACCAGATGATAAATTAGAAACATCTACCGAAGCTTGAGTATCATTTACATTAACACTCATTACTTTTTTACCCAATACGTTAAAGATATCTGCTTTCTGAATAGTTTCCTTAGCAGAAATATTTAATAAATTTTTCGTTGGGTTTGGGTACATAGAGAAACCTAATAATTCATTATTTGCTACACTTGCAGTACCTTCTTTATAAAAATAGATATTATCTAGATAAACTATACCCAAATTAGAAGATAAAATGTATTGTGCAATTGCCTCTCTATCCAAGCTAACACCGGCAACAGTAAAACTTGATAAAGGAATGTCATAAGAAATCCATCCTCCTGGGTTTGGATTTGGCAAAACTGGGCTACTTGCGTTAGTTGTTGCAAACTCAATAGCACTAGTTTCCCCTGCACCTGCAGCATGGTTAGATAATTTATGATTGAAACTTTTGTCTTGCGTTTCACTCTCAGTCCAAAGATCTATGTGAAAATGCGTGAAATCATTCAAATTTAATGGAGTTGAGCTAAAATCAACACCTAAGAAAGCACCAATATCAACTTTTTTCACATTATTTCCTGCTGCTTCTTCATCCGTAATATTTGCTGAGTCCCAATCAGTTCCCCAAGTAACATTACTAACATCTGTGTAAGCATCACTAAATAAAGAAATTACATTTACTGCATCATAGCTTGGAGGTGTTGGCGGCGCATCCGTAGGAGCTGCCGAAACAACAGCCTCTGCTCCAATACCAGAAATATTATCAACATAAAAAACTCTACTATCTTGTGCACCAAAACCACTAGTACCAGCATTCCAGTTATAATAAATTACAAAACCTGAATACGATCCATTTGCAGGAACAGTTCCATCTAATCCTTGATTAAAAGTCATAGTTAAATTCTCCCATCCAGAACCTGTGTGAGAAACTGATGTAGTAGAATCTGGAGCTCCACTACCATTTACTACTTTCGGTGCAATTGTGATGGCAACGGTTGAGTAAACATCCATGGTCATTGTTAAATCGCTTGTTAAATCAACATTTTTTAATAAAGAAATGTTGATACCTTGCCAAACTGTACCATTTGAATTTGAAGATAACATTGCTACATCTCCTCTAGATCCACCAGTTTCTGGATCTGCTACTATAGATGCCGCAGCATCACCAAAAGGTTCTCCTAATCCTCCGTTTTCGAAGTCTTGTAAAACTTCTTGAGAAAACCCAATTGATGAAATCATCAAGGCTACTAATAAGGTAATTTTTTTCATATTATATTGTTTTAAATTAATTATATTCAAATTTAAATGTTTTTTTTTTAAAATCTACAAAAAAGACCACAACAAAGTGTATACATGGCAATTTTTTATTCATTTTTTAACGTAGACTTAGATTTAAAGGTCTTTGGTTAAAATTATTCTTTACAACCTAAATTAAAGAGTAATCTATCAATTTTGTAATGTATGGTTTATGTATAGGTTATTTTAGATTTGTATAGGCATTGAATGCGTCACAAAATTAAAAAGCTTCTGTACTAGTACAGAAGCTTTTAGATAAAAATTTTAATTATTTCTTAAAATTTTAATTTTTCATGCTTATCCCAAAGTCCCCAGTAAGCCCCAACGACTCCTTCTGCTCCTACTTTCCAAGATTCATCAAAAGAAGAAAAATAGAAAATATCTATGTTGTCTTTAGCAGACCATGCCTGCGCGTTTATAAAGTATTTCATTGCATTTTCTTCGGTAGAATGCGCACCTCTTAAACTTTCGCCTTTACTTGGCCAACCTGTTTCCGTAATAATTATTTTTTTTCCATTTCCTGCAGCTGAAGCTTGTCCAAACATTTGTTGCATATGACTTAATGAGTGTTCTATACTGCAACCCTCCCAATAAGGATAACAGTTCGATAAAATAACATCACAAGCCTCTGTAATTCTTGGTCTGTGTGAAAATTCGTAATAGGCGTCTACATAGCCTACCGGAATATCCATGCCTTTTAAAGCATCTTTAACTCGGTTTATATATTCTAGCAACTGATCTTCTGTTAAATCTTTACGATACATAACCTCATTACCAACAGCGGCTATATCTACACAACCTTCTTTAGCCAATTTAATTAAACCTTCTATCTCTAGTTCGTTTTTTTCAAAATCGTCCCCTAACCAAGCACCGGCAAGGTTTTTAATTCCGTGTTTTTTTGCCATTCTAGGAATGTGCTCATTACCTTCTATACAAGAAAAAGAACGAATCCATTTTGTATATGGTTTTAAAATTTTAACTCTTCTTTCCACTTGTTCTTCAGTAATGGTATCTCCTGGCTCTTGACCATCTTCATACATACTAAAGCAAATTCCGTGCATACCTTTCTCTAAGGTATCTTTCCACAACTCTTTTAAATCTTCAATAGATTCATATGTATTAAAATCTACTCCTGCGCTTCCACTAAAATTAGCTTTATCTAATGAAAACTTACGTTCTTCTCTATATGACATTTGTTATTCTTTTAGTTATTATAATTCTCCTCTTCGTTCTATTAATTGTTCTTTAATTTTTCTTGCTCTATCCTCATTTAAACTATATTTCCACATAATCCAAATTGCTAATCCTGCCGTAGTAGCTGGTATAAAAACATCCGCTAATCTTAAACTAGTTAAGGTTTCTGCAGATTGTTGCATGGCACCGCCATCAAAACCTACCACCTTTAAAACGGCACCACCAAGCACTAAGGCTAAAGCCTGACCTAGTTTTACCATCCACCAATAAATTGCTCCAAACGTACCTTCTTTTCTTGGCATACCGTTTTCTAATTCATCCAAATCACAAACATCAGCGGTCATAGACATCATTAATGTAAACAATCCTCCCAAACCAAAAGCCATAAACGGAATTGGCATAAATAATAGATATACATTTTCTGGATCAAATGCCCACCATTTTAAACAATATCCTACAATGGAAATTGCTGTAGAGTAAATAAACGCACTTCGCTTACCCCATTTACCAGCCATCCAAGAAACAATTGGAATTACCCCAAATGCCGTAATTAATGCGGTTATTGTAGAGAACCAAGCAGGTAAAGTTCCAGCATCCTCGTAACTACCATTGTACATATAAAAAACAATAATATAAACACTAAATGCGGCTACCATTTGAAAACCATTAAAAACTAAAAAAGTAGCTCCACAAAGTCTTGTAAAAGGCTTATTTTTTGCAACCTGTGCTATTCCTCTAAAAAGATCCATTAAGTTAGAACCTAAAGATTTAAAGGATATTTCTTTTCTATTCTCCATATTTCCAGAGTCCATACCTTTGCAGAAAAAAGCAGGTAAAACACCTAAAATGATACAAGCTACACCAACGAGAACTGATAATTTCCTAACCCCATTTGCTTGCACTGCCTCGAGGGTAGTTTTTGCAGCATCTGCATCACTTAGACCTAACGAAGCTATCCTACTTATCTCTTCTGCAGAAATTGGCAGCATATCTGGATCGCTAATAATCACCCAAAACCAAGGAACAATCATCCAAGCGATTTGACCAATCGTTTGAGAAAATGCCATCAATCTAGTTCTTTCATTGTAATCTGAAGTCATTTCATATCCCAGACCAACCAGTGGCGTTGCAAACATTGTATTACCAATTAAAAATACCATAGACATAATTAGGAAATACCAAAAATTATAATCTTGCGTATTTTCTGGATCTAATTGCCATAATAAGGCAAATAAAATTCCACTTAAGATCGCTCCTACAAAAATATAAGGTCTTCTACGCCCCCATTTAGATTTTGTATTATCTGTAATAAAACCCATAATTGGATCTGTAATTGCATCAAATATACGTGGAAGTCCTCCTAATAAACCAGCTAAAAATGGATCCATACCAAAGGCTGTTAAAAGAAAGAACATAAAAACACCTAATGAACCAGGCAGCAAGTTTAAGACTAAATGTCCTGCTCCAAAAGCAGTTTTTTGCCCCAATGGCACTTTATCTTTTAATGGCGTAACATAATTTTTCATGTAGTTCTGGTATTTATTAGTTATTGGTTAATTAGTTAGTTAGTTAGTTATTAGTATTCTCAATCATAATCGTTTGAATAGATTGACCCTTTATCTTTATATCTATACTTTTATCGTTTAGATGTAAACTTATATTTTTTGATACTTCTTGTTCGTTAAAAACAACTACTGCAATAGATCCATCAGGATTTTCAGCCGCAGTTACCATTAATTCTTTATCAGAATTTTCTAAAGTAATTACTGTAGCTTCTGGTCTTATATATCTGCTAAAATGAGCAAGGGTATAATATAACGGTGTAAAATAAACTTCATCTGTCTCAGGATTTACGATTACTGGCGCGATACACCAATTCTTAAACCAGTTTGGTCCGCCTTGTGTATCCAAAACCATGTTCCAATCGATCCAACCGTCTACATAATTATTTAAACAACCAATGATATCTCTAGCATATCTATTTACCGGAGCATATTTAGGATGCATATGTTTGTCCTTTTCTGGAGCCCAATCCCAGCCCCAATCGGTCGCTTCTTTTTGCCAATACCAAGCATCATCTTTCCAAACGGGAACCTGGGAATCGACACAAGCTTCTGACTGTATTAAATATTTATTTGGTGCTTTATGATGTGCATACTGCAATTCTTCTGGAAAATAATCGAACGTACTAGCATACCAATGAATCGCGGTTCCATCAAAATATTTCGAGGTTTGTTCATTTTTAAATTGAGAATCTACCCATTCTTTTAAATGTTCTCTATTTTGATCATAGCCTAAGATTTTAATGTTTGGATAGTCGGCTTCTAATTTTGGGCCCAGATGATGTTGAACAAAGTTGGTCATTTCATCTGGCGAATAATGCATACTTTCCCAGTTACTGTCATTACCCAAAGGTTCATTTTCTACCGTAAAACCCCAAATATCAATACCTTCATTTTTGTAGGCCGTTACATATTTAGAGAAAAATAATGCCCAAGTATCATAATATTCTGGTAATAATTTTCCACCAGTCCAAGCATTATTATCTTTCATCCAAGGAGAAGCTGTCCAAGGAGAAGACAAAATTTTAAATCCGTCTTTAGACACCGCCATAGCATCTTTAATAAACGGGATAATATCATCCTTATCTTCTTCAATTGAAAAATGCTTTAATTCTTTATCACCCGCTATTGGTGCATATGAATATTGCCCTAAAGAAAAATCACAAGAATTCATGTGTGTTCTTGTTAGCGAGTATCTAGCTCCGCTTTCTCCAAAATAGGCTTCGATAATAGAATCTCTATTTTTTTTGCTTAACTTGTTTAACAAATAAGCGGATGCTTCCGTAAAAGAGCCCCCAAAACCAGAAATTGTTTGGCGTTTTTGCTCTGGCAATAATTTTATTTGAATAATTTCTTCTTGACTTATATCCGAAGAAAAATCATCTAACTTCATTAAATTATTCCCATTAGCGGAAGTTTCATAAACTTCCACAGATAATTGTACGATATCTTTTGTGCAACTCATAGTCATAAATACTAAAAAAACATATATGTAATAATTAGGTATTTTCATAATATACTTTTTTTAAATAATCCTGTTAATTTAAATTCAAATATTGTTCTTTAAGAATCGTATATGCTTCTTTCTTATTTCTATCAATATCTACAATTCCCCAAAACTCTTCATTCGGAGATCCATCATAAGGAACCCCAGAACTATTTGGCGCCCATCCCCCAACATCTTGCGTAGTATTGTTTCCTGCTTTCCACCATCCGTCTGTAAATGAAAATAGTGTTACACCAGAACTGATATCTGTATTCGCAAAAGTTTTCTTTAAAATTTTAGAAGTAGCAGCAGCTTGCGCTTTTTCATTCATTCCCATTTCAAAACCAGCTTTTGCAATGGTCATATAACTATCTCCACCTGCTTCAGACAAATACATAGGTTTTTCACTAACAGCTTTCCATTGTTGAAAAATTCCTTCTGGGTTGTCCCATCGATATACATTCATTCCCCAAACATCTATATTTGGGCTCATTGAAAGTGCGAGGGCATCTGGTAATTCTCCGTGAGCAGTTGTTGTTGGATGATTTGTATCATTTTGATGGATTAAATCTGCTGCATTATTCATGGCTTTGTACCAATTCTTAATATCGCCATCAAACCATTCTGGATGATAATTATACTCGTTTCCTAGCTCCCACATAAGGATTGCCTTATGATTCTTAAACTTGTTTACATAGTTAATAAATGAACCTGAGAGAATATCATTTTTACCTCCCTGGTTATATCCAAAACCAATCACTACTTTTATTCCTGCATCACTTATTTCATCTAAAACTTTTACGTCATCGATTGGAGCATACACTCTAATTGTATTGATACCAGCATCGGTCATTAAGGCTAAATCTTTTGTTAGATTCTTAAAATTTACTTTATCACTTCCCTTTGGTACGGGATGATAACAGATTCCTTTTATTAAATAAGGCTTTTCATTTAGCATTATTTTTCTACCAGAAACTGAGACAATATCATTTTTTAGTTCACTTTTACAAGCAGTAAAAGTCAAAGCAAAAAGTAGTATTATAATAATGTGCTTCATATTAAATAATCTTTATCTTGGGTAGTCTGTATTTGGAACTAAAACGGTGTTCATTAAAGCTTCTTTATCCCCCTCAAACGTTTTTTTAATTTTATGACCATCTCTAGTAAGAGCATTAAAGACGCCTTTATCTACTAAATCCCAAATAGGATATTTAGCTTCTCCATTTAGCGTAAATAATCCAAAGTGATTTTCTGAACCTTTTGGGTTGTGTGCATCTTTCCACTGCTCATCAAAAGCCTCAAAATAGAAACAAGAAATACCTTCTTTATTGGTCCATTCTCTTAAATGTTTATAATATAAGGCTTGCTTATACTCATCCGTAGCTCGAGATCCATTGACTCCATAATGACCACTAGAAATCGTTGCCCATCCAGTTTCACCAATATGGATTGTTTTGGTAGCATCTATACTTTTTACATATTCAGAAACTTCCTTATATTGTGTTTTTGCGAAATTCAATGCGCGCAACATGGCATTGTCAATTTTTTCTATATCAGATAAATCTTCATCTTCACTAGGCACTTTCCAAAATTCTGGATTGTAATGTGAATTGTGATATGCATAGGTATGCATTGAAACATAATCTACCGACTTGATAATATCTTCTAAATCCTTTACTCGGTAGCTTGGATCTCCTCCACCCCAAGAGGCAAAATCATCTGAACATGTAATCCATAAATCTTTAGAAAGCTTTCCATTTTTCTTTAAATCTTGTAAATGATTCACCCATTTTAAGATTACATTAGGTCTCACAAAATAACTTGTTGCCCATCGAATCATCGCTTCATTGCCCACTGCAATGACTTTAACAATATCCGGATATTTATTAGCCAAAGCAACAGCTCTTGCAATTTCTCCTTCATTTTGAGCGCTTTCAACCTCATGGTTTGGTGTTTGATCTGTCCATGCATTTAAACAATCTATCCAGGCACCTAACATGACATACATTTCAAAGCTTGCATCTTCTTTTTTAAGTTGATGAATCGCCTCTAAAATATTGGATGCATGTGGTAATTCTGGTTGCACATTATAGGTTCTAATAATGCGGATTCCCATGGCATGCATCAGCTTTAAATCTTCTTTTAATTCTGCAATTGTTGGCTGAGCAGTTCTTAATTTCTCTCTATAACCACCATAAGAAATAGCTAAATAATCAGGATTTCCTAGTATCTCTTTTGCTGTTAATTCTATCTTAGTATTCAAAACCTTATCTTGTTTTTTTTCTGTTTTTACACATGATATCATAGAAATTAAGAGTCCAATAATTAGAAATGTTTGTATTATATTTTTCATTTTTGTCTTATTTAATGTATGATAAAATCTGCTAAATAATCTGTAATAATTTAAGCTAATTCTATTTTTAATATTTTAAGCCGTAACCAAATTTAAATAATGGTTCTTTTGTATGATCCCAAAAATTAGGACCATATTTACTTTGATAATCTTTGATTCCCTCTGGCCAAGAGTGCGGTAATTTCCCGGAGAAATTAAAATCTCCAAAAAGTACTTCTGCAACCCCATCCCCTTCAGAACCTAATAACCAAGCTGCTATAAAAGCATCTGATTGTGCTATTTCATCAGTAACTACCAAAGGTCTTCCTGAAACTAAAACAACGACCGTTTTTATTCCTTTTTCTTGATAGTTTTTTATATATTTTTGATGAGTTTCTGTTAATGTTAATTTTAGTTGATTAGACTCATGGTCTATATCTCCAAAAAACTCTGCATAAGGCAGTTCACCCACAACGATAATAGCGATATCTGCATCAAAATGATTTTTAGTAGCATCTTTATCATACACAACCTCGCCTTTAGCCTGCTTTTTAATTCCGTCTAAAATTGTAGTTGCTCCTTTATAATTTTCTTTAGTTCCTTGCCAATTTATCGTCCAACCTCCAGATTGTAATCCTGAAGAGTTCGCATGTTCGCCAACCACTACTATTTTCTTTATTTCTTTTGATAAAGGCAAAACGTTCTTTTCATTTTTTAACAAAACCAAGGATTCTCTTACAGCTTGCCTTGCAATATCTCTGTGCTCTTTAATTCCAATTTTAGAAATTAAACTTGCCTCAGGAAAAGGATTTTCAAAAAGTCCTAATCTAAATTTCTGACGTAAAATTCTTTTTACCGCATCATCAATTCTAGACATTTTAACGGTTTTATTTTCAACTCCGGCCTTTAATCCATCTTGAAAATCCTCTAAATCACCATCAACAGCCATGACCACATCAATCCCTGCATTTATAATATCATTTTCTCCAAAACGAGAATATCCTTTCCAATCAGAAACTACGATGCCATCAAAGTTCATCCCAACTTTTAATGTACCTGTAATTAATGCTTTATGTGCATGCATTGAAATACCTGATACCGTATTAAAAGATGCCATAATCGCACCAATATTTTCTTTAACAGCAATTTTATAAGGTGCTAAAAGACGATTTTGAATTTGTATTGAATCTAAAGAAGTTTCTCCTCCTTCAACCCCAAAATCTGTAGCTCCATCACCTATAAAATGTTTCGCTGTTGCCATTACCGTAGTTGCATCAGATAAATTTCCTTGATGTCCTTTTACCGAAGCTTTGGTTAGTTTTTCTGTTAATTCGGTACTTTCTGAAAAAGCTTCATAAACTCTTCCCCATTTTTCATTAAAAGGAATTGCAATACAAGGCGAAAAAACCCAATTAAAACCTGTTGCTTGGCTTTCTAAAGCTGTAATTGAAGCAATTTTCTCTACTAATTCTTCATTTTGAGTAGCTCCCAAACCTATATTATGTGGAAAAATGGTAGCCCCTTCATAGGTGTTTTGACCATGAACAGCATCTACAGCAAATAATAAAGGAACACCTAATCTTGTAGAAAGTGCTTTCTTTTGCAATTCTGTAAAGCGCTTTTGCCAATCTAAAGCAGTTTTTCCAGGAGTAGGACCTTCAGTATGAATTATAGAACCTATCAACTTTTCAGTAATATGTTCATCTGCAGATTCTTCAAAATGTCTTATTTGAGACATTTGTCCGATTTTCTCTTCTAAAGTCATTAACTTTAGAAGAGAATCTACCTTTTGTTCTATTTGGACCTCTTTACTTACGTTCATTTCTTTGTTACAGGAAAAAAGAATTAACAAAAAACAACATACTATGCACTTAGAATAGTTGTCTTGCATCAATTTTATTTTATAATTGAAACTTGTATATGATTTATTTTATTGCTTCTATTAAACAGCTCTGTACTAATTGCTTCATCTAAAATTAATGAATTAAATACCACATTTGAACCATCATTAAAAGCTACTTCAACCTTTTCTTCAGTAGATAAGCTATAAACAATTGGTACTTGACAATAGGTAAAACATAACTGGTCTTTACCAACATTTAATTGTTGTTTCTCGTTATAAACATTGATGTATTCGAACACTTTTGCCTCTTCTAAAAACTCTGACTTTTTTAATAAGCGAGGTTTAAAAACTACTTTACCACCTTCTACAAAAACACCTAATTCTCCAAATCTGCTTAACAAATCTTCTTTTACTTGACCTGTCATTCCTGGTTGTTGTGCCCCTTTTGTAGCAGGAGTATGAGAATATGCATCCGTAGGAAAAGCACCATATAATTCAGGTGATTTATGTAAACCGACACCTGCATATATTTCATAATAGTGGTCTAAAAGCTTACCAATAACCACTTCATTTTCATTAGAATTTATGGCTAATAAACAGTTTTCTTGCACTGCCAATAGCAGCTTGGACACCATATGCCAATAAATAGAACCTAAACCTTCATAACCAAAGAAAGTACCTGAACGCCCTGTAAAAGATTTATGATCAAATATTTCTTCGAAAATAGCTAAAACAGTTTTTGATCCGCTTTCCACCAAAGTATCATATTCATCTGAAAGATTATGTAAAGCTACTTTAACGCTTTCTGCATTATTGAAATTCCCATTAAAATGATAATTCCCTAAAATATCTTTTTCTATGATCGTTCGGTTTCCATCTTCTACCAGTTTTTGTAGCAATTCAGAATTTTCTACCTTATCTGAAGGGATATTGTTTTTATCTGTAAATCTTGGTAAATTTTTATTTGGATATAAGATATAACTATATTGATCGGGTCTGAATAAAGCAGAAGCTTTTAAACCGTCTAATAAATCTAACGCTTGTTGAGGCGTTAAATATCCAGAACTTAATGCTGAAACTTGCCCTTCTAACATTTCTGATAAGTATGAAATAGAAACTTCATCCTCATTTTCAATCGTCATTAAATTATAAGCGTGATACATATTATCAGAACGTTTATTGGCTCTAATACTATGATCTAAATAGTTTTTAGTGATGGCAAAAAAGTGTAATAATGAAGATTTGGTCACAGAAGTTTTATCTGTTGAAAAGCCGTTTTCATAAATAAACTCTCTGTAGTCACTTGAAGGATTTCCTAAACCGTCTAAAACAGTTTTTCTATCTTTATCTGATACTTTTTTAGATAAAATAGTAGCATTATCATCTAATGTCTTTAAGATATCTTTGAATAAAGATGCAACTTCAGCAGAAATTTCAACATCATTGATATCAGAATCTTTTACGATACCCTCAAAGAAATTGATAAAGCGTCTTAAGTAATATAGTGTTACCATAGAAACCCCATTACCAACTAAAGCATTATTGGCATCATTCCATTCAGGACGTTGCGTGTTTAACCAAATTCCGCCTTCAGGAATAAAGTTTGCTACTTTTGCCAAAACAGTTACTAATAATTTTTCAATAAGATTTACTTTATAGACATTATCGTTTTTATCTGTCAACAAAGAACCATCTGCACCAATATTTGCTCTTCTCTCATCAATTTTAGCATTTAGTTGATGGTCAAAATCAATGGTGTCTTTTGAGTTCTTTACAATGTCTGCATATGATTTTATTTTATAAGGCACGTTTGCATAAACAAAAATGTCGTCACTAAATAATTCCGATAACTTAGACGGGTAATGTCTCTCTATAAACTCTAAAAACTTTAATAAATAAATAATCTGGTGATCTCCCCAATACCCAATGTAAGACCACGGATCATGTTCTTCTATAATTTCCCAATCGAAACCATCTTTCGTAACTCTATAAGGGTTATAACCTTCAAAAGTTGTTGCGTTCAAAAACTTATGAATCATACTCTCAATAAATTGAGGATATGAATTTGCTAATACCTCCCAGTTTTGAAAAATATCTCTCCAATTCCCTTCATAATCCAATAGTTTAGAACCATCAACCTCACTTTTTGTGTTGATAGAAAACTTGTTCCAAGGTCTACTCGGATCTCCATGTCTTCTACTAAATTTTAATGGCAAATACTCTAAGCACAATCTTTTAAAATCTTTGTCCTCATCTTTATCGGCTAAATCTTTAATAAACTCTACTGTAAATTCATTTGGTAGATTCTGTAAAGATGCTTTTATTTTTGTAAATAATTTTTTGTTTGCTTTTGATAAGTAGGTAATAAAATCTTGTTTCCCTATGTTATAATTATCATCAAAAATACCACCTCTCATAATATTGAAAAGTGTATTTGAAAAATGTCTTGTATTAATTAACTTGTCATTTGATAATTGTAAACCATCTGAAGCGGCTACTAAATTTATTAATTTTTTAGTACCTTCTTGTATACTTTTGTTCAAAGTTTCTTCTAGATAATTATTGCTTTTAATCAATTCAGAAATACTAATAACATCAGAAACCGTTTGATTTACATTTGCCACTTGAATCCAAGTTTTTTCTTGTTTGGAAGGTAATTGAATGGTAGCATTTAGAAAGTAAGCACCTTTTTCTGCCTTTATATCCAACTCTTGATGTATGTCAATTCCTCTTCTAAAATTATCTAATTGCAATGAAGATAACAGGTAGGTAGGATTTTCTAATCCTAAAGACCAAACTAAATTTGCTTTTAAAGCCTCACTTGGCTCCGCTTTATCCACAATAATTGCACTTAATGCATAAATACCTACACCAGAATCTGCTTCTAACTCACATTTTTTGTAAGCATCTACTAAATTACTTCGAATACCTTGAATATCTGAACCTACTCCATAAGGTAAAAGATTTTGTAATCCGTCCACTAAAGAGATCTCTAAATCTTCGTTAGCATTGTTAATCAAAGTAGCTTTTCTGACAAAACCGAATTCGTCACTAGAGTTCCATTGATATTTAAAGATTAAATTTAAGTCTTCATTTATTTCTTCAAAAACAATTTTGTTTCCATAAATATTCTTGTATAAATTTCTTTTGATAGTATACAAACCAGCTTGCCTTTCCGAAAAGGGTTCCCAAAGGTATGTTTTTCCATTTTTTTGAATTCTAAAAATAGACTTACACCCTGTAGTTTCTGCTAATTCAGTTAGTTTATCATCCGTATAGTATGGAAAAATTGCAAAATCCGCATTTTTTCTTCCTGCCGTAAGACCTCCATTACTAGAGATAAACATCCAGTGATTGGAATCTGACACAATGCTCATAAAAAATGGCCGCATTGCATGGCTATTGGATATTTTGTAATAAGATTCGTTTTGATAATTCACTAACTCTCCAGTAATCCCATCGACACTTTTAGAGGTTAAATTGTGTTGGTAAGAAACAGTTTTACTCATGTATTTTATCTTAATTATATTAATATTTTTCCCTTTGAAATTAGTTCTAATGAAATTTTTAAGAACTATTTTTTTTAAAAGAATTAAATTTAAGCACCTTAAAAAAAGGCTTAAATAAAAATTTTTAGCGAAAATATTTTTAAAAAATAGAATACCCCTAATGAAAATTAACGATATTCTATTCTATATTAACTTTTTATTGGTAAACCTTCACATAATCTACTACCATTGTCTGTGGAAATACAGTTTCTTCATTCGGAGAGCCCACAAAGGAACCACCAACGGCTAAATTTAAAATGATATAAAACTGGTTATTATTAAAAACCCATTCAGTTCCTTCAGGTAAATCCGAAGGAGTTATTTGATTGTATAGAACATCATCTACATAATAGTTAATATAGTTTTCACCCCATTCAATGCCAAATATATGAAAATTAGTATCGAAACGATCTCCTTCTAATTCATAACTTTTTGTGATAGCCTCTCCTCCTGAATACCCGGGTCCATGAATACTACCGTTAGTAATGGTAGGCTCTTGCCCCACATACTCCATAATATCGATTTCACCAATTTGCGGCCAAGCAACTGCTCCATTAGAATCGTCTCCCAATAACCAAAATGCAGGCCATAAGCCTTGACCCCAAGGCATTTTAATTCTTGCTTCATAACGACCATATTTACTTTGATAAATTCCTTTCGTTAATAATTTTGCAGATGAATAATTAGCCCCCATATAAGATTCATTCATAGCCGTAATATGAAGCATCCCATCTTTCACTTGCACATTCTCAGGACGGTCTGAATAATATTGTAATTCATTATTACCCCAACCATTTTGACCTCTACCGATATCATAAGTCCATTTACTTGGATCTGGTGCACCCTCTGTACTGAACTGATCTTCCCAAACTAAATTATTTAACGTAGTAACCGTTTGTGTTTCGGAGTTTTCACAACTATAGATTGAAAACACAATCGCTAGGGCCAAAAAATACTTGTAAGAGGACTTTTCCAAAAGTTTTATTAATTGTTTTCTAATATTCATTTTTATATTTTTTAATTTTTTTTTTAATTCTGAAAGTACTCTATACGCTAATTGTGGAAATAAATGTTGTCTATAAAAACAGACTTAACAGTAGCATCAGAAACAAATACAATTTGTGCTAAATTAGACCTACTTGACAAACTCGGCATTCTAGAAAAAGGAATATCTACACTGATCCAACTACCGCTTACTAATGCAGGGCTTGAAGTACTTCTTAATCTAAATTCTCCTGAGGGATCAAATCCTCCAAAAGCATTGTCTGAACCTAAGTCTAATAGTCTTATGGTTAAAAAATCACCTGGTACTAGAGCATCTTCTACAAAAACATCCATATGAAAATGCGTCATCGAAGAGGCATTTATGCTTTTACCTCCTTGAAATTCAATTCCAACAAAATTTAAGTCAGTATACTTAATAATTTTATTTCCATTAACATCAATATCATCCTGACCTTGTGTTGTTTGGAAAGGAGCCCAATATCCATTAAAATAATCTACTGGAAAGTTTGTATAAGCATCACTAAATATAGAAATCACATTAGCCGGATCCAGGGAAGGTGTCGGCGCTAAAGCGACAGCATTAACCACTAAAGAACCATTTGCTGGCTTACCTGCTACTTCAGCAGTGATTACTGCTTGCCCAAATTGATCTAATGTTACCTCTGTTAAATTCACTGATGCCACTGATGGATTAGAGGAAAAAAAGTTAAAATAATTAGGTGCGGCAGTTACTGTAACATTTGTGCCATTAGCAAGATTAGACGTTACCCCAAGATTAGAGATCGTTAACTTCTGACTAACAAATGCAACACCTTCTTGATCTTCTCCTCCTTGCATAAATGGCCTAACTTGACCTATGGTACCTAATTTTTCGAATTTAAGTTCATCAATCCAAAAAGTATAACCTAAACCATTAATACCAGCCGCAGCATATCTTAACATACCGCGTTCATTTGTTAATTTTGAAGGGTCTGGAATTGGAATTATATATTTTGTCCATTCTGTAGCCATACTCACATTTTTTAAAAGAACAACATTAATATCTTCTCCAAAACCAATTTCCGAAATTATTGCTCCTTGAGATGATTTTGCCCAAAATGTTAACGCATCATAGCCCGTTAAATCACGACCAGCTCCGTCTATTAGAAATGCTGCCCCTGCATAATTCCCTAATGGATCATTTGCGTTAGGAACATCAATACGCATAGAAGATGACCCCATGTAACTAACATTATCATCTATTGACCACGCTGTTAGTTTAGAACCTATTGGATTTGTAGCCTCTCCAATAAATGGAAAGTAAAAATCAGTTCCCATTCCAATAGGCGTGTCTGTGAAAATTTCTGCTGTTGATGCAAAATTTGCTATTTCCGCATCTTCAGAGATATTTCTTTCGCAACTTGTCATAAGTATAAAACTCAACCCCAATAAAAGAGTTGTTTTTGCATTTATAAATTTCATTTTTTTCATTTTTTAAAAATTTTATATGTTAAAATTATGTTCTTATACAACATAATAATGATTACTCATAAAAATAAATATTATCTAAATAAATATTTCTCAATGATGAAAAATTAATGTTTTCAAAAATTATTTGACCCACATTTGATCGATTTCCTGAGCTTAAAGGAAATTCAAAAGTCATCCATCCATTTGCAATAACCCGAGGAGATCTTCTTATGAATAATTGCTCTCGACTATCATCTCCTCCTCCACCAACCTGATCGGGGCCAAAATTTACTACGGATATTAAAAAATCAAAATTAGATGGAACCGCACCTGGTATATACATATTAAAGTGTAAATTAGATTTTACAGTTGTATCTACTGTTGGGTTGGCAAATTGAATTCCAACAAAATTGAAGTTTGTATAATTTAGAATATGATCTCCGTCAATACTAAAATCCGCTGATAACGTCTCTTGGTATGGTTGCCAATATCCATTATAAAAATCTATTGTAGTATTTTCATAGTAATCACTAAAAATAGAGGTAACATTACCTGCATCTCTCTCTTGAATTGGTGCTAAAACAAAAGCACCACTTGAATTAATTGTTAAAGAACCAAAAGCCTCTATCCCGTCTAAAGTTGCACTAATTACTGTTAAACCATCGGATAGTACTTTTATAGATCCAGACGAGTCTACCGATGCAACCCCTGAATCTGACGATAAAAATTCAAAATAATTGGGCGCTATTATTATTGTTTCATTTATGCCCGAACCTAAATTGAATGTTTGAACTAAGTCTGCAACCGTTACATTTACTCCTATAAAAGAATCAGTAATAATATCTTGACCACTCTGAATTGCAGGCCTTGGTTGCGCAATAGTTCCTAGTTTCTCGAACTTCAATTCATCTATCCAAAAAGTATAGCCATCTCCGTCCTCAGGACCTTCTGCGAACCACATCATACCGCTTTCTTTGGTAAGTTTAGAAGGTACTGGAATTGGAATAATATATTTGACCCAGTTTGTTGTTAACCGCAAACCTCTTTTACTTACTTGAAATTTGTTCTCCCCAAAATCTTGACCGAAACCTATATCATTAATAGTAGCTGATGTTGTTGCCTTTGCCCAAAAAGTAAGTGCATCATAACTAGATAAATCTCTACCCCCATTATCATCCCTAAAGATGGCACCTGCATATGCTCCTTCCGGGTCATCAACATTTGGAACATCAAAGCGCATAGAAGCAGAGCCTAAGTATTTATTTTCAGTATCGACTGAAAAAGCAGTAAATTTAGAATCAGCATACGGATAGTATTCTAAGCCTCCACTAAAACCATCTATAAAGACTTCTGCCGTTGATGAAAAAGAAGCTACCGTTGCATCAACTGAAATTTCTCTTTCGCAACTCGATATACCTATCATCAACATTACAAAAAATGAGGACTTTATATATGTATCTATTTTTGTTTTCATTTACTAAAAATTTCTATTTCCCTATATTAATATGAATATAAGTTCTAATTTCCCATTCCGTACCATTTGCAAATCCAACTGGACTTAATCTAGTTTCTGTTGCGAAGGCACTTGCCGTTTGGGTTGGTGAATACCTTGGTGAAAACTCGTTTAAAGATCTCCATGTACCTCTAATACCAATTTTAGTGTCTGGTAGCACATACCAACCTGGTTTACCAACGGATGTTGATACATCTAACATTAATTGCGCAGGATATGTTAAGTTAAAATCTCTATGATAATCAAAAGGCCCCCAATCGTTAAATTTAGCCATTCCCATTATTTTCATCTTGTTGTAAATCACTCTTACATCTCCTCCAAATCTTTTAATGAGCCGTTCATCACTACCATTTGCTTGACCTGTACCATAGTAAAAATTACCAATTAACCCCAAATTTGGATTCAATTTGGAAACCATTCTAGAATTTACTTCCCATAAATCTTCTGCAGGAGCAGAATTTGGAAACGCAAATGAACTACGATTTGCCAAGAAACCAATCCAAGCATCTTGCGTTGTTGGTAAATGACGATATACAAAACCTAAATTCATAGCAAACTTAGCATCTTCTGCTCTGTCATTATCCCACTCATACATGAAAGTTGCCGGAGTTGGGTCAAAGGTTAACAAAAGCTCACCTGCCGTTGTTTCTCTATTTCCTCTTACCGCGAATGGATCGTCTACAATATTTCTTAATCTTCCTGGAGCACCAACATCATTAGGAATAGCTCCTACCAGAGGTTTTTGCCATAAGAAGTTCGGTGCTATTTGAAAGTTACCCGTTGCATATGAGAAACCTGATAAAACATTAGTTTGATTTCCACTACCCGAATCTTTTAATGTCCAGCCAGTAAAAGTCAGTGTTTGATCAAATCCACCGTTTGCCACTAAACCCATAATTGCAGATTGTGCATACCATTTAAAACTTCCTTTTTGGTAGGTAACTTTTAATTTACCTCCCCAATTATCACTCGATTTTATTTGATCATTATACACGGTATAGTTTCCTGCAGATCCTGTAACATCTTGGTAGATTCTTCCATTTAATGGCTGACCACCCCATATTGCACCAGCTTGAAAACCAAAGTGCTCTCCTTTTTTTTCTACTGCTAAAGCAACCCTTCTTGTTTTTGGCATTGGAATAAAACCTGATGTTTGCGCATCTGTATTACTATCTATATCTTCATGAAACATCCCTGTAAAGGTATAATGCCCAAGTTCTTTTCTATATTTTAAAAGAACAGCAGGGTTTGCTCCCCACCATAATTGAGGACCAAATGCAGCTTTTAATCCTTTTAAAGCCCCTTTACCATCTACTTCTACCCCAATAATCTCTCCATTATAAAGATCAAGATTGGGTCCATAATTAGCTTCTGGATACAAACCAAAAAAGTCACCTTCATCTCCCCAATGATAATGCCCTGTTCTATAAAAACCTCTTACATCGGCAACTTTAGCATTCCACTCAAAAGAAGCATTATAAACACGTAATCTATTATTATCAGTAAGAATAACGTCGCCGTTATCTGAATTTACCGTTATTGGTCTACCTACGTTTTCATAAAAAATATCATCTATAGGATTTCCAGCAATATTACCTAAAATATTGAAATTCACCTCTGCTTTCATAGTTGGTGAAGCCTGTCCCTGAACACCTATATAATAAGATTGCATATGATCGAAACCCGTTCTATTAGGAAAAGTTAAACCCGATGGGTCATTTAAAGTTTCTGTAGATAAAAGTGAACCACCAGTATTGAACGTGGTAAACTCTGCTCTCATACTACTCAAACTAAGTTTGTCATTTCCTCCGATAGCCGCTTTGTCTCCTCTTGCTCTTAAAACAGCATCCATCAAATTGATGTTAGAAAAATAATTATCCACAAATTCCGCATTAACACCTTCCCCATAAGGATTTAAACTGTGTGCTTCTTTTAATGCATAATAGGCTGCTCTAGGATACAATGTATATAAACCTCTAGCATTAGTTGGCCCTTTTGCACAAATACCAAACCATTCTTCATTCATGTTATTAGCACCGGGATAAGCAATATCTAAAGTATAACCACCACCATTCCAGGTAGCTTCTGTTTGCTGAGAGTCTGCATCTTTTCTATCATCAAAACCAGCTTTCCACCAACCATCAGAAAACTGAAAAGTGAATCCACCAATAGAATTTCCTACTTTTCCTAAACCGGCAGCATTTGCATAAATTTCTTTCCAGTTTTCGACCATGTAGTACGCCTGCATTTTTTGATCTTCTTGATTATCCATTGCGTTATAAGCATCGGCTCCAAATTCCGTAAATAAAATGGGTAAATTTAATTTATCTTTTACCACTTGAAACATATCGCCAAAAGATTTACCTCTGTATGTATTTGTTCCGTATATATCTATGTCTGTACATTCTTCTGCTATAATATCAATGAATAAAACATCACCATTACAAATTGCAACAGGATGAGAAGAATCTATACCTTTTATTAATTTAGATGCTTCGTTCATTAATTTATACATTGGTCTTCCACGGTTCTCTCCTACAGCATTAATTTGCTCTTGACCTTCTGGAAAATCTTCAGTTTCTGCTCCCGCCCAAAATAAGCCATAGTTGTTCTCGTTTCCTAATAAATACAATAAAATACCAGGCGTATCTTTATATTCAGTTACCAATTTCTTAACTTCTTCTAATAAAAACTTTTGAGTTCTAGGTTCACCATATTTAGTAACAGGTGTCCAAACGCCGTCTAAGGTTAAACCATAACGACCAAAGGAATGATTTAACATGGTATATATACCATAATTCTCAAACATATAACGAATCCATTTTGCTGGAACTCCTGTATATTGTCTAACCGTATTAACTCCCATATTTTGAAGTAGGGACATTTCTGCATCTAAAGCTGATTTGATAATGTCATCCGGGTTTTTCCAAAAATTTGCATTTACCGTATTCGTACCAATGGGAATATAATCCCAATTCATACCGTTAACTATAAAATCTTTTCCATTAACAACGAGTTTCATACCATCTTGGTTATTTACAACTGAAACTTTGTCGGCCTGAGCAAAGAAACTTGTTGTAAATATGAGAAGTAATAATCTCAAAAAAATGTTCTTCATAATTTTCTTTTTAGAATTAAAATTTGTGCTATAACGATTGTGTCTCACGGTAAGCCAAATTGATTGAATTAATTTAAATAATATATTTTTGATAAAATTAATTCATTTTTTTTGTGAAATTGCTAAAAGTAACCTCAACAAAAGTAATACATGATAAAATACCCTAATATTTATTACTCATAAAGGACTTATCGCTAGATTTTAAATGTGCTTTTTATTACATAAAAACCAAATGTTGTGGTCTTGTATAGTTAATTATCTTATATTATAGCCTAATTTAACAGTATTATTGCTTTTCTTAACATTATTGTTAGATTGTAAAAATTTCGAAATATTGATTTAAATCACTGTATTTATTAAATTCATTTTTTTATAATAAGATGGATTATTATTAATAAAAAAGAAAACGCTTTATCTTACATTTTTTTAACCTTCTGTTTATTTCATTTTTTTGAGTATTCAACTTGCTATTAAATAAATCAGTAATACAGGTTAAACACATCATTTCTTTTAGAATATTACTTTGAGATAATACTATACATCCTGAGTATGCATTCTATTATCCAAAGAGAACCTAAATTTGTAGTTCTCACGATATCAAATTAAAATATAGCTTCACTATTTTTAATGAAAAAACAAATAATATTTTATGCAGAATTTTAGTAAATACTGAGATATTTTAAACCTTAAGTCGAATCATATCCCTATTCATCAGCAAATTCCATGTATCTATCCAACCTTCTAAAATGATAATTTCTATTTAAAAATTGAATCGTTTCTGTACTCAATTGATTGAGCGTTGTTATATAACCAATCCTTAATTTTAACATCGTTTTAAAAACATGTTTTTTCTATCCATTTTAAGATACCCCTAAATTGTTCGCGCTGATTTAGTTCTAATGTATATTAGAGTATTCTGTTTTTTATTGAATTAAAACCTGTCTTATGTAGCGTCACAATTTTATATTTTTTTGATTTTCATATAAACCATATTGGATAGCATTCAAATATAGTTGCATCTATACTTTACCTTCCCGAACAAAAGAGTTGTCGGTAAGTGTCGTAAATAGCATTCCCTATAGCTAAATTGTCTTAAAACATGCTGATAAAATGTAATGGAATTTAATTTCGAGATGCTTAAATACCTCTAAAAGTGTCATCAGAACAACTCTTGTTTCATCCTAGAAATATAGATTTACACTCAGATAACATTTCAATATTTAGACTAAATCTAATACTTTGTAGCCTATTAGAAAGTTTTAAAATAAATTAAAACTATACCATTTTTTTTATGATAAGGTTTTCTAGAAGTTTCAGTTTGATTTTAAAATATTGCGTTAAATATCTACTTACATAAGAAGCTTAAAATGTCCGTTATTTAATTTATTCCTTTGAATTT
>JBNMNV010000012.1:0-26247 GCA_051278125.1 Polaribacter sp. | reverse complement strand
TTTCCTTTCTTTCTGATTCTCTGCCATCTATGGTTGCATTTAAAATTCTTACTTGAGTTTCAGATTTTAATTTCTCTAAGTTTTGATTTTGGATAAGCGCTACTTGTTTTAACTTTAGAGCTAAATTATTTTGTTTTAATTTGTAAAGATTTAAGGAATATACTAAAGAAATTATAATCAAGATGCCTATTATTCCAAAACTCCAAAAAATTCTTTGATCTCTTAATCGTTTCACTTCTTCTTGCTCTTGAAATAGTTCTTTTTTAGCATCAAAGTTATATTTTCGATTAATTCGTTCAATAATACCATTAAACTCCTTCTCCCTGATATCTCCCTCTAATTCATAAGCCTCCTCTTGAAAATCGTATGCCGCGTAATCTTTTAAATTTCTCATGGCCCAAGCCAAATTAAAATACAAACCAGATTTCACGCTATTTGCTCTTGAGCTAGTATCACTCTTAATTAAATTAATGGCTTCCTTATAAATTTCCTTAGATTTCTTATATTCTTTTTGCGACAAAAAGATATTCCCTAAATTATTTAAAGCACCTGCCCTACTTAAGTGATTATTACTTTTTCTGTGCACTTCAATAGCTTTTCTTGCATAATTTTCTGCTATATCGTAAATTGAATCTTGTTCATAGATACCAGATAAATTACTGTAGGCTTTTGCTACAATATCTTTGATCTCTGCATTTAATTGAGGGAACCTCTCTAACTTTTCATAGTATACTTTTGCACTATCTAGATAAAAATATTTATTATTTTCTTGCTCCGATATGGAAAGTTTATGATAAGCACCACCTATTTTTAAAAAAATTTCAGCAAATTCAACATCATTAATTTTTGGATTATTCTTCTCGGTTAGAGGCACACTAATTTTACTTAATGATTCCTTGTAATATTGGATAGATTTTTCAAATTTGTTTGACCTTTCATGAATCATTGCTATAAGCAATGTGCACCTATAAGTCCAATAATCATTCCCTTTAGATTTGCATTCATCTCGAAGTAATAAAGATTTTTCTAATGCTAATCCGTATTTTTCTTCTGTAAAAAGCTTAAGAATCTTATCATAATTTAGCTGTATTAATGAATCCTTTTTAACCAACAATACTGAAGGTGTCTCTAAAAATAAGACACCTTCAGTATTTCTATTATTTTCGAAAGCACTTAATTTGCAAATAATACAGCAAAAAAAGTATAAATATGTAAGACTTTTCAAAAGCTAATTTTTCTATTAATCACCAGTGTCAACTATAACTCTTGGCTTTCTAACCAACGATTCCTTATAAGATTTAGCATTTGGGTTACCAATATGATTGACGAAATCAATCTTCAATGATTCTCCCTCTAATTTTTCTAAGCTTGTAGAAAAGTCAACTTCACCTCTTGTACCCACTCTTAAATGAACTTCATGAATCTTAAGTTCATCATTATACACAAAGCTTACATTGGTATTTTCCATAACCGTAAAATCTAAATCATACAAACCGTTTTCATTACTGACAACACTATAGCTAAGTAACCTATGTGGATTGCTAGATTTTCTTGCAAAATTAATATCATCAATAATGGTAATGCTTTTTGATTTTGTTGATTGCATATCTACAAACCCTATTTTTACTTGATCGTTTTTTATTGATAAATCATGAGAAATATTATTTTCCGTTGTTTTGTCTGACGAATACAAGAAATATTGTCTTGTATTGTCATTTTTATTTAAAACCTTGTCAAACTCCGTATTGTCCGAAACATTAAAATCGACAGAATAAGCGCCTGTAGCATCTCTCTGAACTTTAAAGGTTTTTAATAATTTGGCATTTTGATCAGTTGCTAGCACTCCATCTTCATCTGAACAAGAAGTAATACCCAAAGCAATTACCGTCATAACGGACAAGAATTTAATTTTTTTCATTGTTTTCATTGTTTTCATTGTATTAGAATTTAATTGTGAATGGTAGTAGATTTTGCAATATAAGCGATAAAAAGATAGCCATTGGGGGACTTTAATGGTGTTGGGGGACATTAATAGTGTTGGGGGGAACAATATCTAATCTTTTAGTGGGGGTTTACCTCACATAATTAAAGATCTGACATATTATTTATTAATACTATCTTATTTTTTACCGCAAACATTGCTAGACCTACTGAATTTTTAACTTTTATTTTTTTAAATAAATTTCTTCTATGTGTTTCTACTGTACTATTACTTACTTTTAAAATATGAGCAATTTCTGGAGAGCTGCATTGTTTTACAATCAACTTTAAAACAATTAATTCTCTTTCTGTTAACTCTTCTATTAAATCCTCATCAAACGAACCACTTTTTAATTTTCCTTGTCCTGAAAAAGATTTATAAAGTTCTCTTTGTATATCATCACTAAAATATTGCTCTCCTTTAGCAACAGCCTTTATCGCTTTTATTATATGCTCTCCTGCATTATTCTTTGTGATATATCCTTTGCAACCTAAGGCTAACATTTCTTGAACAATTTTCATATCATCATAAGAAGAAAGAATAATAACCTTTTGTTTAATTTTATTTGCTTTAAAATATCTTAAAACTCCAATTCCGTCTATGACGGGCATCGTTATATCTAAAATTAAAACATCTGCTTTGTTTTCTTTAGCATCAAACCAATCTATAACTTCTTTTCCGGTTAAAGAATATCCTCTAATCTTTATATCGTTATCGGCATCTATTACAGCCATGATGCCTTCAATTACAATTTTATGGTCATCTGCTACATGAACGTATATCTTTCTCTTCATTCTTACTTTACAAATTTAACTTACTTATTTTCATTACACAATCCCTGTAATCAGGGATATTTATCCTCCTTGTTTACGAGTAGAGGGCCCTCCCTGTTTACAGGGAAAAGAAAAACACAAATAACTGATAATTAGATATTTAAATCGCCCATTTTTTAATATTTTTTTTTTCAGCAGTGAAATCATAGATATTTCAAATATTCCTAAAAGTAAAAAAACCGAGAATATGTTCTCGGTTTTATTTCGCACTAAATATACTAATTGTTAGTTTTATCGCAACCTGTCTACAGATTTTACGAGATCTTCATCCTTTTTAATAGCTTTATTTGCCAAAACAATAAACAAAATAGCCAAAATTGGTAAGAACATCCCAATACCTTTCTCCGAAACTGAAGTTTCTCCAGATAATGTTAGTGATAGATAAATCAATAATACTAATAAAAAAAGATTGATCAAAATTATAATTCGCCCCATTACAAACTGTAATTTCCTATCCTTAAACAAAAATATTGCTATTAATGAAAGAACAGCCGACGAAATGAACATCAGAGGAATTATTTTTAAAGTAATTACCTCCCTTGAAAACAAATCTACAACAAAAATTTTCTGTTTTATAGTATTCCATAAGCTAAATATAAAAATTAAACCTCCCGAAACGATAGAAGCTAGCATTAAATATATGGTTTGTATTCTTTGAATCATTAGGAATTATTTCGGTACAAAAATAGAATTTATTTTTTAAAAAAAGAAAACTTGAAAGTTAAAAAAAAAGTATATATTTGTATTATTATTACCACCCAAAGAAAGTTGTATAGTGCTATATACAATATAAAAAAAATCAAAAGAATCAATTTTAAAAAATATTAAAATTTTAAGATTTATCATAACTTAATAAATATATAAATGTTCGAAATTTCTGAACTAAAAGCAAAAACCCTTGCTGACTTGCAAGTTATAGCAAAGTCAATAGGTCTTACAAAGACGAGTCAATTAAAAAAATTAGATTTAGTTTATCAAATATTAGATACGCAAGCGGCAAACCCTTCTACAACAAAAGAGGCTACCGCTGCTCCTAGTAAAACTGATACGGCAAAGCCCAAAAGAAAAAGACTTGTAAAAAAAGCACCCACTGAGCCTGCCGAAGAAGTAGCATCAGAAATTCAATCAGACTTTATTATTGAGCGTAAAGAAAAAACACCTGCTGTTAAGAGGACTCCTGTTAAAAAGGTTACAAAAAAAGAGGCTACCAGTGAGGAAAAATCTAAAGATAATGATAGTAAACATGCAGCAGTTCGTGAAAACAAAACTACAGCGGTTAAGAATGCTAAGCCTAATGAAGTAAAAGCTGAAGCAAACGATAACAAAGAACAAAAACCTGTTGTAAAAAATCAACAAAGAGCTAATAGCAATACGCAACAGCGCAATACGAATCAAGCAAAGGTTAAAAGCACAAATCAACAAAGTAAAAATAATAGTAGAAGCAACGGAAATAAATCTAACAATCGATATCGAGATCCTGACTTTGAATTTGATGGAATTATTGAAAGTGAAGGTGTTTTAGAAATGATGCCCGATGGATATGGTTTTTTACGTTCTTCTGATTATAATTACTTATCATCACCCGATGATATTTATGTATCTCAATCTCAAATTAAATTATTTGGTTTAAAAACAGGGGATACCGTTCGTGGAAATGTAAGACCCCCTAAAGAAGGTGAAAAATATTTCCCTTTAATCAGAGTTTCAAAAATAAATGGATTAAACCCTAATATTGTTAGAGACCGTGTTTCGTTTGAACATTTAACGCCTTTATTTCCGGAAGAAAAATTCAATTTAGCTGAAAAAGGAAGTTCTTTATCCACAAGAATTATCGATTTATTTTCTCCCTTAGGAAAAGGGCAACGTGGTATGATTGTAGCACAACCCAAAACAGGTAAAACGATGTTGCTAAAGGATATTGCGAAAGCCATTGCAATGAATCATCCTGAAGTGTATCAAATTGTTTTATTAATTGATGAAAGACCCGAAGAAGTTACTGATATGCAGCGTAGCGTTCGTGGAGAAGTGGTTGCATCTACTTTTGACGAACCTGCAGACAAACATGTACGCGTAGCTAATATTGTTCTAGAGAAAGCTAAAAGATTGGTAGAATGTGGTCATGATGTTGTGATTCTTTTAGATTCTATAACACGTTTGGCAAGAGCTTACAATACCGTGGCACCTGCGTCTGGAAAAATACTTTCTGGTGGTATCGATGCAAATGCATTACACAAACCAAAACGTTTCTTTGGTGCGGCAAGAAATATTGAAAATGGTGGTTCTTTAACCATTATTGCTACTGCACTTACCGATACTGGATCTAAAATGGATGAAGTAATCTTTGAAGAATTTAAAGGTACAGGAAATATGGAGCTACAGCTAGATAGAAATATCTCTAATAGAAGAATTTATCCTGCAATCGACTTAATAAAATCTTCTACACGTCGTGATGATTTACTACTAAATCCTAAAACCGTGCAAAGAATGTGGGTTTTAAGAAAGTATTTAGCAGACATGAATCCAATAGAAGCAATGGAATTTATTAATGATAGAATTAAGTTTTCTAAAAGTAATGAAGAGTTTTTAGTCTCGATGAAAGGCTAATCATAGTCAAACTTTTTAGAAATATAAAATAAAACCTTTTTGATAACTCAAAAAGGTTTTATTTTTCGCCCTATTTTCTTCATGTTACTTGTAGCCTTTTAACGATATAATGTTTCAATAAACGTTTCTATTTCACTTACTTTTTATCAAAAAAAGTACCCTAAGGAAAACTGTTTTACCTATTTCTAATTTCAATGTGTCAAAAAACAATTCAATTTATGCACACAACATTATATTTAAATTGCTATAATTCTACTCTTTTATAGCTTGTTATTTATATTATTTATGACCATAAAACCTATTTTTCTGTTAAAATTGTTTCGCACTCATTAATATTTAGAACATAAAAAATCCGTTCAAAAATTTTGAACGGATTCTCCTATTTATTTAAACTAAAAAACTTTAATTACTGTACATCACAGCTCTGTTATCCTCTATATCTGCTGATTTTTTAATCGCTTCATACATTTTAAAAGTCTGTCCTTTTCTTGCTTCTGCAATTCTTTTTCTATTAGCATCATAATTAGGCAATGCCGTTGGTAACTCTCTATTAGTAACTTTAAAGGCATACACACCTCTAGTGCCTAAAATTGGAGTGTACACTTTATTTAAAGTAGCATTGTACATGGCTCCAACTATTTTAGGCTCTACTCCAACTCCAGAAAGTGCTGGACTTTTTAAGGTAATATTATTCGATGTCCTAACATTAGTGTTATTAGCGGTAGCAATCCCCTCTAAATCAGTACCTTTTAATTTATCGATAAGCATTGCTGCTTTCTTTTCATCCTTTAGAATAGGTCTTACTCTACCTATTGCTTTCGTTACTGACATTAAACCCTTTTCTTCAGAACCCGTAACAAAAGCTACCACATGACTCCCCTCTAAATCAAAACGCTTAAAAGAATTAACATCTGTATCTGCGCTAAATGCCCAGCTAACAATTGCTCTTTGATTTCCTAAACCAGGAACATTTTCGTCTAAAGCTTTTAAACCAACTACAGGTTTTGGTTTATAATTTTTTTCTTTTGCTGCATCAAAGAATTTATTTTCTTTAGAAACTGCTAAAGCAAATTCTTCCGCTTGTCTAAACACAGTATTTTCAGTATCTTCTGATGGGACTATTTTTCTACCAAACGTAGAAAGTTTTAATACTTTCTGCATGTTCTTTTGATCATCAATTTTAATTACATGGAAACCAAAAGGTGATTCTACAACAGACATATCTCCTTTTTGGGCTGTAAATGAATAGTCTCTAAAAGCAGGTGTCATTCTTTGATAATTAAACCAATCTAAATCGCCTTCTTTTGCTCCTGAACCTTTATCTGATGAAAACTCTTTGGCTAAATCTCCAAATTTACTATTTCTCATTTTTACTACTGATAAAAGACTGTCTGCTAATTTTTCTGCAGCTTCTTTTGTTCTTGTTACCTCTGGTGCGGCTCTTTGAGCACCCACAAAAGGAATTAAGATATGACTCGCTCTCACTGAATCTGGCATTTCCACTACTTCCGTAATTTTAGAAATTTTAAAGAATTCTTTGTCTTTATATGGCCCTACTACATCTCCTTTATTTCCTGCGAAGATTCTATCTGCAACTACTTGGTTTACAAAATTTTTAAATTGATAATTTGGATTCAAATTAGTATCTGAATCATTTTCTAATAAAAATAGATTGTCGTCTGTAGCGCTTTTAAAATCTTCTGATAATGCAGTTAATTCATTTTCAATAATTTCTTCATCCGCCAAAGTAGCTTTAACATCAAACTGTACATAAGAAATATCTCTAGAAGCTTCTACTTTAAAATCATTTTCATGACTGTCTATATATGCTTGTACTTCCGATGTTTTCATTTTTATTAAGCTATCTGCAATTGAAGAATAAGGAACAAATACAAACTGTGCATTTAACTTTGTATTATCTATCATATAAGCAGTTTCTCCTTCTTTTAAAGATGCACTTAACCCAGCACTTAGCAAATTGTTGTAGGTAGAAGTTTCAGCATTATCTCTAATTTGATTCATATAAGAAGACCACTGAGACCATAACTGAGTTCCGTTTTCTTTTTCAGTTGCCAAAAATTGCTTAAATTTTGATTCGTCAAATAAACCTGCTTCATTTTGATATTCAGGATTACTTTGTACAAATGAAGCATTTACCAATTCATTCCAAACATCTGTTTCACCAATTCTTATTCCAGCTTGGTCTAATTGGCTTTTGTATATTTTTTTTCTTACAATATTGTCCCAAACTGTTTTTGCCGCTTGCATTTCAGAAACTCTACCACCGGTTTGTTGCTTATATGCTTCTAATTCATTCGCAAATTCTTGTCTAGAAATTACTTCTCCATCAATCTCACCAATTTCATTTACTTTGCTTGAATTAAAAAAATCACCAAGTGTAGAGGGATCTAATACAAAAGCAAAAAGTGCTAATCCAATAATGATGATTAAGAACATCGATCGTTCTCTAATTTTTGATAAAACTGCCATGCTATATTAATTTATTTTCATTTATTTTCAGTTTGCGAATATACGGTTTTTGGTTTTAATATTGCAACCCATTTTTTACTTATTACTAGTATGTTAGTGCTATTTTTACATCCTAATCAATCCAAATAAAATTTATATTTCTTGATTCGAAATTTTAAAAGAAACTTCATCAATTTTTGCACCACTAATTTTTAATATTTTTATTTCAAAATTTTCAATATCAATTACTTCTTTCTCTTCGGGAATATTTTCTGTATGCTCTATAATAAATCCTCCTAAAGTTTCATAAGATTCTGATTTGGGTATATTTAAATCATATTCTTCGTTTAAATAATCAATTTCTAGTCTTCCTGAAAAATTGAATTTAAAATCGTTAATTTTTTCTTCTAAAAACTCTTGAGAATCGTGTTCATCCTCTATTTCTCCAAACAATTCTTCCACAATATCTTCTACTGTGATCATTCCAGACGTTCCACCATATTCATCCACAACAACAGCAACACTCTTGCGCTTTTTCATTAGAGTATTTAGTATGTCATTAATCATCATAGACTCGGGCACAAGTTCTAATGGCAATAGAATTGATTTAATAGTTTTGGGTCTTTTAAATAATTCGAAAGCGTTCACATAACCAACCACGTCGTCTAAAGAAGTTTTATAGACTAATATTTTAGAAAGCCCTGTTTCTATAAACATATCCTTCAAGTTAGCAACCGTTTCATGCATTTCTACAGAAACGATTTCTGTTCTAGGCACCATTACTTCTCTTGCTTTTACATTCTGAAATTCTAAAGCATTTTGAAATATCTGAATTTCAGAATCCATTTCATCATCATCATTACCCGTTTCTAATTGTTCATTAATATAATTGCCTAACTCTTCTTTACTAAATTCGGTTTGTTGCTCATCTGCATTCGTTTTAAAGAAAACTCGAAGAAAAAAATCAGAAATAGCCGAAATAAATTCAGAAAAGAAATGAAATAAATAATAAAAAATATAAGCCGGAACTGCAAATATTTTTAAAACTTCATTGGCATAAATTCTAAAAATTGTCTTTGGCAAGAATTCTGCAGTTACCAGAATTACGATAGTAGAGATAATGGTTTGTATTAATAAAATAGAGAAATCGTTAAAGGTATTGTCAGAAATAAATCTAACTAAAAATTTACCCATATAATAACTATAAATTACCAACGAAATGTTATTCCCTACCAACATCGTAGTGATAAATTTTGATGATTTTTGGGTAATAATCGTCAATATTTTTGGGACAAAACCTCCTCTTTTCTTCTCTAATTCAATGTGCATTTTGTTTGCTGAAACAAATGCAATTTCCATACCTGAAAAGAATGCAGATAGTAATATTGTGATACCTATAATAATGAGTTCAACCTCCATTATGGACTTAAAGTTCTATTTATTTTGATGATTCCTTTTTTCAACTTTTTTTCTAAAATGCCTTTTAAAGAAAAACACTAAAGTAATTAAAATTGAGAAGGCTAGAAAAAAATAAGCTTTTTGTGGGTCAGAGTTCCAACGAACTATGCCTTCTATCAAACAAATAAAAGCAACCATTAAATATCCGTACTGAAAAAATTTCCAAAATCTATTCATAATTTAATTTTCTGAAGTTTTTAATTTACCCGTTGTCTTTTTTGATAAATGCTTTGATAAATCATCTTTAGACTCAAAACCGATGCCAAAGATTGTATCATTTTCTTTCGTAAGTTTAAAAGCCTTCTCAGAAACAAAATATTTTGTTTTTTCATCCCAAAATAATTGCTCCGTTTCTAGTCTTGATTTATCCGAATGGTTCATAACCACAACATTCCCTTTAATTTCTGATATCGATGTTTTGGTATAAGAAAGCGCGAAATCTCCTGTAATCGTAACCGAGTCTACCCCTTTGTTTTCGAAATTGATTATTTTAATTCCCTCAGGAAATTCACTATAAGGATGTACAGTTCTATTGCTATAATCTAACATTTTGGCAGTTATTAATTTTGATGTAATTCTACCAGAATCTTTATATACATGAAAAGCATTCGTTGTAATGCCTATTGGCAAGTTTTTATCTGCCAAAAAATCTCTTGCCTTTTGAGTATTGTTGACACAAGAAAAAAGCATTGCTATTCCTAAAAGAAGAGCAATGCTTTTTACTATTTTATCAGTCGTTATATTCATTATTTACCGCTAGAAGCAATCTTTACTGTTTCTCCAATCCAACATTTAATTGAGTACGTTTCTCCTACAGCCTTACCTGCAGTAAAAATTACTTTTTTACTTGGTAAATTAGCTTCGTAAGATCTTATATACTTTCTCGCGGTTGAAGAAATACTTGGATCTACAGAAGCGGCTCTTTCCGCTTGTCTTAATGCTGCCGCATACACCATTCTCTTTTCAAACTCATCGTCTCCACAATCATTTACGCTAGATTGATATAATCTTCCAATTAATAAATACGCTTTTCCAAAATTAGGATTATATCTTAAAGCTTCCCTTGCCAAACTTCTAGACTTTGATAATTGACCTCTAGATTGCGCTGCTTGTGCAAACTTTAATTTATAATTTGCTTTTTTTAACGGGTCAGTTTCAAGATCAAATGATTTTTGTCTCATTGCTGCTGCTCCAGAACTATCTCCATTATCCTCTAACACATTTGCAAGAAAGGCATAAGCTTCTGGTGATGGTGAAGCTTCAGCATATGCTTTTGCTAACTCTGCGTATAATGGATCTTCTTGACATCCTTTATAAAACATTCTAGAAACCGCTCTTTTTAACCAAACTTCGTTATTTTTATTTTCTTCGAAATCTCTTTTGTATAAAGGTATTAAACGCTCACAGGTTGCCAATTCAGAAATTATATTATCTAAACCTCCTTCTATTTGTCCTAAAGCTTTTGAATTAATGGTATATGCTCTTAAGTATCTTTTCTCTTTAGCATCCAATACCTTAGCAGAATCTTTTGTTAATTCGCTTATTTTTTTTAGATAATCTTCCAATTTTTCTCCAACAGATTCGATTACGTCATCATAGGTATCAAATACTCTTTGCGGACTTGTGTCTTTATAATTGTCTGTTACCCCTTGAAAATATCTGTAGATATTTTTTACACTCATATCTCGAGGAGAAATTTCATATGCTTTTTCTAAGATATCAAAAATCTCTTTATCTGAAGCTAATTCTCCGCTTATTAAATAGGTAGCAAAATCACTATGCATTTTAGCGAGATTATTTTTAGTGTCATCATGTTCAGGAAAATATTGTAACCTTTGTTCATAAACCTTTTTAGCCAATGCTGGATCTTTTTTAAAGTCTTGCGCTAAATCGGCTCCATATTTGTAAATGTTTACCGATAAATCCTGACAATTTTCCATCAAATAGGTCCACTTTTCATAAGCGTCGTCATATTTTTTTGATTTAAAATCACCTGTAAATAAGTTGTACTTAATAAGACATTCTCTACTTGCCTCTTCTTGTGCATTACTTTTGGGAATAACCAAAAATATCGTTACTGCTATTAAAAACGTAATTTTCTTCATGTTGTTAGTTTTAATATTTCTAATCAATTTTTCTCTTTATAAACCAATTCGTATCCGTCAAAGATAAACTTAATCTAAAATTAAAATAATTTTCTTCTATTAAATTATTTTCTATGGTTCCTCTCTTACCAAATTCAAACCCCATATTTATAGTGGACAATCTCTTTAGTGGTAATCCTAAACCAAAAGATATGCCAAAGTCATTAATTTCTGTAAAATTCGCACCATTCCCAACGCCATCAACAAGTAAACCTGAGTTTTCCATACGTACACCAGCCCTATAAGTAACTCTATTCCAGTAACTTGAAATAGAGTTTACTTTAGGCAAATAAAAACCACCTAAAGCTATCCTATTTGATTTACCGTATCTAAAAGCTCCATTAGTATTTGCTGATAAACCTGTTGTAGAGATGGCATCTTGACTTTCATATTCTAAACCTGCATACCATTTATCAAGTTTTCCAATACCTACACCAAATGTAGATTTCAGTGGCAAATTAAATTTACCATCAATTTCTGTGGCAGAAATTGTATCTCTCGGAAATTCAGAGCCAATTCCTGAAAAAGTTACTGAATATAAATAATCATTTCCCGTAACATTTAAGTTGTTTCCGAGTTTTACAGTTGCACCTGCATTTAAAACTAATTCATTTTTTAATTCTTTTTGGTATTGTGCACCTAATTTTACAGCACCTCCTCTTACATTGTTTATTTCTTCATATTTCGTTGCGAGTGCAACTTCACCTCTTTGATTGATAATGCTATTCTCTAAATTACCAAAGCTAAAATCTGCTTCGATCCCTAGAGAAAATTCTTTAAAAACTTTAATTCCAAAACTACCATAAAATCTATTTACACCACCACTTCCTTCATACAAAGATATTTCAGTAGTATTTCCGTCAATATCTGAAATTGCATTAGACAAAGTGTAACCCACCGAAGATATTGGCTGCATTCCGAAAGAGAAACCTGCATTTTTTCCGAGAGGAAAAGCCAAGGCAACATAAGACAAACTTGTAGAGACACTGCTTTGTTCTGTCGTTGCGCTTTTTATGGTTAAATCATTATTTAATACACCGAAACCATATGTTGTATATTTCAAATTAGCATACGCAGCCGGATTTCTAAAGTTTAAATATTTATAATGGCTAAAAGCAACACCTATTCCACCCATTGCACTCTGCTCTACTGTAGCTGTATTAAATTGGTCTCCAATACCAAAATAAGAATACGGTGAAGAACTTGTTCTTTGTGCTGTAAAAGTCACAGAAGTAAATAGTAAAATAATTACTACAATATTTCTAATCATTTGTTTTTATTAAAAATCAATATTTCATTTAATCCTTCAAGGAGAAAATTTTGATTGGCAAATATGCTACTTTTTAATTGTTTTGACAAGAAATTTGTATTCCCTCCTGTTAAAACCACTGTTAAATGTAAATATTCTTTTTTATATTGATTGATTACACCTTCAATTTCTTGAATTACACCATTTACAATACCAGAATGTATACTTTCATTTGTATTATTCCCAATAAAATTATTGGGTTTATGGATTTCCAAAAGCGGTAATTTTGATGTAAATGCATGAAGTGACTTATATCTCATTTCTATGCCAGGAGAAATTGCTCCTCCTAAATATTCAGCTTCTTTATTTACAAAATCGAAAGTTATACAAGTACCTGCATCTATGATAAGAACATTTTGCTTAGAAAATTTAACCACCGCACCAAATACTAATGCAATTCTATCTACACCTAAAGTACTGGGAGTTGAATACAAATTTTTAAAAGGAGTTCTAATTTTTGATGTAACAATCGTGAAATCTGTTAACTCTTTGAGTTTTTCCAATTTCTTTAAAGGCATTAAGGCAACGCTTGATAAGATTGTGGAAGTAATTCTATAATTTTTAATTATTTTTTTTACTTCGGATATCATCCTTATTTTGTTAAAAACAATAACATCTACAAGCCTATACTCCTCAAAAAGAGCAGCTTTGACCCTTGTATTTCCAACATCAATAATTAAGTTCATTCTGCTATTTTGAATAATTTCAAAAATACAACAGATTTTTTTAAATTTTAGTTAGTAAATGTCAAAAAACATATTATATTTGCATCCGCTAAGGCAATGGTACCTTAGCTCAGTTGGTAGAGCAAAGGACTGAAAATCCTTGTGTCCCTGGTTCGATTCCTGGAGGTACCACTTAAAAACCCTTTAAACGTAATGTTTTTAGGGTTTTTTGTTTTTAGGTTGTTAATAAAAAACAAATATTTTTATAAAATAAAATTGCTTTTTATTAATCGAAATCAATTCGATACATACTTGATTCATTATCTTAAAGCTACTCCTTACTATTCTTGTTTTTTAAAATGATAGCATAGTTTGTAACTCCTTTAAAAATGGAACAAAATCACTTTTAATTCTAGTGACTTTTGCTATTGTTGTCAATTTCTAATAATTACTTTTTTAAAAGATTCATCGATCCATCGCTGCCTAATGGTCTGAAGAAAAAAAATTACCATATATAGGGAAATTTCTAACTGTAGCATCTAGAAACAACTCTTTTAAACTTAATTTAAGGTCTTTATATACCCCTATAATCGTTTTGAGTTTTGTAAAATAGAAGTGAAGTTCTCCCAAAATTCTTAAAACCAATTTTTTAGTTTCACAGAAAAATTAACTTTGAAAATTTATCCCTATGATTTACTTTTATAATCCCTAAAAGGAAGTAATTTAAATTGCTCAGCGATATCAATTAGTCTTTCCGATAATAACTCAATTTCTGAACCCAACGGACGATCTTGTGTCAGCAGGGAGAAATTTGGAGAGAAAGAACCTAACCAAGCTTGACTTTGTTTTGAGAGTTCGCTTTCTAATTGAGCTTTGCGGTGTCCAAGAACTTCTGTGTTGACAATGGTTTCAATACTAACCAAGGCGCTTTTAAAATAGTCAATATTTGTTGTCCTCGCCATGCGGATGCGGTTCCCATACTAACCATATCTTGGTTTTGTCCGCTGGTACTTAAAGTTTCGAGACTTAACGGTTTATATAGGCTTTTTAATTCTGCACATAATGCTGTGGCCGTTACCTGAGCCCCCATAAATCCACTATTTTCTCCCGCACTACGAGACTTTAAAGAAGGAGATAATCCCAAATTAAGTTTTGAATCACAAAGAGTTCTGATACGTTTTTCAGCATAAATACCTAAGTAAGCTATTTGTAAGTTTAACTGGTCAGACGAAAAGGACCCATGTTGTCCATTAAAATTTCCGCCATGAAGTGCCTGTTTTTCATCACTGAAAAAATTAGGATTGTCGCTCACGCTATTTATTTCAATTTGCAAACAATCTTCTATTTGTTTTAATTGATCTTTTACAGCTCTCAATAACTGAGGTACACAACGAATAGAATAAGGATATTGCGGCCATTTGCCATTAAAACCAGCGTCAAATTCTTTTGGACCTTTTTGAAACCATCCCTCAACACTTTGGTGATGAAGCCTTTTGGCGAGTTCTTTATGCCCAACTTGTGGATGTAAGTCTGCTAATTTCGGATGCCAAGCTTCGGAATACGCTCCAAGACACTCACTGTATGAAAAGCTAACTGACAACTTAATCGAAATAAAATGTTGGTTTCATATAAATTCATAGAGGCTATGGCAGTCATAGCGGCAGTGCCATTTACAAAAGCTAGTGCATCCTTATCAGACCATTTTACAACCGAAATGGGTTTAATTTTGTAAAAGTCTGAAGCAAGGTGTTTTTTTTGTTTCCAATAAAAGTTAGTTTTGCCACTTAAACCCAGCGCTAAATGCGCTAAAGGAGTTAGATCTCCACTTGCCCCGACAGAGCCTAAAGCTGTGATTTCTGGTAAAAAATATTTAAGAAAAGCATCGTATAAGGTTTAAAAGCTTTTAGGGTTTATCCCTGAATATCCTTGGGCTAATTAGTAAACCGACATCTATTTTGTAATTCGGACATTGAAAGAATAATGTTTTTTTTCGGAATCAAGATGGACAGCCACTCTTCTTTTTGGATTAACATAGAGACGAGATGCCTTTGGTCCTGGCGTATCAGGTGGAGAAGACCACTTTCCATCATTTTTATACCAACCTAAATCTTGCCAAAGTAGATTGTAGAAAAATCCTGAATTTTCTTGGACTTTGCTATTGTAAAATACGGATAAAGTTGAACCATCCATTAAATTCCTCACAAAAAAGGGTTCTCCATTATAAGTGATATTAGAAGGCATCAATTCATATTCTACCCATTTCTTTGTAGTTCCTGTTAAGCTTCCGCCATTAGTTATTAAAGGACTGCAGCTAATTATAAAAGCAGTAATTATTGCAAATAAAAATAGATTTTTTTCATTTCTCAAAAATATAAAATTTATAGATTTTAATATAAAAATAAAGAATTATTTAACGCCTTAATGATAACCTTTACCCATAACACAATGCCTTACACCTTCTTTTGGGGTTTCTACATCGCCATTAAATCGAGGAAGAATATGGCAATGAAAATACATAACAGTCTGTCCTGAGTCTTCTCCACAATTCATTCCAATATTATAACCATCGGGGTTTAATATCTTTTTCAATGATTTCTTTAGCCTTATTTATCATTGTCGTTAAATCGTTTTGAAGCTGAGAATTAAAATATTGTGATTACAATCTTTAGATTATTTTCGTTTTTAAGGTGTCCAAAAAATCTAAATAGTAAATTCCGCCTCCAATTAGTTTAGTTTTCTAGAAAAATTATCTTCAAAAATTCATCTTTATTTCCAACCTGATAGCGATATTATTTTATGAAATATTTCTGTATTCTCATAGATACCAGAAAACTCGGCCGCTCCTGGACCATAAGCAAAAACTGGAATTAGAGTTGCGGAATGACCTCCTGTTGAGAAGGTTGGGGTAATCTCACTGTAATCACTGTAGGAAGTACCATCTGCTCTATTCTTTAATGTTGAAGCTAAAGTGAAACCTCCTGTTTCATGATCGGCTGTTACGATCACTAAAGTATTCCCATCTTTTTCTGCGAAATCAAGTGCCTTACCCACTGCATCATCAAAATCAATTAATTCAGAAATAAGGTAATCCGCATCGTTACTATGTCCTCCCCAATCTACCTGGGAACCTTCTACCATTAAAAAAAAATTATCTTCATTTTTGTTTAAGAACTGAATCCCTAATTCAGTTGCCGAAGAAAGATAATCTCCTCGTCCTTCTAACATCTTAGGCATTCCGTCTGCTGCTAATAAATACCCTGCTTTTTTATAGTCCTTAATGCTGTTAAAATCTCCTAATGCAATCGTATCAATATTAAAATCTTTAGCTTCTAACACTTTTAACAAATCTTTACCGTCTTTACGTTTGTTAAAAAAATTTATACCACCACCTGCAAAAAAATCAACTTCGGAAGCCACCAAGTCTGCAGCAATTTCTTCATAAAACCTCCTTTTAAAAGCATGTGCATAAAAACTAGCTGGGGTTGCATGCACAATAGATGATGTAGCAACAACACCACTTTTAATTTTATTTAGCGCTGCAATCTCTATAATAGTTGACACTTCTGTTGAGTCATCAGCCACACCAATGGCTCCATTATACGTTTTTACACCACTTGCAAAAGCGGTGGCACCAGCTGCAGAATCTGTAATATCTTGTCTTGATGAGGATGTTTTAATTAAACCAATATGTTTAAAACGTTCATAATTTGGGGCTTCATCCTTAAAATAAAAAGCAGCTGATACTTGCGATAACCCTGTGCCATCTGCAATTAGCAGGATAACATTTTTTGGTGTTTCGTTTTTTACTATAATTTCAGTGTTTTTTGTTTTACAAGAAACTAAAACGATTAAAAAAAAACTTAAAAATACTTTCATGAGTTTCATAAAGAAATAGTATTAAATAGATGAGGTTATAAAAATTGAAAGATATAAAATTATCTGTATTGTCATGTTAACTTATGCTTATTATTAAGCCACTAAAAACACGGTAATTTTGGTATGATACTATCTAATTTTCAACAAAACACTATTCTAAAACCTGTTTCTGCAACCAAGCTTCTGCTAAAGAAGGCCAAGTTTCTGCGGCAATATTTCCTGGCCTAATGCCATATCCATGACCGCCTTCTGGTAACAAATGTAATTCTACAGATGCTTTATGATCTCTCAATGCAGTTGCCATGACGAGTGCACTATTCGCGTATTGATCATCTGCTGTTGCAAAAATAAACATTGGAGGTGTTTGATCATCAACTAACAATTCTGGCGTTAGCTTTCTATTTTCTCCTTCATCCAAATAGGCAGGATAAATGAGTAACGTAAAATCAGGTCGACTTGAAATAGAATCCATCACATCGGTTTTAGGATAACTATCTGTATGAAAACCTGTGCTTGCGCGAGCGCTCAAACTCCCACCAGCAGAAAAGCCTAGAACTCCTAATTTATAACTTTTAAAACCTGATTTCGATTTTTTACTGTGAATTACCCTGAAAGCTCTTTGAAGATCATATAAAGCTTCTTTTCGTTGATTGGGCACTCGATATTGTAAAACATACGCCGTAAAGCCTAATCTATTTAACCATGTTGCTATTTCGTAGCCTTCTAAATCCATGGCAAGAATCTGATATCCCCCGCCGGGACACACAATAATACCCACTCCATTATTTAAATGTTCTTTTGGTTCATAAATAACGATTGCAGGATTTGTAACTTCACTTATTCGAAGCACATTACCGCTTTTATTATCACTTTCTATCGATTTGCTTTTGGGTTTAATTTCTCCAGGTACTTTATCTGGCCACAAATATATTGTATCTCTAGATTGCGCATAATTGATCATCGTAGAAAAAAGAATAAAAATTAAGGTAAAAAGTGTTTTCATTTTTAGATATTTTATCATGTAACGATCACAATATATAAACCCCTTAACATCAAAAATAATTTATTTTTTTAAGAACCTTAAAGAGTGTGTATTATTCATTTTTAAGATGTAAATCCCTGATTTTAAAGTTGAAATATTTATTGTTGTTATAGTTCCCGCTGCCTGCACAGTTCTAATTTTCTTCCCTGTAACATCAAAAATATGGATGGTTTCTAGGTTGATATCTAGGTTGGCATCTAAAGTTTTAATGGTGATGCTATGCGCACTTGGATTTGGATATATCTGAAATAGCGAATTGTTTTTGAGCTCAAAACTACCTGTATTTAAAACCGATTGCTCCATAAAAGCATCCATCACTACAGATGGACTTCCATCATCATCCCAAGCTCCTTTTGAGTACGAAGTAAAATTTCCATGAGCTATGGGCTCCCAGTAAAAAACTCCTAAACCTTGCGCTTGTTTCGTTCTTTCTATCATGTACGTTAAAAACTGATGAGCAACATCTGGGTTATTGTTAGAAAAACCCACTTCTACCATCATTACGTCTTTGTTATAACGAGATTTCATATCCAACATATTGTTATAAGTAGCATCTACATAAGACTTCCAGTTATTTTCATCTGGATATAAAGACATTCCGATAATATCAAATGTATCGATCTGAAAACCATTATTTAACAATCCTCCAATATTCCATTTAAATAAATTATTATCATTGCCACTTGCAATATGTAGAATTGTTTTTATGCTGCTATTAAAAGATTTAACTGCATTTGCACCTGCATTTAAAAATTTGGCATAATTGGCAAAACCACCTGCAGACGCTTTTCCTGATGTCCATAACATGCCATCATTGGTTTCATTGCCAATTTGTATCCATTTCGGTGTAATTCCTTTTGCTTGTAAAGCTGTTAAAATTTCGGTTGTATGATTCGCTACCGCATTTTCTAATTGGGCAATTGTATAATTTGTCCAAGCTGCTGGTTTTGTTTGTTGTCCAGGATCTGCCCACCAATCGCTGTAGTGAACACAGATCATAATATCTAAATTGTTTGCTTTTGCCTTTTCTGCTTTTGCAACCAAATCATCAATATCGCACCAACCATTTGCACCAGAATTTTCTGGATTTACCCAAACTCTTAATCTTACCGCCTCTAAATCATACTCTTTTAAAAGGGGCATTAGTTCTTTTGCGGTTCCTTCATTATCTTTCCAAGTGTAGCCCTTAGATTCCATTTCGGTCATCCAACTAATATCTGCACCCTTTGCAATTTTATTAGTGCTAAATTGCTGTTTTCCATCTATTTCTAAATTTAATGCTGGGGAATTCCAATAACCCGCCCATGCATTTTCAGTCCAACCACCACTTGCAAATAAAACAGCCTTTACCTGATAATAATGACCAGAAGGTAAATCTGCTGATGTTTTATTACTGCTTCCTACAAAAAAAGAAACACTGCCTGTTTTATCTATCCCGGCAGTTTGATTTTCTAAAGTTGCTCCATTTATGTAACTTACATAATTATTGTTTTCATCTAATATTTCTAAACCAATAAAAAGATGATTGCCAGAAGAACCAGCTTCACTTGTGTATTTATAATTCACAGTTAAATTACTTCCTGTTAAAGGATCTACTATTAAAGGATTTTCACCATAAGAGACAATTTCGATAGCCTGACTATATAATACAATTGGAGTCCATAAGAGTAAAAATAATAAAGCTTTCCATTTTTTCATTTTATTTGAGGTTTTTCAGTTTTAAGCTATTTTTAAAGTTTAAGTTGACAGCCTTTGTGAAAACTTCTACATCTTTCGTTTGCGGATTTGTTTTTAGTAAAATTGTAGCAACACCAGCTTCTAATTTCACAGGATTCTCGCCAATAAACTCTGCATTTCCCTCTAAATTGAATTCTATTTCATCATCAATATTGGTCAGAACTGTTCCGTTTTCATCCAAAATACTCGCATAAATAAAAATGAGATCATCATTTTGGGTATCGATTTCTTTTCCACTTAAATCCATCTCAATTTTTAGTTGTGATGGTTTTTTAGGACTGTGAACAATATCATTTACAACTTCAGAATTATTGATAAATCCTTTTGCTTCTATGGTACCGGCAACATAATTTGGAATTTTAAATGTAAATGGAGGATGTTTTAAATTCGTAGACATTTTGTCTTGATTCGGTTTTTGAAGTCCTAAACTTTTTCCATTTAAAAACAATTCCACCTCATCACAATTACTAAAAACACGAACATCCAAAGGACTGTCTTTTTGCCAATTATTGGCGATGTAAATCATTGGTTTTCCAAAAGGATCATTTGCATCTCTTTGACTTTGATAAAAATAGTAAGCAGGTTTTGGAAGCCTAAATACATCCATAACCCCTGAGGCTTCTAAATCGTCTGCATACCCTCTGTTATAATCGAACATTACCCAATAACCATCTGCAAAAGCGGGTGTATTTAAATTGTCATTATGTGCTTCTTGAATGTTGGTTGCTTGTTGTAACAATGCCATTTCTCCAGCACTTCTTAATTGGCGGCTAGATCGTTCTGACTGTAATAAATTACCCCAAGAATCTTGACTTAAACCAGCATTCATAGCATAATACTCCCAATCTCCATATTCCGAAACATTGTACGGTTTTTTTAAATTTTTATCATAATGTTGTAATCGATGTTGACGCGCTTCTAAATACACATCATACCCATACGATTGCCAACCAGCAGTAATTCCTTGATCTGTTGGATATTCTTTTTTGGCAATATTTGTTAACGAATCAATAAAAGATTCAGGCATCCAAGATTCGTTTAAAGAAACCTCCCATGCAATGACAGAGGCATGATTTCTATCTCTTCTGATTAAATCTTTAGCCGTTTGAAAAACATGCTTTTGAAATGATTGATCTTCACTAAAATATTGCCAACCCAAAATGGCATCAATCGTAATGATACCCAATTCGTCGCAGGCTCTCATAAAAGCAGGACTTTGAGGATAATGCGACAACCGCACATAATCGAAACCTGCATCTTTTATTTTTTTTGCATCTCTGTAATTTGCATTGTCCGAAAGTGCATAGCCAACAAAAGGATACTCCTGATGACGATTTACGCCTCGTAAAAATGTTTTTTCTTCATTCAGATAAAAATCTTGACCCACGAACTTGATGGTTTTTATACCAATACGGGTAATTTGTTTGTCAATCACCTTTCCGTTTTGGAAAATCTCTGTTTTCAAATGATATAAATTGGGTGATTTTGGTGACCATAAATTTGGATTTTCTATGACTAAATTTGATGAAAATTGTTGGTCTTTATTTTTTTCAAGCTGATGTATTTCACTTTCAGAAAAAACAACTTCAACATCATTTTTCAGCAATGTGTTTTTGATTAAAAATGATTGCTTGGAATCCTTTTCATTTTTAATATGTGTCTGAATTTTTATAGTAGCTTCTTGTTTGGATACTTCAGGATATGTCACAAAAACACCGCCACTAGCAACTTTATTTTCAAAAATTGGATCTGTGATATGCAGCGGATTTTTGGCAATCAACCATACATTTCGATAGATGCCACCGTATGTATTAAAATCTAAGGTTTTCAAAGGCTTTGGCCCCGTAATTGGGTTGTCTTTGTTATTCAACTTTACTTTTACGATGTTCTCTTTATCAAAATTAGCAACCTTTGTAAAATCAATTACAAAGGGTAAATAACCACCTTGATGTTTGATGCGTTTTTCACCATTTACCCAAACTTCAGCAATATTCATGGCAGCTTCAAATTTCAAAAACAACTTTTTACCCTTCATTTCATTAGAGAGTACAAATCTTTTTGAATACCAAGAAATACCTTGCCATTGATTATTGACTATTTTGGGTTCTATTGTTGGAGTATGAGGCAAGGTTATCGAATCCCATTTTTGAAAATCGGTATCCAAAAGAAATTGATCATCTGAAAAAGATGCAGTGTCTAATTTTTTAAAATACCAATCTGAATTGAATTTTTCTTCAACTCCAATAAAATCTTTCTTTTTAGAACACCTTGAGGCACTCAAAGCCACAATTAGAAAAAACACGATGTAGATTGCCCTCATTTATTTTAAAAGTATTTTGTAGATGAATAGTTGCTGTATATTTTTATAATTATCCTTTTGAATTCCGGGTCCTATAGAAACTTGTATCGCTTCAATATTGCTAGCATCAAAACTGGTGTTTTCAGATGATTTCAAAAAATACGATTGAAAAGGAGGATAAGGTCTTGGCAATAAAACCGAAGGAACTTGCTGCAGCTCTTCAAAAGAAATGATGATGTCTTCCTTATCCGAGTTTAGCTCAATAATTTTCCCAAAAACTTGTCCATTTTTTAATTGCAATGCCACTTGAACTTTTTGATTTTTTTTATCTCCAGATGAAGCTGTTACCAAAATTGATGAGACTTTATTTAAATTATTTTGTTCTCTTTGTACCACATCATCCACCAAAACCTTAAACGTTAAGTCGGGCGTTTTAGCATCAATATTATCGGCATAAATACTTACATAATTTTCTGTTGTAACCTTATGAGGTGAATTTTCAATTTTATAAGGAATGGCATTCCATTGTCTTGGCCATAAAAACATTTTTGAATTCTCTTTTAAAGCATCAAACAAAACCACCACTGGTTCTTTTTTCACAATTTTTGTGCGGTAGCTTTGTTGCGCAATAAAATCCCAGTTTTCTGGAGTTCCTTCAACATTATCAGGAAAAGTAACTTTTGCACTATCCGTTGTAACCACTATAAAATAATCAAAAGAGTCATTGTAAATTTTTTCTCTTGGTATTTCTACCTGATATTCAAAATTACTGTTTTTTATCATTTTATAATTATCGGTTTTCTGATATCCCGAAGGCAACACAACCTCAACTTTTTTAATGGTATTCGGACTTACTATGTTCGCTTTAATTACTAGATTTTCACCTTTTTCAATTTCTTTTACAGGTTGATGAACCACGAACGTTTCGGCTATTTTTTGATGGTTTGTAGCAAATTCGTTGATATTGATATTTCCGAATTTTTGATCCATTTTAAAATCATTCGTTAATGTATCCGCAGAAATAATATAAGTTCCTGGTGATATTAGAAACGTTTTATTTTCAGACTGATCATTAAAAGAATTATCAGCATTAACTCCTTTTATAAAAAAAAGCTCTCCCAAATCTTTTAAATTGATTGTAATATTGTTTTTATGAGGTTGTAAAACAGCAACTGTTTTTTTTAAACTTGCTTTTTCAAAAGGATCTTTTACCCAAAGTACATCCGGTAAAACTTCTAAACGCCAAATTCCTTTTTCTATTTTATCTAAAAAATAAGCGCCATTTCCTGAATACTTTACAATTTCTGAATTTCCAATTCCCGCAATTTGAGTCAATTTTATTCTGTTCTTTGGATTCGCATTTGTTGTATTTGTATAGAAAAATTTGCTTTCTGAATTATAAATAGAAACATCATTTTCATAATCTAATTTTGTATTTAAAAAGTGATTATTTTTTGGAAACCTGCCAAAACTTTTTCCATTTGGAATTTCGCGAAAAACTTCACCAGCAATTTTTAAAGAAATAGCTTTTGAAGGTGTATATGCCAGATTTAAATAATGCGTTTGATATTCTGTATTTGCAAATGCTAAATCCAAGGGTTCATAGGCAAATTGCGTTGCAAATTGAAATTTTGCTTCCCTAAAACTTCTTGCCATTGCAGGGAAAATAACAGATGAATTGGTGTCTCCTGAATCAAATTCGTAAATAATTCTTGTTTTATTTTGAAAGGCCTTTTTCTCTTGAAACGGAATTTCATACTGATCTACATTTGGTAAATAATTTCCTTTTAACAAACTATTATGCACCAAACCCGTTGGATACCATTGAAAAGTACCCCCTTGAATATCAGCTTTTAAATAATCATCTACAAATTCTGACCGCTCTGACAGATTATAAAAAATAGGATTTTGAAATCCAGCTTTTCGTACCACTTTTACCAATGTATTGATATAAGCTGTAGCTACTTTACCGTTATCGTGCTGTGGTTCATTATTGATTTCAAGTGCAATAATATCAGGATCATTTTTATACGCTATACCCGTGTAAGGATTTACGTGATTTAAGAGTTGTGTGAAATAACGCTCTTGTTTCTCTAAAATTTCTTTACCAGAATAGGTTTGCCATTTTCCTAATTTCCCACTAAAACCTTCAGTCGGGAAATCTTTTTCAGGATATCCATTTCCACCCACCTTAAAAGGAGTTACAATGGTTTTAATACCTCTCTCCTTCAATTTTGCAAATAAATAATCTAGTAAATCTAGTTGAGGTGTTTTTATTAAGTTACCAATACTATCGGTGATTTCCATATCCCAAATATGCACTCTATACCCATCCAAACCTAACCTTGCCATGTGATAAACATCTTTATCAATGGCTTGTTTATGGTTTTTATCTAGATAATGAATCGCTCTAAAACCATGCGCAAAGGGTAAGGTATAATTGACACCAAACAAACGAATTTCTTTGTTATTTTTTGTGTATCTAAAGACACCATTATCATCTACATAAGTAGATTTTTGACCAAAAAAGCAACTACTTTTTACTATTAAAATGAAAAGGAGAACATATTTTACTAATAATTTCATTGGTTTCTTATAAGATAAATTGATTTACTAAGTTAGAAAATATTATTGCTTCACAAACTTTATACTTTTAGAATTGTTTTCTGATTGAATCGTTAAAATATAAATTCCAGAATTGAAACTTGAAATATCAATTTTACTGTTATTTAAATCTGATGCATATAATTCTTTGCCTAACAAATTTGTAATTCTAATCCTTGAACTTTCCAGATTCTGCATCCCTTTAATGTGCAGCGTATTGCTTGAAGGATTTGGATATACACTTATTTTATCTAGCATCTCTGTAAAAGAATCTACACTCAATGCGCCTTCCGTAACTATATTAATTTCCGCTGCTGGGTATGCACCTGCTAACCAAGTCCAAGCACTATCACTTAACTCAATTGCCATTTTATAGTTAAACGGATTTGTTAAATCTGCTGCTGGTGTGGTGCCCTCAGGAATGGTAAATGAAAAGGAACCTGTCATGTCTGTTCCGGCAGGAGCAGGACTTAAAGAACCGTCTACAACATTAGCAGCCCAAGTCCAATCGTTATACAAATTGATAGCACAATAAATATTCCCATCATTCGCTATCGTATATTTATAATTAATAGTTATTGTGCTTCCAATTTCTGCTGTGGTAAGTTCTGCAGATGTAAATTCAATAGATTGTGCGCTCAAAAAAGTTGAGATAAATAAGGCGATAAAAAGTAATTTTGATTTCATAATTTATGGTTTTTATTAATTTGTGTTTACGTTTTTTTGGAAATAGAGATTCTTTTAGATCTCCCTGTTAGTTCATTGATTCAAATAAAATATGATGATCTTTAAATAATATTCTTAATTATTTCCGACCATATTTCATATCCTTTTTCATTTAGATGAACGCCATCCGTAGAATATTCCATGTTCATTTTGCCGTTTAGAAGCACAAAGCGTTGATGAAGATTAATGAATGTGTATGATTTTAAGGATGCTGAATTCTCTAAAAGAGCATTCAAACTATTTATTTTAGGTATTAAATTATCTGTTGTTGTTGGCAAAACTGTATGAACAAAAATTTCTGTATCCGGACTTTTATTGTGTATTTCATCGATAATATGTAGAATATTTTCATGAATGTTTTGACCAGCATTAGGATTGTGAAATAAATCATTAATACCAATTAAAAGGAATAATTTTTCTGGTTTATAAAAAGTGATTTCATTTAATCTTGCAATAATCCCATCGGAAGTATCTCCTGCAATGCCTCTATTTCTTGCCTT
>JBNMNV010000011.1:0-27235 GCA_051278125.1 Polaribacter sp. | reverse complement strand
CGTAAAATGTAAAATAATTAATGTTTAAACAAATTGAAAAAATCTTTTACAAAAACGAGAGTTCGATATTCAGAAACCGACCAAATGGGTGTAGTTTATCACGGAAATTATGCGCAATTTTTTGAATTAGGCAGAACCGAATGGTTACGAAAACTAGGCGTTACCTACAAAGATATGGAAATTAGTGGACTAATGCTTCCTGTTATTTCTCTGACTTGTAATTTTATAAAATCAGCAAAATATGACGATGTACTCACCATCGAAACTATTTTATTAAAAGAACCAATGGTCAAGATTGAATTTGATTATAAAATTACAAATCAAAATGATGAGTTAATTTGCACAGGAAATTCTGTTTTAGTTTTTATGAAAACGAAAAATAATAGACCTACTGGATGCCCAAATTATTTATTAGAAAGTTTAGGTTTTTGATACATAAAGAATTTCTTGAAACGAACTATCCTCGAGGCAGAGCCATAGAGGTACCAGCCTACCGGCAGGTTTCGGTCGTTTCATTTTGACCTAAAAAAGTCAAAAACCAAAATTCTATTATTTAGATTCCCGTTTTCACGGGAATGACAATTTCAACGGAAACCCTGACGCAGAGCATCGAGGAATTCTTTTCGATTAAAATAATGTTGCTTTCACCATTCTATCATTCCCAAAAATATCTTTGCGTAATTCTACAGATTTAAAACCTTTGTTTTTTAATAATTCTATCGTATCCAATCCTAAATACTGATTGATTTCAAAAAAAAGGATGCCGTTTTTAGTGAGCTGCGCTTTCGCTAAATCTGCAATCTTATCATAGAAGAGTAGCGGATTTTCATTAGACACAAATAAAGCCAAATGAGGTTCATTTTGCAATACATTATTTCGTATTTCTACCTTTTCTAATTCCCTTACATAAGGTGGGTTAGATATGATAACATCATATTGTTGTGATAAATTTTTAGTTTGCAAAATATCAACCTTCCTAAAATTAACAACAACCTTATTTACTTCTGAATTATTCTTCGCCACTTTTAAAGCATTCTCAGAAATATCAATTGCTGAAATGATACAATTTTCTAAATTTTTAGCCAAAGAAATAGGAATACAACCTGAACCTGTGCCAATATCTAAAATAGAGAGTACATTCTCTTTGTTTTCTGCAGCCTCTTCTAGATTACTGATTCTTAATTCTTTAATTTCATCTATTACCCATGCAACTAATTCCTCAGTTTCTGGTCTTGGTATTAACGTATTTTCATCTACCAAAAAAGGCAAACCATAAAACTCTGTATGACCAATAATATATTGTAAAGGAATTTCTTTTTGTAATTTCCTGATGACATCTTTTAAAAATAAAAGCGGTTCTTCTTTTATTTTAAAATCCGGTTGTAAAACAGTATCAATTCTTTTCAATTGAAGATATTCATCCATCAACAAAAAGAAAAAAGAATCAATTTCTGTTTTAGGATACTTCTCTGAAAGCTCATCAAAAAAAAAGGTTTTGAATTCTTTTAAAATCATATCTTTTTTATCATCCATACATTACAAGAATAATGAGCGGTATTGCCCATTGGCTTCTCTAAATGTAAAAAACCATATTTTTTATAGAGTTTTACAGCAGCTTCCATGTATGGCAAAGTTTCTAAATAACAGTTTTCAAAACCAAATTCCTTTGCTGTATCTAAACAAACTGATATTAATTTTGCACCTAACCCCTTGCCTCTTGCAGCGGGTAAAAAATACATTTTTTGTAGTTCACAAGTATTTCCTTCAAAATTATCTAACTGCGCAATTCCTGCTCCACCAATAATTTTATTTTCATATTCTAAAACAAAATATCTCGCTTTTTCTTTTTGATATGTTTCAAACATTTGGTCAGTAGCTTTATCCTCATAAGCCGTCCCAACTTTTGGGGCGCCCATTTCTAAAATTACACTTCTTACCACATTAGCAAGTGCTGCATTATCTTTCGCCTCAATTTCTCTAATGATAAAATCTTTACTTGTCATTTAATACTGTATTTTTGCCGGAGCAATTTACCAATTTTTTTAATTATTTCTGATGAGAAAAGCACTCTATTTTTTAAGCTTAATTTTTGTAACTTTTAGTTGCTCTGTAAATAAAGAGCCTATTTTTATTAAAGTTGATGATATTAAAATTATCAGTTATGATGCAGATACGGTAAAACTAAAAGCCGTTGCTTTTTTTGAAAACCCAAATGATGTTGGTGGTAAGATTTCTGCGGATGACCTTGACATATTCGTTAACAATATAGCCGTAGCACAAGTGTTTTTGGAAAATTTTAAAGTACCTGCAAAAAATGATTTTTCTATTCCATTAACGGCTAATATTCCTACTAAAAAACTATTAAACACCAATAAAAATGGTCTTTTAGGAGGCTTAATAAATTCTTTAATTACCAAAAAAGTAAATGTTAGAATTAAAGGAAATTTAACCTATGTTGTTTTCGGGTTCAAGAAAGAATTTTTGATTGATAAATCCGAAGTCATAAAAATTAATTTTTAATCTAAAAATAGTGTAATTCCCCTCTAAAAAAAAAGTTATCACTCACGAAATTTACATAAAACGCTGTTTACAAATTGCTAAAAATGGTTTAGGAACTGCCCGTTCAAATCCGAGTGTTGGTGCCGTTATTGTTTTTAATCATAAAATTATAGGAGAAGGTTTTACAGCTGCTTATGGCGGAAATCATGCAGAAGTAAATGCCGTTAATTCCGTAAAAGACAAGCAACTCCTTACAGAAGCCACTATTTATGTAACCCTAGAACCTTGTGCGCATTTTGGTAAAACACCTCCTTGTGCAGATTTGTTAGTGAAACATCAATTTAAAAAGGTGGTCATTGGTTGTGTAGATTCTAATAGTTTGGTTGCCGGAAAAGGAATTGAACGTTTAAGAAAAGCAGGTATTCAGGTAATTGTTGGTGTTTTAGAGGCTGAATGTAGAGCGCATCATAAACGTTTTTTTACAGTTCAAGAGCAAAAAAGACCTTATATTATTTTAAAATGGGCAGAAACTAGTGATGGATTTATCTATCCTGAACTAGATTCAGGATCTCATGTACTCGATTCAGCAGCCGTAAATTTAAAAAGTAGGTTGCTTCAGCAAAAGAAAACACTTGGTAATGAAGAGAACATTCAACAAGTTCAAGCAGCCCCAATTTGGATTTCAAATAACATTTCGCAACAATTAGTGCATAAATATAGAAGTCAAGAAGAGGCAATATTAGTGGGAACTACTACTGTCATTGCAGACAATCCTAAATTAAATGTAAGAAGTTGGACGGGCAATAATCCCACAAGAATTGTATTGGATAAAAGTTTAAGAATTCTGAAAAGTACAAATGTGTATGATGGTAGTGTAAAAACAATTTTCATCACAAGTAAGAATATCAAAGAAATGAATAACAAAGAACTTCAGTTCCTAGAAAAGAAAGAAAACATCATTTTTGAACAAATTGATTTCACAAAAAGCGTCGCTAAACAAATTTGTATAGTTTTACAGAAACACAAAATTCAGTCTGTAATTATTGAAGGTGGTGCACAAACTTTACAAACTTTTATTAGTGAGAACCTTTGGGATGAAGCTCGTGTTTTTATAGGAGCTAATGTATTCAGAAAAGGAATCAAAGCTCCTGTTTTATCTGCCAAATTAAGAACAACCAGAAAAATTAAAAACGATCTTTTAAAAATTTATACGAATGATTAAAAACATCATCTTCGATTTTGGAGATATTTTCATCAACCTAGACAAAAAAGCAACTTATAAAGCGATGGCTGCTTTAGGCGTTACTGAAATTTCTGATGAAATGATAAACGTTTATCACCAATATGAAAAAGGTTTGATGAGTACAGCGAATTTTATTGATTTTTATAATACTAAGTTTGGGATTCCGAAACCAGCTTTAGTTGCTGCTTGGAACGCAATTTTGTTAGATTTCCCTGAAAAACGTTTAGACTTTTTAAAAGAAATTGCTGCCAGCAAAAAATATAGATTATTTTTATTAAGCAATACCAATGATTTACACATAAAATGGGTCCAAAATTCTTTAGGAGAACAGTTCTATAATGAATTTAAAGATTGCTTTGAGCAATTTTATTTATCACACGAGATCAATTTCAGAAAACCCGATTCAGAAATTTATGAGTTTGTTTTGAATGAAAATAATTTAGTGGCTCAAGAAACTTTATTTGTAGATGATTTAAAAGAAAACACAGAGCAAGCCCGTAAATTAGGCATTCATGTTTGGAATTTAGTTCCAGAAAAAGAAGAAGTAACAAGTCTCTTCATAAAAAACAAATTTCTTTGATTTACCTTCTCTTAAGCATCCTTATTTCTACCGGATTATTTGTTATTTTTAAATATTTTGGTATCTATAAAATAGATATTTTAAAAGCCATCTTTATCAATTACGTTGTTGCTTTTACCATCGGTTTTAGTTTGGCAGAAAGAGATTTTTCTGTTGTAGAAATCCCCAATCAACCTTGGTTTTTAGGAGCTGTTTTTTTAGGTGCATTATTTGTTTCTATCTTTTTTGTGATGGCGATGACAGCTCAAAAAAACGGCGTTTCTGCAGCCTCTGTTGCGGGGAAAATGTCTGTTGTAATTCCTGTTTTTTTCGGTATTTTTTTATACCACGAGTCCGTTACTTTTTTAAAAATAATCGGAATACTTATAGCTTTAGTTGCTGTGTATTTAGCCTCTGTAAAAGAAAAATTAGAAAGTTCTAAAAATGCTGGTTTGCTGTTCCCGATACTACTTTTTCTAGGATCTGGGACTATAGACACTTCTCTAAAATATATAGAAGTTATGTATGTACCAAAAAACGATGTGGCTATTTTTTCTGGAAGCCTCTTTAGTATTGCCGCTATTTTTTCATTTGTTATTTTATTGATTAGGACACTGAAAAACCGAGAACCCTTTGGATTAAAAAATGTTATTGCAGGTATTGCTCTTGGGGTTCCCAATTATTTTTCAATTATATTTTTAATCAAAGCGCTGCAAACGGAAGGTTTTGAAAGTTCTACATTATTCACAATCAATAATGTTGGTATTGTCATCGTATCTACCCTTGTAGGAATATTCCTTTTTAAAGAACAATTTAGCATCAAAAATAAAATTGGTGTTGCCTTGGCCGTAATAGGAATTGTAATTGTAGCTTTGGCTTAATGGAAAACGACAGCTACAAAACTATTTTAAAACCGTCAGAAGAGACCCTCTTTAAAGACCGAAATAGTAAGTTTTTCGGCTATGCGTTTCCTGTTTTAAATGAAGAGGATGTAAAAGATTTTTTAGATGATTTAAAGAAAAAACATCATACAGCAAGACATTTTTGTTATGCCTATCAACTAGGCGTTGAAGAGATAAAATACAGAGCCAATGATGATGGTGAGCCTAACAATTCTGCTGGCATGCCCATTTATGGTCAAATACAATCTTTTGAAGTTACTAATATCTTAATCGTTTCTGTTCGTTATTTTGGGGGCACAAAACTGGGTGTTGGCGGTTTGATACATGCCTATAAAACTTCTGCCCAAATTACTTTAGAAGCCTCGGCAATTGTAGAAAAAACAATCGATATTTTATACCAATTGAATTTTGAATATGACATGATGAATAAAGTCATGCGAATTATCAAAGAGAAAAATATCCATATTGTTCATCAAAAAATGGAGTTAACTTGTGAATATACCATTTCTATCAGAAAAAAAGAAGCCCACACTATTTTTGAAATTTTTAATCACTTGTATAAAGTTACCATTAAAACTGTAGCGGAAGATTTAGAATGATTGATCTGTTATTTTTCTAAAATTGCCAACCATTTTTGAACACATTACCTGTTTTAAAATGCATTACTCCTATTTTACTGTTTTTGGTGTCCTGAAGAAATCTGTGAGTATGTTGCACTATAAAACCATAACCTACCTTTTGGAACACCTCTAAACAAAGACGAACGTTTACTAATTATCATTCGAAATTACTGTAATAGAATCGACTTTTTCCTTTCTATTTCAATTAAAAAATAGACCATAACGAATGCTGTGCTTTACTTTATACTTTTATACAAAGGAAAAAATAATGATTTTATTTTACAGTAATTTCCAACAATAATGGGTAAATAAAGAATTTCTTGAAACGAACTATCCTCGATGCAGAGCCATGCGAGGTACCTGCCACCGGCAGGCAGGTTTCGCTCGTTTCATACTCAATCGAGTTGAGCACAAGCTTTGACCTAAAAAGGTCAAAAACCAAAATTATATTATTTAGATTCCCGTTTTCACGGGAATGACAATTTCAACGGAAACCCCGACGCAGAGCATCGAGGAATTATTTTCGATTAAAAAGTTCTAGAAAGGTTAAAACCTAAATGAATATCACCTCCAAAGAAATTACCTGTTGTTTCCGTAATAAAACTTTTTTCGATCATGGTAATTGCATTCGATACAATAATCTGAAATACATGTCCTCCAGTTTCTATATCCACTCCAAAAGCCAAAGAATTTCTTGCATTGATAGCTTCATTAAATGTATAATAATATTCACTATTTAAAGCAACTCTTTTACTCAATTTTATACGACCACCAAAACCCACTGCAAAAATATCATGAGAATCTTCTGCTACTCTAACCGTATTTCTATGAACATACGTAGGTGTTATTTGGTATGAAAAAGACGGACTTACTTTCCTAGCAATTAAAACCTGCCCAACATAAAACAAATTTTCAGCAAAGCTTCTTTCAACAACAGGAAATTCTTCTTTTTGAGTTTTTAAAGCGGCACTTCCAAAAAGAGAAATCGCAAACGGAAAAGAATTTTCTCCTCTTCGTTGTTTTACCAAACTATATTTTAAAAATGAATCGAAGGTTTTTTCAAAACTACTTCTTCCTGCTCCTATTGTTAGGTTATCGGTAAATCCATATTCTAAAGCAAATCTAATATTTGCATTATCCAAACCAAAAAGATCGTAGAAACCGGTATTTATTCTTCCAAACCTGTGGGCAATAATAAATTCGAGTTCTTTATCCTTTTTATTTTCTATGGAATGCCCGTTTACAATTCTGGTTCCTTTAAAGGTTGCTGTAACAATATCTTCTGTGGTATTTTCAGGCGCTTCCTCATTTAAAATATCTAGTAAATCATCTTGGCTATAGATAGATGTGCTTAGTGTAACTAAAAAAATGGCTAGTAGTAATTTTTTCATCGTTTTATTTTGTGTAAGGTGTGTGATTAAAGTTGAAGGTCACTTTTATATTTTTTGCAATATTTTTAGCAACCACTGCGGGTATTTCAACATCAAAATCGGCTAAATTTACCATAAACTCACCGTCAACTAAAATAGCATCTGGGGTTTTTATCATATTTGCATCAATAATTATTTCTTTTGAGACCCCATGAATGGTTAAAATTCCTTTTACTTTTGCAATGCTTGCCGTTTCATTTACCGCATCAAAATTTAAAATATCACCCTTAAATGTTGCTTTCGGATATTTGTCGGACTCTACATAATTCTCATTAAAATGCTCTTGCATTAATGCTTTTTTAAACAAGAAGGATTTCATTAAAATTGAAATGGCCATTTTTCCTTTTGTAGCATCTATGATACTTAAAACTTGATTATTATCTGCAGTAATATCTTCCATTACTGCTTTTGAGAAGAAATTTATAGCACCATTTTTTGTTAAATAACTTTCTTGACTGTTACTTACTGCTACCAATAAAAAGCAGGATATTATTGTAAGGATTGATTTCATAATTAATTCGTTTTAAAAGTTTATTTTATGGATTAATAATTTCTGATTTTACAAGGATAACATCCATTAAATAGCCTGTACAAATGCCTTTTACCGTAATGGTTTGCCCTTCTTTTAAAGCACTCATTTGTTTTGTTGCTGCTGCTGATAAATGACATAAAACACTGCCAAAATCGTCATTTGTTTTTAAAGTGATAATTCCTTTTTCTTTATCAATTTTCGTGTCAGAAATCACGCCTTTAACTTCAATAATTTTTTCTAAATATTTTGTATTGGCTGTTGTTTCATCCGTAGAAAAATCTTCTAATATTTTGTTTGCAGAAATAGTAATATCTGCAGATGCCTTCCCTACATTTACGTGTGGTTTGTTATACATTTTATATGCTAAAAATGCGCCTAGACTTCCTAAAATCAAAATTCCAATAATAATTTTTTTAATCTTCATAATTTCTCGTTTTAGTTATTTAAGGCACCTGCATCTACCCAACAAGCTATTGCCGCAATTTCATCATTTGTTAATGAACCTCCTTGTGGCATTCTTCTACTACTGGTTTCTGCTTTTACAAAACTCGCATTAGCACTAATACCACTATAGGTTGTTAAATTCGGAACATTGCCTCCCGAACCATGACATTGCACACAATTAGCTTCGATAATTGATTTTACATTTTCAGAAAACGTAATCGTTTCACATGGGTCAAGTTCTTCTAGCTCATCTACATTGGTTAAGCACGATGAGAAAAAGACACCTAAGGTAAGTATTAAAAATACTTTTTTAAATTTGAGGTTGTTATACACGCTTGTTGGGTTTTAGAATTACGCTGTAAAATAACATAATTTAAAATATATAAAAAGCCATAAAGTGGATGAAGAGGAAATAAATTACCCTAAAAAGGAAATAATCGGGTTAAACGTACTGGTATTTTAGGCGTATTTAGGCTTTAAACGCTAGATATTTAGCCATTGTTTAAATTCTGCTGCTTTATTTTTACTGATAATTATTTCTTCGGATGTTTTAGACTGTAACAAGATTTTTAACTGACTATTTCCATATTTAATAATCTTATCAATGGCATTAATACTGATGATAAACTGCCTGTTTGCTCTAAAAAACAAGGATGAATTTAGATTGGAAGTCATATCATCCAAACTCATATTTGTAGTCGATTTTTTACCATCAAAACAAACCACATAGGTAATCGTATTTTCTGTATATACAAAAGCAATTTCTTCGATAGGTACCGATATTAGTTCATTTCTAATATACGTTAACAATCTCTTCTTTTCTTTTTCTAGGGGTTCTCCAACCTCACTTGTTAAACGCTCTTCAGCTATCCTTTCTTTGTAAGAAACTAAATCTGTATTTAGTTTTGAGAGGTTTAAAACTTCTGAAGTTAAGGTAGAGTTTTTTAACTCTAATTGTTTTTCATACGCACTTCCAATAACTCTAACAGCTACAAAAGATAACCCAATTATAAGAATACCCATGAGTAAAAAAATTAAATAAAAGTTACCTTTTAATACGCTCATCTGATTTTTAATACTATTCGTATTCACATTGGCCGCTACAATTAAATCAGAATTAGTGATGGGTGAAATATGAATGATTTCAGAAGGGGATACGTTGGTTCTACGCATTAATAAATCATATAAATCATCCGAGTTATTCTTTTCTTTTAAAGATGATAATAAAGTTTCATTAGAATTAACGAGTTGTCCAACCTTTGTAATATCAGGGTTTGCAACCTCTTTCCCACTCCAATTAAACACACTTATAAACCAACTATCTGTATTGGAATTTTTAATAATATTCTGAATATTATGAACAATTTCTTCTTTTGTAATACCAGATAACAATTGAAAATCAATCAGTTGGGCAACTTCATTCGCCTCTCTTTTACTAGATTCTACTTGCACCTCTATCAATTGATTTGCACTCAACTTTATAAAATATTGTGATGCAATTAAAGCTACCAGCAAAAATATGATGGCAATTGATAAGAAAGTTAAAAAGTAAAGTTTGTCTTTTTTCATAGTAAAGAATCTTAAAAAATGATCCAAACAAAAATAGGGTAATATTTTAAGCTCTGATAGATTTTCAGAAAATTCGCAATCTTTTCAACTTTATTTTTTCCTTTTTAAAGTTAAAAACTACCGTTCAGAAAGCTTTTTTAGAGTGGTCATTATTGTTTTAGTTGATTTGCACCATAATTCATATAAAATGAAAAATTTCTATGTACCTGTTCATCTTATCAGCTGCTTTTATGGTAAGCTGTTCTTCTAATGATGATGATGCCCTAATTGCCGAAGCACAATTAACAGGAAGATCTAAGACCTACGACTTAGCGGCTTTAACAACCGCAGATATTGCCGGAACTGCAACGTTTTTAGAATATGATGACAATTCAACAGGAATTAAATTATCCCTTCAAAACACGATTGCCGGGAGTTCTCATCCTGCACATATTCACTTGAATACCGCTGTAGGAGGTGGCGAAGTTAAAATTACATTAACTCCCGTTGACGGAACAACAGGCGAAAGCACTATCAATATTAAAACAAAAGATGATGGTTCTGCCATTAGTTATGATGCCTTGTTAACGTATAATGGCTATATCAACATTCATTTAAGTGCTTCAGAAATGGCAACCTTTGTTGCGCAAGGAGATATTGGTCAGAATGAATTAACGGGTAACTTAAAAGAATATCCTCTAGCAACTAAAGACGTGGCTGAAATTGACGGAGTTACAAAATTCTATGAACGTGAAAACGGATCTACTTTAGGGGTCATTATTTTAAACAACCCAAATCCGACGGGTTCTTATCCTGCTCACATTCATGCCGGAGCAGCAGGAAGTGGTGGCGGAATTATTTTACCCCTAAACAATGTTGATGGAGCCACAGGTAAAAGTAAAACACAAATTACAAAACTTGCTGATGGTAGCGATTTACCCTATTCTGAAATTAAAAATTTAGATGCCTATATTAATTTACATAAGAGTGCTACAGAAATAACAACGAGCGTTGCACAAGGAAATATTGGTAGTAATGAAGGACAACTTGTTGTTGCTAAAAATTACAATGTAACAAACAGCGGCGCTAATGCTTATATTTTTAACAACAGTACCTTGAATAATGTTCCCAATGCTAATTTTACATTAGAAAGAGGAAAAACATATACTTTTCAAGTAAATACACCAGGACACCCTTTTATTATAAAATCAGTACAAGGAACTGGAACTGCAAATGCTTATAATAATGGAGTTACAAACAACGGAATTTCTTCCGGTGAAATCACCTTTACAGTTCCTGCAGATGCACCTAATACTTTATTTTATAACTGTGAGTTTCATGGAGCTATGACCGGAACTATTACGATCATCGATTAATTTTTTAAATTTTAGCTATCTTTGAGTGAAATCGGTAAAAAAAAGACCGATTTCACTTTTAGATTTTTAGGCATACTCTAAAATCAAATAATGACCAAAAGAAATATATTTTTAGTAGTTTTCATTAGCTTTTTGCTGATTTTTGGTCTTTATTGCTACTTTAGAATTCAGAAAGAAGCAACAATTCATATGGAATCTGTAGCTGCTTCTTATCATGTAAATACAGATGATTTTATTGCTAATTTTAAGCAGGATGAAAAAGGCACAAATAAAAAATTTGCAGGAAAAATAATTAAAGTAAAAGGAAAAGTGAAAGAAGTTTCTTTCTTGAATAACACCAACACTGTTATTTTATTTGGAGACGAAAATTCAGGAATTATTTGTGATTTCGACCAAAACCAAACAAAAGAAATAAAAGCGCTAACCAAAAATCAAACAGTAACCATTAAAGGAATTTATAAAGGTTTTTTAAAAGATGTAATTCTTTTAAATTGTTTATTAATGAATGATAAAACGAATGAATAAATTAGTAGCACTCCTTTTACTCTTTATCTCTTTCGCAGATTTTGATACCAAACAAAATCAATTTATAGCAAGACAAGGACAAATTACTTTTTTCTCCTATACTTCAGTAGAAAATATTGAAGCCAAGAACAATCAAGTTTTAAGCATTTTAGATATTGATAAAGAAGAAATTGCAATTAGTATGTTAATGCGTGCTTTTGTCTTTAAAAAAGATTTAATGTATGAACATTTTAACGAAAGTTATGTAGAATCAGACTTGTATCCGAAGGCAAATTTTGAAGGAAAAATCATTGATTTTGAAACCTCAAAAAAAGGAATACAAACAAAAATAATTCGTGGACAATTAACAATTCACGGAATTACAAAAGAAATAGACATTAAATCTACTATTGAAATTCTAGACGGAAATTATACTATTTTAGGCGAATTTGATGCATTTGTAAATGATTTTCAGATTAAAATTCCGCCAATTTTATCAAGTAATATTGCCAAAACAATTGCTATCCAGTTTAAATTTCAATACCAACCTTATGACGAATAAACACATTTTTAAAATATTAATTGTATTTTTTGTTGGTATTGGTTCTTCTATACATTCACAAAATTTATTAGACGAATTAAACAAAGAGTTTCCGGACAACCCTGTGTATGAAATTGCTACATTCAAAACCACTAGAATTGGTTTAGGGCATTCTATTGAAACTAGAAAAAAAGGGACTTTAGAAATTTCTCTTTACAACAGATATTGGAACATTCCTAATTTTGAAGGGCAGCGTTTTTTAGCAGATGTTGTGAGTACACGTTATGGTTTAGATTATGCAATTTCAGATAATTTTACATTGGGTTTAGGCTATACAAATCATGATAAAATTACAGACGGTTTTTTTAAATACAAACTTTTAAAACAAAGACAGGATTCTAAAAAAGGATTTGCAAGCATTACTTTGGTACAAGGATTTTCTCATAGAACAATAAAAAATACCAATGGTAGTCTTTATCAACCCACAAACACCTCTACAGATAAATATGCCTTTACGAGTCAGGTTTTAGTGGCTAGAAAATTAAATTCTGATTTCTCTTTACAGATTACCCCTACTTTTATTCATAGAGAAGCTAGTGCTTTAACGGATGATCCCAACAATCAATTTGCCATCGGTTTTGGTGGAAGACATAAAGTTGGAGGACATGCTTCGATTGTTTCAGAATATTTTTATGTAGCGAATCCTCTAAAATCTATCGATACGTATAACGTTTTTATGATAGGGCTTAATTGGGAAGTGAGTGATTTAATGCTTCAATTTCAAATAACCAACGCAAGAAATTTTGTGGAAGATACTTTTATCACACAAACAAGAAACAACTTTAATTCAAAAGACGGTAATTTTCACTTCGGATTTAATGCAACCTATGTGTTGCCCATCAGAAAGAAGAAATTAGAGTAGTTAAAAAAAGGTTTACTTTATTTTCTTTTACGGTAAATTCAAATCAGAAATGGTATTATCCAGCAGATTTCAAAAGTTATGAAATGATTTTTTGTTTGATTTTAAATATTAAACCATCAATATTCATAGCAATCATTTTTACACATTTAAGTGCATCAAGTATTCATTAAAAATAAGAATCTATTTTACAAACAAGACATCTTAAATTTTTCTTATCTTAGTTAGTTGTAATTACAATAGCGTTTTAAAAATATAATGAGGTTATAAAATCCTTTCTTTTTCGCTTACTTGTTATCAATAACATTGCCATCAAGAAAGCTATGCTAATTCTTTTTAATTTCAATGAATCAAGAAAGAACTATATCTGTGTGCACGACTGTATAAACTTAAATTGGTATAAAACAATAGTTATAACGTATGAGAGCCAAATTTTTAAAGCGTATTGTATTTTGGGTATTTTTGATACCTCTCTTTGTTTTTGGTGTTATGCTGTTCATTATTTATGTAAAACAAGATGCCATCGTACAATCTCAAATTGCTACACTTAATACTAATTACAAGGGTAAAATCACCGTTAGCGACTCCCATTTAGCACCTTTTTCAAACTTTCCTGACATTTCTATTAAAATTAATGATGTTGTTATTTATGAGAGTAAAGAATCTAATTCTGACGTCATTCTAGATGTTGCTGATGTTTACATAGGGTTTAATTTCTGGGATATAATGGCTGGGAATTATGACATTAACTCTTTGATCATCAAAGACGGTTTTTTAGATGTTGTGCATCATACAGATGGCAAAACTAATCTTGAAAATGCTTTGGCCTCATCCGTTGAAAATACAAATGAAGCACCTGAAATTGACATGCAGCTAGATGCAGATTTTGATATTCCCTTTATTGTTAGTTTTTTAAATCTTAAGGAAGTAAAAGACGCAAAAGGTAGCGTAGCGATGAAGCTGAAGTTTCATGATATTATTGATTTAAACAATCCTCAAAAAGCATTGAATGATCTCAACCAAGCTTATTACGCGGAACTTAAAATAGAAGATCTCGCATTTAACTCTAGCGACCTCCCCGCTCCCTTAAAAGATTTAGACGCACATTTAGAAATGAATGGAAAACAAGCACAAATAAATGAGTTCAATATCATAGTAGAAAATTCTTCAGTTTCTATGACCGGCACACTGACAGATTTACCTGCTATTGTGCATCATTCCGAAACATTGGTAAGCGCACAATTAGAAATTAAATCTGATGTTTTGGATATTTCAGAGCTTACAAACTACTCTAAAGCAGACAGTATAGGAATTAATGAGCGTATAGAAAATCTTAGTCTCGCCTTTTCATTTAATGCCTTAGGCAATGCTTTTACAGAGTTTAAACATGTACCCAAAGGCGAGTTTTTTATTGATGACCTCTACGCTGATTTAAAATATTACCCACACACCCTGCACGACTTTCATGCTGATATTTTAGTGAAAGATGATGATTTGAATATCATAGATTTTACAGGTTTTATAGACGAATCTGATTTTCACCTCAACGGATTAATTTACAATTATGGCTCATGGATGCAAGAGGATTTGAATGATACTATTGATTTGGACATCACTCTAAAATCCGATTTATTAAAATTTGATAACTTGTTCACCTACCAAGGCGAGAATTATGTGCCAAAAGATTACCGACATGAAGAAATAGAGAATTTAGAATTACATTTAAAAAGCACCCTTCATTATAAGGCCAATAAACTGCTTAGCATAGATGCACAGCTCGATAAATTTGAAGGCAAAATGCATGTCCATCCTTTGCGCTTTGAAAACTTCAATGGTGAGTTTCAGTTCAAAGAGTATCATCTAATGATTCAGGACTTAAAAGGGAAAATGGGCCGTTCTACATTTAAAATTGGTATGAATTATTACCTTGGGGAAGATGAATCTATTAAGAAAAGAGACAATTCCTTTCGGTTAACATCAGATTTTATTGATTTTGATGCACTTTCCAATTACAATCTAAAAGCAGCAAAACGATCGGATACAACGTCACTCTTCAAAAACAAAACCGCAGATGTACCCGAGCATGCGGAAGCTTTTAATATTTACGAATTACCATTTACGGATATGCAGTTCAATGTTGATATTAATCATTTTGTGTATCACCGGCTTGATTTGAAAGATATTAAAAGGCAACTGCGCACAACGCAAGATCATTTTATCCACCTAGATACCATTAGTTTAAATGCTGCTGGAGGTTATATCGCTTTAAATGGCTTTTTTAATGGTAGCGATTCAAAACACATCTTCCTTGAGCCCAACTTGAAAATTACGAACGCCGACTTAGACAAGTTGTTGTTCAAATTTGAAAATTTCGGACAAGATGTTATGCTATCAGAAAACCTTCACGGAAAGCTAAATACAAATATTACAGGAAAAATACGCGTATATCCTGATCTTGCAGTAGATCTCGATCAGTCTGAAGTACATATAGATGCACAAATTTTAAAAGGTAGATTAGAAAACTACGACCCTGTCATGATGCTCTCTGACTATTTTGGAGATAAAAACTTAACTAAAATTAAATTTGATACACTACAAAATCATATGGATATTGTTAAAGGAAAAATTACGATTCCTAATATGACCATCGAATCGACTTTAGGCCATATGGATATTTCTGGAACACAAAATATGAATAATGAAATTGACTATTATGTGCGCATCCCGTTGAGTGTATTGATGAAGGCAACTCGGAATAAAATATTTGGCACAAAAGAAAATGATGGCAAAACCGAAGATGAGATTATTAAATTGAATACGAATAAGAAAACCCGATATATAAACCTCAATATAAAAGGCACTATAGACCATTACGATATAAAAATGGGAAAAGAGAAACGGTAAGTACAGTTTGTTTGGGAGTTTAAAGTGCACGCCCCCGTCGTGAACTTTTGGAAGTTAAAACGTGAGTGTAAATTATACTCTGTCTGCACTATTTTGTACCCAGTCAAACATTGTTATTTAATATTTGCGTTTTCTTTGAAGTAATGCTTTTTGATTTGAAAAAGAGGTTGCAATAATATGATATTTCATAACAAAGATTGTCGTTAGTTTAAAAGTGCCAATACTTCCTCTTTTGATTGTATTCTGCCTTTTATTGTAATAATGTCATCTACAACTAAAGCGGTTGTTATCATCACATTGAACTTCATAATTTCCATTATATCTTGAACTTTTTCTATGGTAGCATCAATATTATTTTCTAAAATAACAACGTTAACAATAGCGGTCATCGTTTTACACTTTGAACAACCAATTCCTAATATTTTAGTCATACTTTCTTTCTATTTCAAATATAGGATTGTGAATTGTATGTAAATATGATTTTTATCACTCTAAAAGACTATTTCCTTTTGTTGTTTTGATTTGTTTTACCAATTTACCAACTTTTGATAAACACTTTCTATAGCCAATTATTAGAGTGAGCTATAGTTTATAATATTTATTTTCTGATTAAACTTAATCATTTTTTTTCTTTCTTTATTTTGATTTTCAAAAACTGATAAATATCATTTTACAAAGTCTTTTGAATACATAACTTTGAATAAAAAAATTCAAAAAACTTAAAAAATGAAAATTGATATTCAATTTGTTAATATCCCAACAAGTGAGACTATGGAAGCGTATATTCTTGAAAAATCACAAAGATTGTTTAAAGTTTATGAGGCTATAATAGGAGTAAACGTTTTTATCAAAAAATAAAATGATCCTAAAGGAAATGGTAAAATTTGTGAAATTGAAGTCAGTCTTTCTGGACCAAGATTATTTGCGTCTTCTAATGAAAAAAATTATGAACTTGCAGTGAAAAACACCGTAAATAATCTCGAAAAGCAGTTAAAAAAGAGAAAAGGAATTGTAAAACCATATTTATAAAAAGGCTTTTAAAATAACATAACCCATTTTTGTTAGTAGATTAAAGTATCATTCAAAACCAATTTCATTATGAAAAAAATATTGCTTCCTACAGATTTTTCCGAGACTGCAACAAATGCAATAAAATATGCTGTAAAGCTATTCGAAAATGATTTATGTAGGTTTTATATTTTGCACGCATATCAACAAGATGTGTATCAAAGTGATGTTCTAATTACCAAAGAAAATTTGAATGAATTTATAAAAACTGCCAACAATAACTCTCAAATAAACTTAAAAAAAGCCTTAAAGCAAATTAAAAAGCTTTCGCCAAATCCAAAGCACAGTTATAAAATTATGTCTGCTAATAATTTCTTAGTGGATGAAGTAGATGAAATTGTAGAAGAAAGAGATATTGATATTGTTATTATGGGTACTCACGGAAAAACAGACAATAGTAAGTTAACTTTTGGTAGCCACACATTACAAGTTTTAAAATATGTAAAATGCCCTGTATTGGTAATTCCCAAAAACTATCAATACACAACACCTAAAGAGGTCGTTTTTTCTACCGATTTTTTGATGCCTTATCAAAAAAGAGAGTTAACTTTTTTAAGCGAACTCGCTTCAGATTATCAAACTCAAATTGACATTTTGTATGTTTCTGAAATGAAAACGCTATCATTAAGAGAACAAAAAAATAAACATTTTATAGAAGAAAGTCTTAAAAATAATAAAATATCTTTTACTACAATAATTGGTAAAAACATTTTAGAAACGGTTAGCTCTTATATAAAAAACCACAATACAGATATCTTGGTAATGATTAACAGGAGACATTCTTTTTTAGAAAATATTTTATTTCAAGATACCATAAACAAAATTGGCTTAACCATAGAAATTCCTTTTTTTGTATTACAAAATATAAGACGGAAAGACTAAAATCTAAAATTAAATACGATGAAAAATATACTTTTACCAACAGATTTCTCTGATAATTCTTGGAACGCTATTCAATATGGACTTCAATTGTTTAAAGATCATAAATGTACTTTTCATTTATTAAATACATATACACCAATTATATATGATGTTCAATATTTTGAGGTAGCAGCTGCACAAGCCGGTTTAATTGATGCAATGAAAGAAACATCAAAAAAAGGGTTAGACCAGCTACTTATCAAAATTAATACCGAATTCAAAAATGAAAATCACACCTTTAGCACCATTTCTTCATTTAATACTTTAGTAAGAGAAGTGGAAGAGCTTTACCAAAGAAATGCGATCGATTTTATAATTATGGGTACGCAAGGTGCTAGTGGTTTAAATGAAGTTTTATTTGGCTCTAACACAGTACATGTGCTCAAAAATGCAAAGTGCCCAGTACTAGCAATTCCAAATAATTTTTCTTTTGAAGCTCCGCATGAAATCTTATTTCCATCAGATTATGGTATTGATTTTCAAGACAAGCACCTTCAACCAATTATAGATATTGCATCTTTATTTACTGCAAGAATAAACATTTTAAATGTTTCTTATGGATCTGATTTATCAGAAAAACAAGAGCAAAACAGGCAAAAAATAGCAATGTTTTTTAAACATATTGCACATTTATTTCATAGTGTAAGTAATCAAAACATACCAGAAGCTATTACCAATTTTCAATTAAAAGTTCGTATTAATTTATTGGTAATGATGAACAATAAACATTCGTTCTTTGAAAATATATTTTTTAAGTCGACTATTAACCAAATTGGTTTTCATTTGAATGTGCCTTTTCTGGTAATTTCTTCCAAAATCTAATAGTTTTGTTTTTTTTAACTGACCAATATCATTGTTGGAAAAATTTGGTTGCCTTAATTTTAAAATATCAATTTTAAGACAAACAACATGCAAAAGAAAATAGTATTACCTACAGATTTTTCTGACAATGCATGGAATGCTATTATTTATGCAATACAACTCTATGCCAATGAATCTTGTAAATTTTATTTACTTCATTCAATGAAGATGAAGGCATCTACAATGTCTAATTTGTCTAACAGGCTTTTAAGTACCATAAGAAATACTGCAATAAAAGATATGTTAGAGTTAAAACAAATGATAGAAAGAGTAAATGCAAATGCGAATCATAGTTTTGAAATTATTATAAGTGATAAGAATTTAAAAGAAGCATTAGAATCTGCCATTAAAATGCATCAGATACAAATGATAATTATGGGAACTAAAGGTGCAGGTAGAGCTACAGAGTATTTTTTTGGAAGCAATACTGTTAATGTTATTAATAAAGTTAGGCTTTGCCCAATTTTAACGATTCCAAACATATTCGATTTTACCGAACCAAAAAAGATTGCTTTCTCAACCGATTTTAACCGTATTTATAAAGAAAAAGAATTAGTTCCATTAAAAGAGTTAGCAGACTTGTATAATTCCGATATAAATATTGTTCATCTTAATAACGAAGTACATCTAGACGAGTTTCAAGAGTATAATTCTAAAATACTTGAAAACTATATAAAAGAGTATAAGTATCATTTTTATTGGATTCCTAATTATGCTAAAAAAGCTGAAGATATTAATGATTTTATCAAAGAGCAAAAAATAAATATGCTTGTAATGGTAAACTATAAACATAGCTTTATTGAAAAAATAACAAAAGAACCTGTTATAAAAACCATTGGATTTCATCCAGTAGTTCCTTTTTTAGTTATTCCAGAGTAGCTGATATATATCATAGTAATTTTAACAGAACTCACGTAATTTTATATAAAATAGTTAAAATAATAAAACAAAACAATGAGGCGTAAAATATTATTACCTACAGATTTTTCAAAAAATGCATGGTATGCTATAAAATATGCGTTAGAGCTCTATAAAAAAGATTCTTGTGATTTTTATATTTTAAATGTTTTTTCGGGTACAGGAAATTTTATGGAGATCTTAACAAATTTAGAGCCTGGTAGTGAACTATTTGAAATAGCGAAAGCGAAATCTACAAATGGCTTAAAAAAAATTATAGATATGTTAAAGACTCTGGAGTATAATAATCCTAAACATTATTTTGAAGCAATTTCAATTTTTAATACTCCATTAGAAGCAATTAAAAATATGGTTGAAAAAAAAGATATAGAAATGATTGTAATGGGAACAAAAGGCACAACAGACTCAAAAAAAATAGCTTATGGTAGTACTGCAATTTATGTGATGGAAAAAGTTAGAAATTGCCCTGTAATTGTTGTTCCAGAAACGGCAAAACATATTTTGCCTAAAGAAATTGTATTTGCTACCAGTTACAAAACGCACTTTAAAAGACGAGAGCTAAATAATTTAGTAGACATCGCTAAAAAATCTGATGCACAAATTGCGATACTTCACATTTCTAAAGAACCTGAATTAGACGATTCACAAGTTGAGCATAAACAAATGCTTGAAGAAATTTTTGCAGAGGTCTCTTATTCATTTCACGAATTAACAAATCATTCAATAGAAGTTGCATTAAATATTTTTGTAGAGAGCAGAGATAGTGATATGATAGCTTTCATTAATAAAAAACATTGGTTTTTTGGAAGCGTTTTAAACCAACCTTTGGTAAAAGAAGTAGGTTTTAACTCAAGAGTACCTATACTAGTAATGCATGATTTAAGAAACTAAAAATAAAATAATATGAAAAATATTGGAATCTGGTTAGATAAAGAAAAAGCAAACATTGTTAGCCTAGAAAATGGGAAAGAAACAATAGAAACTATTATTTCTGACGTCGAGAATTTTAGAATTCATGGTGGTTCTGGAACTCGATTAAAAGGAGGCCCACAAGATGTTGTTCAGGATAGTAAATATTTAGAACGGGAAAAGCATCAACTTAAAAGCTATTTTAAGAATATTGCTACAGAAATTAAGGATGCAGATGCCATAGTAATTTTTGGGCCTGCAGAAGCTTATGAAAAATTTTATAAAGAGTTGAAAGAAAATTACCATCCTCTTAGTGTAAAAGTTAAGGATGCAAGAACAGCAGATAGTATGACAGAAAATCAAACAATTGCTTTGGTGAGAGATTTTTTTAAATAGACTTCCATTCCTAATTTCTAGTAGGCAGGTTCAAAGGAATAACAGTTTTAAAGGAAACCTCGAGTAAGAGCCTCGATGAATTCTCTTCAAATAAATCACTTTATAATTCTTTTTTTATTGAAATAAAATGGAAAATCAAGATATAGAAATTATAAAATACTCTGGTCAAAAAGTAAAATTTTCAGCAAATAAATTAAGAAATTCTTTAAAAAGATCAGGTGCAGAAGAGCAAATAATTAATCAAGTTATAGATAATGTTAGAGATGAGCTCTATCAAGGAATTTCTACAAAAGAAATCTATAACAGAGCTTTTGCATTACTAAAAAAAAAGAAAAGCTACTTAGCTTCTAAATACAAACTAAAAAAAGCAATTTATGAGTTAGGCCCAACTGGTTTCCCATTTGAGCATTTTATTAGTGCTGTTTTAAAGCATTCTGGATACACAACTAAAGTTGGTAAAATAGTACAAGGAAGTTGCGTATCGCATGAGATAGATATTATAGCTATTAAGAATAATGAAACTGCTATTATAGAATGTAAATTTCATGGTGAACAAGGTATTAATTGTAATGTAAAAGTTCCTCTTTACATAAACTCACGCTACCAAGATGTAAAAAATCATTGGAATAAAAGTACTAAAAATAATAGGCCTCTTAACCAAGGGTGGGTTGTTACAAATACACGGTTTACAAAAGATGCCAAACAATTTGGGAACTGTGTAGGATTGTATTTATTAAGTTGGGATTATCCCGAAAATGACGGACTAAAAGATAGAATAGATAGACTTGGGTTATATCCTGTAACTGTTTCTACATTGCTTACAAATAGAGAAAAGCAATTTTTGTTAAGTAGAGAAATTGTTTTATGCAGAGAGCTTATTGGTGACTCATTTTATTTAGACCATTTAGGGGTTTCTGATATTAGAAAGAAAAGAATTTTAGAAGAAATAAAACAATTATGTAATTCCAAAAATCATTAAAATGATACAACTTGCTAAAATTCATTTTTTAGGTGCAGCTGGCACTGTTACAGGATCAAAATTTCTGATAGATTTGCCAGAGAAAAAAATTTTAATTGACTGTGGCGTTTTTCAAGGACTTAAAGAATTAAGAGAAATTAATTGGAAAGATTTGCCTATTGATGCTTCTTCTATTGACATTATTTTACTAACTCACGGCCATTTAGATCATGTAGGTTATTTACCCAGATTGGTAAAACAAGGGTTTACTGGAAAAATTATTGGAACTGCACCAACATTGGCAATTGCCGAAATTATATTGAATGACAGTGCTAAAATTAATGAAGAAGAGGCAGAAAAAGCAAACAAAGAAAAATACACAAAACACAATCCTGCATTACCTTTTTTTACCAAAAAAGAAGCTGAAAAAACAATCAGTTTTTTTAAGGCAGAAATCGAAGAGAAATGGATTAGTTTATCCAAAAACATATCGTATCGGTTTAGATATAACGGTCATATTATTGGGGCGACTTTTATAGAATTAGATATTTATAAGAAACGATTTGTATTTTCCGGAGATATTGGAAGAACGAATGATTACCTTTTAGACAATCCTAAAAAACCTGAATGGGCAGATTTTTTATTTATAGAAAGTACATATGGTAATAAATTACATAAAGAAGAAGATGTAGAAGAAATTTTAAGTAAACTAATAAAAGACATAATTCATAAAAAAGGAAATCTAATTATTCCAAGTTTTGCTGTAGAACGCTTACAAACGGTAATGTATATTCTTTGGAAACTGTATAAAAAAAATAAAATACCTAATATTCCAATTTTTGTCGATAGTCCAATGGGAAATAACGTCTTAGAAGTTTTTAAACGCTTTTCAAAATGGCATAAACTTCCAGATTCCGAATACAATGCCATGTGTAATCATATAAATATAATACAATCTTATAGAGAAACTTGGGAAACCATTGATAACAAAAGGTCTAAAATTATTATAGCAGGTAGCGGTATGGTTACTGGCGGAAGAGTTCTTACTTATTTGCAGCAATTGATAGATGAACCCGCTACAACGGTATTATTAGTAGGCCATCAGGCAGAAGGTACAAGAGGTAGACAATTACAAGATGGTGCGCATGAAATTCGTTTTTACGGAAAATATTATCCTGTAAAAGCAACCATAAAAACTATTGAAAGTTTGTCTGCACACGCAGCTCAGAATGAGCTATTAGATTGGATGAGTTCAATTAAAAATATTCCAGAAAAGGTGTATCTAATTCACGGAGAACCAACAGCATTAGATGCTTTTCGTGTAAAAATAAAAAATACCTATCATTGGAATGTAACCATTCCAAAACTCAATGATATAGATGAAATTATGATTTAAAAAATAATTTTTATGAAAACTAAAATAAAATATAAAAGTTTTAATACAGACAAAACTACTGAAGAGTTACAATATAATCTCCTTCAGAAAAGAGAAACATTTCAAATTTAATTATCGAGCAAGAATTTATACAGCGCTCTTAAATGCGCGAATTTATAAGTCTCAAAAACTAAATTTATTTGAAACATTAGAGGGTTTTAAAAGCGAGATGGAATAAACAGCACAGAGAACTATAATGTTATTAAATGAGATAGGCATGCAATTATTTCAAATTGATAAAAAAATTGAATGTGAAGACTTGTTATGCGATAATTTCTTTATCAAAGAAATTGATGATTTAAAATATGAAATTTTTAATTTCCTAGTAGATTTTACTGCTTTAAAATTAAAAATATTTAAATATTTACAACATGTAATTATTGATAATTAATTGTGTTATTTTTAACAACAAACTGATATATATCATTTTAAAAAGCATCTTTAACATCTAAATTAGTACAGAAATTAAAAATATAGTTTAACCTTAAAATTTATGTATTATGGCACTCATTAAACAAAATCAAAACAGATTGTTTCCTTCAACGAATAACGGTTTTAAAACCTTTTTTAACACAGATGATTTTTTTAACACTAATTTTTTTGAAGAAGATACCATCCTACCAGCAATGAATGTAAAAGAACACGATGATGGTTTTGACATTGAATTTGCTGCACCTGGTTTTTCAAAAGAAGACTTTGAAGTTACCATCGATGATGATATCTTAAATGTTTGTGGAGAAAAAGAAGAAGAATCAGAAGAGTCAGAAGATAATTATACCCGTAAAGAGTTTAGTTACAATTCCTTTAAGAGATCTCTAAAATTACCAAAAACTGTTAATACAGATCAAAATGTAAAAGCAACCTATAAAAACGGAATTTTAAAATTAAATCTTCTAAAAAAAGAGGAAGCAAAAGAAGTTGCTAAAAAAGTAATTAAGGTGCTATAACTCTTTTTTAAAACTTAAGCAGAAAGTAATCTTTAAGATTAATTTCTGCTTAAGTTTTAAAAAAAAATATTATGAAAACAACACATACAGAAACAAGTATTAAATTAATAGAATGGTTAAGTGCAGAAGATATGCATAGTAATTCTAAAGAATGGCTTTCCGAATTAGAATTTATAAAAGATGAACATCTCTTTTTTGAAGATTTAATAAAATCATTTACGCTACAATTAATTGATGAAAAACATTTTTCTGATAATAGAAAAGTCATTAAAGCAATAAATAGTTCTAGTAAAGAAAATGAAATACTTATTAAATTTGTAAGTAAACACGAAAATAACCTTACAATTTTAGTTGACGGAATCGATCAACCAAAAGAAGAACAGACCTATAGAAATGAACATAGAAACCTAACGGTAATAATTCACAAATTTTTAAAAGACTTCAAACTGCTTAAACTAAAACTCTTTAATATTATAAAAAATATTAGAAAAAAGGAAAAACAAAAGCACTTACTTACTTAAAGAATTACTTAAAACTCAAAGATATGAGACACTCCTTTTTTTTAATTTTGATGTTACTTCTTTTAAACTGTACAACTGCAGAATTGGTAGATAGTTGGAAAAATCCAGCCATAGAATCTTATGCTCCATACAAAGTTTTAGTTGTAGGAATGACCCCAAACACAGAAGCTAGGTTAAAATTTGAACAACAATTAAAAAACGAGTTTGAATTTCGGGGAATAAATGCTATGATGAGTTTAGAACTTTTTGATCCTTCTTTGAGAACAGAGAAAATGACTCAAGAAGAATTAAAAGAATTCGAAAATAAACTTGCAAATGATGGTTTTGATACTGTTTTATTTACAAAGACTATTGGTGTTGAAGATAAAGTTGCCTACAAAAAATCTTATTATAATTATGACGAAACATATAGAAGGTTTAAGGACGATTATTTAATGTATCAAGATATTTACTACAATCCAGAATATTATGATGAATATACGGTTTATCATGCAGAAACATCATTATACTGTATTTGTCCAACAAAAGATAGAGCTTTAATCTGGAAAGGGTATATAGATATTATCGATCCTCAATCAATAGAAGAAACCGTAAATGATTATGTAAACCTTGTTTTACTTGTTTTAGAAAAGGAAATGCTCATTAATCAAAAATTATTGAAAGAAGAATTAACTGAAATGTAATCCGTAAATTAATCTTAAAAACAGCTTTTTAATCAAAATAATTCCTCGAGAGACTGTAAGCTCAACTCTGTCTGAATAGAAAAAAAATATTAATTTTATTCAAACAAAAAAGATGAACACACAAGAACAACAAGAGTTAGAAAAAAAGGCTTTAGATCAGTTGTTATCTGGGAAGAGTTTATTTGGAAAAGATGGTGCTTTTGCACCCATGCTAAAGGCTTTTATAGAAAAAGCCTTGGAAGCAGAAATGGCTATCCATTTATCTGAAAATCCAGAAAAGAACAAGCGAAATGGCAAAGGTAAGAAAACCTTAAAAACGAATATTGGCAGTATCGAAATAAGCACACCTGCGGACAGAAACAGTAGCTTTGAGCCGAGTATAGTTAACAAAACGTCAAACGATTTTAGTAGACAATCTATCCGAATAAATCATTGGTTTATATGCATTAGGGACGAGTTTACGAGATATCTATAATCATATCGAAGAAATGTACGAAATGCAAATATCTCATGCTGTTTTGAGCGAGATCACTGACAAAGTTATCCCCAATATAAAAACCTGGCAAAACGCCCTTTAGAAACTGTTTATTGTATAGTTTGGATGGATGCGATGCACTACAAAGTAAAGTTCGATGGTAAAATAGTACATCGAGCACTTTACAATATTTCAGGGGTTAATAAGGAGGGTAGAAAATAAATTTTTAGGCATGTATGTTTCTGAAAGTGAGGGTGCTAATTTCTGGCTGCAAGTCCTTACTGATTTACATCACAGAGGGTTAGAAGACATTTTAATACCTGGTACCGATAACTTAAAAGGCATTAGTGAAGCCATTTTAAGTGTTTTTCCAAAAACACAAATTCAAAAATGTATTGTACATCGAATCCGAAACTCACTAAAATATGTGGCATCCAAAGATCAAAAAGAATTTATAAAAGATTTAAAACTGGTTTATAAAGCAATAAATAAAGAGCTTTCCGAAGATGAATTGCTTAATTTTTCAGAAAAATGGGGTTCAAAATATCCAGTAGTCATAGAAAGTTGGGAGCGTAATTGGGAAGAGCTCTCTACCTATTTTGAATACAGAGAACCTATTCGTAAAATTATCTATACCACCAAAGCAGTAGAGGGTTTTCATAGACAGGTACGCAAAGTAACCAAAACAAAAGGTGCTTTTACCAGCGATATGGCATTGTTAAAATTGGTGTATTTGTCGGTAAAAAACATTGAAAACTCCCTCCTTGCCACATTCACACTCCTTTTAAAACCCAAACCCCATACGTCGTTTTACCCCTTATCCTTAGCAATGGATCAGTCAACAAGGCATATAGCGTTGGCCTATCGGCACGCCATATGCTTAGTTATTGTGTGCAGTTTTATTTCGATATTTTTCCAATTTCATTTATGTTTCTTTCGAATTTGAGTATATCAGTTGAACAATTTTCACAAGGAATTAAGTTTGAATAAAAGAAATACTCAAAGGCAGTTCTTTTAGGTTTACTTTCAGAATTACAATTTTCACAAATGAGATTTAATTCTTCTGATATTGTTTCAAATAGTTCATTGTTTTTAGATGTTTTAGTTAATTTATTTAATTCT
>JBNMNV010000010.1:0-29253 GCA_051278125.1 Polaribacter sp. | reverse complement strand
GCAAAAGGAACATCATCTTCCATCTTTTTTCCGGCTAAAGTTCCGGGTCTTTCAGAATAGGCAAACATAAAACCGAAATCATATTTTACATACTTCATCAACTCTAAAGTATCTTGATGATCTTCTTCTGTTTCTCCGCAAAAACCAACAATCATATCTTGCGATAAAGACATTTCTGGAACAATTTTAAAAATATTATCAACTAATGTTTTGTATTCATCACGGGTATGTTGTCTGTTCATTGCTTTTAGCATTGCATTGCTGCCGCTCTGAACTGGTAGATGCAAATATTTACAAATATTTTTATGTTTTGCCATTACGTGAATCACCTCTAAACTCATATCCTGTGGATTAGACGTTGAAAAGCGAAAACGTGTTTTCGGGAACTTTGTAGCACACATATCTAACAATTCTGCAAAACCAACAGCGGTGGCTTGTGCCATTTCGGAAGCCTTCTTAAAATCTTTTTTTAGACCACCACCATACCATAAAAAGCTATCTACATTCTGACCTAACAATGTAATTTCTTTGAAGTCTTTATCCACCATCGATTTAATTTCTTCTAAAATACTTTTCGGATCTCTACTTCTTTCTCGTCCACGTGTAAAAGGAACAACACAAAACGTACACATATTATCACAGCCACGTGTAATAGAAACAAATGCAGTAACGCCATTAGAATTTAATCGAACCGGAGAAATATCTCCATAGGTTTCATCTTTAGATAAAATAACGTTAACGGCATCTCTGCCTTCATAAACCTCCTCTAATAAGTTCGGTAAATCTTTATAGGCATCAGGTCCTACAACTAAATCAACAATTTTTTCTTCTTCTAAAAATTTTTCTTTTAAACGTTCTGCCATGCAGCCTAAAACGCCTACTTTCATTTTTTTATTTATTTGTTTTACCGCATTGTATTTTTGCAATCTTTTACGAACAGAAGTTTCTGCTTTTTCACGAATAGAGCAGGTGTTTACCAAAACTAAATCTGCTTCTTCAAGTATCTGTGTAGTGTTATAACCTTCTTTATCTAAAATAGCAGCAACAATTTCACTATCATTCATATTCATTTGACAGCCATAGCTTTCTATGAATAATTTTTTAGTGTTTTCTTTTTTATTTTCGGTTACAAGTGCTTTTCCTTGTATTTTTTCGTCTATAATTTTTTCTATGTGTTCCATCAATTATTTTATCATTTCAAGAAGTGCAAATGTACAACCAAATTTGAATTTTTGTGACAAATTGGCAGAAAAAAATCGATTGTATTTCTGTTAAATATGAGGGGAGAATGAAACAAAAAATTTTTTATTTAAAAAAACTACATACTTTTGCAGTCTTTACACAGGCAGTTATTGTTGTGTTTTAGGTAATAAAAAGAGAAATATGGCAAAGAATTTAGTAATTGTAGAGTCACCAGCAAAAGCAAAAACCATTGAGAAGTTTCTTGGAAAAGATTTTCAAGTAGAATCTAGTTATGGTCATATTGCAGATTTACCCTCTAAGGAATTGGGTATTGATGTAGAGGGAGATTTTAGTCCTAAATATATAGTTTCTGACGATAAAAAAGCGATCGTAAAAAAATTAAAAGCATTAGCAAGTAAAGCGAAAACGGTTTGGTTAGCGAGTGATGAGGATCGAGAAGGAGAAGCTATTGCATGGCATTTAAAGGAGCAGTTAGCGTTAAAAGAAGAAAATACAAAACGTATTGTTTTTCATGAAATTACAAAGAAAGCCATTTTAAAGGCAGTCGAAAATCCTAGAGATATCGATTATAATATGGTAAATGCACAACAAGCACGTAGGGTTTTAGACAGACTTGTTGGGTATGAATTGTCGCCTGTTTTATGGCGAAAAGTAAAAGGAGGCTTGTCTGCAGGTAGAGTGCAATCTGTTGCTGTGCGTTTAATTGTAGAAAAAGAAAGAAGTATTCAAGAATTTAAGGCAGAGACACATTATAAGGTAGTTGCTGAATTCTCTAATAATGAAGGAAAAACTTTTAAAGCGACGATTCCAAAGAATTTTGAATCTAAAAAATCGGCAGAAAATTTCTTAAAATCATGTGCAAAAGCTAATTTTTCGATTGCTGATTTAACAAAGAAGCCAGCAAAAAAATCACCAGCTGCGCCTTTTACAACATCAACATTACAACAAGAGGCTTCAAGAAAATTAGGTTTTCCAGTAGGAAAAACCATGCAAGTTGCCCAACGTTTGTATGAGGCCGGTTTAATTACTTATATGAGAACTGATAGTGTAAATTTATCGGTAGATGCAAGAGATGCTGCAGAAGAGGAAATAAGTAATTATTACGGCAAAGAATATAGCAAACAACGTATTTTTAAGTCGAAAGTAAAAGGAGCGCAAGAAGCTCACGAAGCGATCAGACCAACCAATATGAAAATGCACTCCATAAATACTGAATACGATCAAAATAGATTGTATGATTTAATTTGGAAAAGAACCTTGGCCTCTCAAATGAGTGATGCCCAATTAGAAAGAACCAATATTAAAATTGAGAATTCAGAAAATTCTAAAATTTTTACTGCCAACGGTGAAATGATTAAGTTTGAAGGTTTCTTAAAAGTCTATTTAGAAGGGAATGATAATGAGGATGAAGAGCAAGCAGGCATGTTGCCAAGTTTAAAGGTAAATGAAAATTTAGACTATACTTTTATCAACGCAACACAACGTTTTACAAGTCCGCCATACAGATTTACAGAAGCATCTCTGGTAAAGCAATTAGAAGAATTAGGAATTGGACGCCCATCTACCTACGCACCAACAATTTCTACAGTGCAAAGAAGGGGGTATGTAGAAAAAGGCCAAAACGAAGGTATTGAAAGAGCTTATGAACAAATGATTTTGTCTAACGGAATGGTTAAAAATCAGACTTTGTCAGAGAAAACGGGTTCCGATAAAAATAAATTAATCCCTACAGATATCGGGAATATTGTGAATGACTTTTTAGTGGCTAATTTTTCTAATATTTTAGATTTTAATTTTACAGCAAAAGTAGAATCTTCTTTTGATGATATTTCTGAAGGTGATGAAAATTGGATAGAAATGATCAGATCTTTCTATACTAATTTTCATAATAACGTAGAAGATGTTAAAGAAAATGCAGAAAGAGAATCGGGAGAAAGAATTTTAGGGAAACATCCAGATTCAGGAAAAACAGTTTTAGTTCGTTTAGGGAAGTTTGGACCTATTGCGCAAATAGGGGCTCCAGAAGATGAAGAAAAGATATTTGCAAGTCTAAACAAGGATCAGAGTTTAGGTACTATTGCGCTAGAGGAGGCTTTAGAGTTGTTTTTACTTCCAAAAACTTTAGGATCTTATGAAGGAGAAGAAGTGATTGTTTCCAACGGTCGTTTTGGTCCTTACATTCGATTTGGAACGATGTTCGTTTCTTTGGATAAAGGAGAGAACCCAATGGAGGTTGATTTGCCTAGAGCAAAAGAATTAATTGTTGCAAAACAAAAAGCAGATGCACCAATTTATCATTATGAAGATTTGCCTGTGCAAAAAGGAGTTGGTCGTTTTGGTCCTTTTATTAAATGGAACTCTATATTTATCAACGTAAATAAAAAATATGATTTTGATAACCTTTCTGATGAAGATATCATTGAGTTAATTGAGGTTAAGAAACAAAAAGAAATAGACAAGGTTATTCATAATTGGCAGGATGAAGGTATTCGTGTAGAAAAAGCAAGATGGGGAAGGTTTAATGTAATTAAGGGTAAAATTAAAATTGAATTACCCAAAACTACAGAAATTGAAAAACTTTCAAAGGAGGAAGCTGTTAAGATGATTGAAGCCAAAACTCCTAAGAAAAAAGCGGCTAAAAAGAAGACTGCAACAAAAAAGAAAACTACAGCGATTAAAGCTGTAAAAAATAAATAAAGTTTTGTTTAGTAAAGAAACCAATTGAAATTGATGAATCAAGATTTTTTATCTCCTGTAAAAGAAGCTGCGTTAGCAGATTTATTGTTCCATTCTTTGCATTGTATAGGGAATACAATAAGAATTCATTCTCTAGAGGAGGGATTTCCTGAGTTAACGGATGTTAAATTAGCAATTTTCGGAGTAGAAGAAGATCGTAATTCCGAAAATAATGCTGGTTGTGGAGATAATTTACATTTGATCCGAAGAAAATTATATGAACTTTTTCCTGGAAAATGGCAAGCAGAAATTGCCGATTTAGGAAACGTTCTAAAAGGAGCTACTGTTGCAGATACGTATTTTGCTGTTTCTGAAATTATTACAGATTTATTGAAACAAAATATTATACCTATTATTATTGGGGGTGGTCAAGACATTACCTATGTAAATTATAGAGCATACGATTCATTAGAGCAGACTATAAATATTACCGCCGTAGATAGTCGCTTTGATTTGGGTGGTTTAGAAGATGAACTAACTTCACAGTCTTATTTGAGTAAAATAATCATGCAAAAACCAAATAATCTATTTAATTATAGCAATGTTGGTTATCAAACTTATTTTAACGCTCAAGAAGAAATAGAATTGTTCGATTCGCTTTTTTTTGACACTTGCCGATTAGGGAAAGCAAAAGATTTACAAATTATTGAACCGGCTTTTAGAAATGCAGACCTTGTTTCTATAGATATCGGTGCAGTGAGGCAAAGTGAGGCTCCAGCGAACAACAATGCCTCTCCAAATGGTTTTTATGGTGAAGAAATTTGTGCTATTGCAAGATACGCAGGTATTAGCGATAAGGTTTCTTCATTCGGAATTTACGAGTACAATTCCAAGTACGATAACAACCATCAAACAGCTAGTCTAATAGCGCAGATGATTTGGTACTTTGTTGAAGGTGTGAATTTTAGAGTAAAAGACTATCCGTTTTCAGGGAAAGAGAATTATCAAAAATTTACAGTTCTATTAGAGCATGATGATCCTTTAATCTTCTATAAGAGCAACAAAACAGGAAGATGGTGGATAGAGATAAATATTTTATCAGATAATAAATATAAAAGGCATGCGTTAATACCATGTACATACAAAGACTATTTGGAGGCAACAAGACAAATTATCCCAGAAAGGTGGTTTAAAGCGATGCAGAAAATGATGTAATTGCTTAAAATTTTTTCCTTATTTGGTTAAAAACAAATTTAAGATTGTATTTTCGCAAAAAAAATAATAGGTTTACGAACTTTTAGTAAAGACTTACATAAAATATGAAGAAAGCAGCAATATTTGCACTTTTAATTACCGTTTTTTACAGCTGTGGTTCTAATGACAGAGGAGAATTAGTTGGGGTAAAGGTTAAGAAAAAATGGTTTTCAGAAAAACCTTACGGAATGGTCTTAATTCCTGGTGGATCTTTTACAATGGGTAAACAAGATGAAGATATAATTGGTACGTTAAATACGCCAACAAAAACAGTTACTGTTAGACCTTACTTTATGGACGAAACAGAAATTACAAACAACGAATACAAAGAATTTGTATTTTGGGTTAGAGATTCTGTGGTAAGAACTAAACTAGCATATCAAGCAGAATTTGCTTCATTTGGTGCAACGCCAGATGCAAATGGAAACACACCCTCTAACGGTATTCAAGAATATGCCTTTAAAACGGCAGATACTACAAATTTATCTGTGTATCAAAAATACATGTATGAAAACTATTATAGTTTTGATACAATCCAACCGTTAAATTGGGATGCTGATATTATTTGGAAAAAGGATGAATTTCCTGATTTTGATTATGTAGAAGTTATGGATTCTCTTTTTATTAGTAAAGAAGATGCTGTTGATGGTGTAAGAACTTTCAATACAAAAACTCTAAATTATAGATATTCTTGGTTTGATAGAGATAACGCCGCTAGAAAAGGAGGTGATAGAAAAGATTTTGTACAAACTGAGGTTTTAAATGTATATCCTGATACTACTGTTTGGGTAAAAGATTTCAATTATTCTTATAACGATCCGATGCATCAAGATTATTTTTATCATCAATCTTATGGAGATTATCCTGTTGTTGGTGTTACTTGGGAACAAGCAAATGCTTTTTGTAACTGGAGAACAAAAAAGAAGAATAATTACTTGAAGACTAAAAAGAACTCAACCTTAGTTCCAGATTTTAGATTACCAACAGAAGCAGAATGGGAGTATGCAGCAAGAGGTGGTTTGGAATTTGCAACCTATCCTTGGGGAACAGGAGGTACCACTAGTGATCGAGGATGTTTTTTAGCAAACTTTAAGCCATTAAGAGGAAATTATTCTGTAGATGGCGCTTTATATACAATGGAAGCAAAATCATACAATGCAAACGATTACGGCCTGTACAATATGGCTGGTAACGTTTCTGAATGGACAAACACAGCATACAATTTATCTTCTTACTACATGGCTTCAACGATGAACCCAAATGTAGAAGATAGAAAAAATAAAAGAAAAATTATACGTGGAGGTTCTTGGAAAGATGTAGCGTATTATTTAGAAGTAGGTTCTAGAGATTTTGAATATGCAGATACAGCAAGAAGTTATATCGGTTTCAGAACCGTTCAGAATTACATAGGTACAGCAAACAATTAAAAAATAAAATAAACAACAAAAAAATATATGGCACAGTCGAGAACTAAAAAGAAATTATTTAATATCGCTTATAACGTAGGAGCTTCAATTGTAATATTAGGAGCGCTCTTTAAATTAAATCATATGAGTTATGGTTGGTTTAATGGATCTAATGTTTTAGCTGTAGGATTAATTGCGGAAGCACTTATTTTCTTTTTCTCAGCTTTTGATACACCAGAAGAAGAATTAGACTGGTCTAAAGTATATCCAGAATTAGAAAACAACGGTGATTTTGAGCAAGAAAAAAAGGTGAGTGCTGAAGGCATGTTATCTCAGAAATTAGATAATTTACTTCAAGAAGCCAAAATTGATTCAGCCTTAATGGAAGGCTTCGGGTCTAGCATGAAAAACTTTCAAGGAGCTGCAGAAGGTTTATCCGCTGCATCAGAATCTATTTCTTCAACAAATAAATACAATGAGCAAGTTTCATTGGCAGCGGTTCAAATGGAATCCCTTAACGGTTTGTATAAAGTGCAATTAGAAAGTACTAGCAAACAAACTGAGTTAAATAATTCTGTTGCAGAAAACACGGAAATACTTAAAGAACAAATGGAATCATTAGCGAAAAACCTATCTTCTTTAAACGGAGTATATGGTAATATGCTGTCTGCAATGTCTAGCAAATAATTAGTTAAACAAAATATAAACTTTAAAAAACTAATTAAGATATGGCAGGAGGAAGAGTGTCTGCAAGACAGAAGATGATCAACTTAATGTACCTTGTTTTTATTGCAATGTTGGCAATGAACATGAGTAAAGAAGTGTTATCAGCTTTTGGCTTCATGAACGAAAAAATAGAAACTAATAATGTTTCTACTACGGAAAAGAATAATAATGCTTATAGCAATTTAGCAACCAAAGCAAAAGAACAAGCAGCGAAGTTTGGCGAACTTAACAAAAAAGCGAATGTTGTAAAGAAATACTCATTTGATTTTTACTCATATATAGGTGAATTAAAGTCAAAGATGACTAGCGATATTGAAAATAAAACTGATTATGAATCTATGGATAAAACAGGTTTCCTAGATACGTATTTCTTTAAGGGCGATAAATATACCCCAGAAGGAGATGAGTTTTTGGATAAAATTAATTCTTACAGAACAAATGTATCTGCTTCTTTAGGCGCAGGCAACAAGTTTGAATCTGTTTTAAATGATAGGTTCAATACCGAAGATGCAATAAATAAAGATGGTCAAACAGTGGCTTGGTTAAAATATAGGTATGAGGGTTTCCCTTTAATAGCTTCACTAACTAATTTAACACAAATGCAGGCTGATATTAAAAATACAGAAGCAGACATCGTAACAGACTTATTAGGCGGTAAATTAGAAGAGTCTTTATCTTTAAGTAATTATCAAGGTATTGTTCGTTTAGATAAATCAGCTTATTTTGCTGGTGAAAAAGTCACAGGTCAGGTGGTTCTTGGGCGATATGATCAAACTTTAGTGCCTAACAAGGTTATTTTAAATGGAAGGGATGTAACGAACACTGTAAAAGCTGGTCAGGTAATTATAGACATGCCTGCTGGTAGTGTTGGTGAAAAAGATATTAAAGGTACTATCTTTTTTACTGAACAGGGTATAGAGATTCCAGTTAAATTTGAAAGTAAATATTCTGTGATTTCACAGCCTGAAGAGGCGGTAATATCCGCAGATAAAATGAACGTGGTGTATAGAGGATTGGACAATCCTATTTCAATTTCTTTACCAGGAGTTGGAGATAAAGATGTCAATGCAAGTGCACCTGGTTTACAAAAGATAGGAACAGGTAAATATGTTATGAGACCAGGAAGCGGTAATGAAGTTACCATAAATGTTACAGGTAAATTAAGCAGTGGAAAAACGATTACCACTCCGAAAACATTTAGAGTAAAGGACATACCAGCAGCAATGGGTACGGCAAGAGGTCAATTTGGTATTGTGCCAATGCCAAAAACAAGTTTGAGTAGAACCCCTATTGGGGCTGCTTTACCAGATTTTGTTTTTGACTTACAACTTAAAGTAAACAGCTTTAAAGTAAAAGTGCCAGGGCAAGTTACTGTTTTGGTAAATGGTACTACTTTTAATGCACAAGCTAATAAAGCCCTTTCAAAGGCCGGAAGAGGTGATGTCATTACAATTTTTGATATAGAAGCATCAATTATTGGTAACTCTTCTTATAAATTAAAGAAAGTATTGCCTGTTAGTATTGAGTTAACGAATTAGAAATATAAATTATGGTTAGAAATTATTTAATACTACTATTTATTTGCTTCACATGGGGTTTAGTAAACGCACAAACCAATATACTAAATGCAAATTCAGCAGATGAAATAGGCCAGAAGAATGAACAGCAATTAGCCGCAGATAATGATGGTCCTATTCCTTATGGATATGTGGATGACAGAGATGTTATGTGGTCTAAAGTAGTTTGGGAATTTATGGATTTGAATCAAAAAATAAATTTGCCTTATTATTATCCAACAGATACGACCAATATTTCTTCTGATAGAAGATCTTTATTTGATTCTTTAATTAAAGGTATCAAGCAAGGTAAAATAGAAGAGGCTTACTCAGATTCTTTTTTTACTTCAAAAATCACGAAAGATGAGATAGATTCTCGTTTGGTAAATATTAGAGAAGAAAATGGGTACAAAGATACGTTTAGAATTCAAACAGAAGATGTTGAAGGATATATGTTAAAAGGGATGTGGTATTTTGACAAACGTCAAGGTGAAATGAAATATAGATTGTTGGCGTTGGCTCCTATGGGTAAGGACGTTCAAACCTTAGGGGTGCAAGAAATTGATGACGAAAAATTGTATGAGTTATTTTGGGTTTTTTATCCCTCTACAAGAGAAGTGCTGCATGATGCAAAAGTATTTAATCCTATGAACTCATCAAACCTTATTTCTTACGATCATTTATTAAACGCAAGAAGATTTAGTTCTGTAATTGTTAAAGAAGAAAATATCTATGATAATAGAGCCATAAAAGATTATGTTCGTGGTAATTCCTTATTTCAGCTTTTAGAAGCTGATAAAATTAAAGAAGATATTAGAAATAGAGAAATTGATATGTGGAACTATTAATTAGTAGATTTTTCCTATCAACGGGAAAGTTAGTCTTAATTTTTAGCTAAATTTAAATGTTAAGAGAATCAAGAAAACGTTTACGAAAGTAAGCGTTTTTTTTATGGAACGGATTTGTTGTTTTTAACCGTTCTAGTTATTGGTTTAAAATTAGAATGGGATAATTATTACATAGACAGTAAAAAAAATCTTAAAGGATAAAGCTCCTCCGATACTCCAATGAAATGGGTAATTTTAATGAAAACTTAAGTATTTTTGTACCATGAAAGTTGATTATATTATTGTTGGTTTAGGGTTGGCAGGTTTAGCATTTGCAGAAGAATTATTAGGAGCAAACAAAACTTTTGTAGTTTTTGAAAATAACTCTCAAACTTCTTCCTTGGTGGCAGGAGGTGTATACAACCCTGTTATATTAAAGCGATTTTCACCTGTATGGAATGCAAAAGAGCAGTTGGCAATAGCACTTCCTTTTTATGAAAAATTAGAAAATAAATTTAAATTAAAGTTTGATGAAAAATTCGTCATTAAAAAAGTATTTAAATCAATAGAAGATCAAAATAATTGGTTTTCTGCCTTCGATAAACCAAAAGTATCACCATTTTTAGATGCTACTTTAGATAAACAGAAGTATCCTGGTATTTTAGAAGCGTATCACTATGGCAATGTAAAAGAAGGGGGGAGAATAGATACGCTGCTTCTAATAAAAACGTATAGAGCCTATTTAAAAGATACTAATTCAATTCGGTTTGAGAAATTTAACCATTCAGAAATTACCTTTGAAAATAATTTAATTCAATATCAAGATTTAGAAGCCAATAAAATTGTATTTGCAGAAGGATTTGGTGTAAAAGAGAATCCTTATTTTAAACATTTACCATTAGACGAGGTGAAAGGTGAAACCATTGTTATCCATGCTCCAAAATTGAAAATCGATTTTCTTTTAAAATCAACTGTATTTGTTATGCCATTAGGAGGTGAAATGTATAAAGTGGGCGCAACTTTTAATCACAAGGACAAAACTTCAAATCCGTCTGAGGAGGGAAAACAAGAATTAGTAGAAAAGTTAAAAAAGGTGATTGATGTTCCTTATAAAATTATAGCGCAAGCTGCAGGGATAAGACCGGCTGTTAAAGACCGAAGACCTTTAGTGGGGATTCATAAAACATATAAAAATTTCGCCATTTTAAACGGTTTAGGAACCCGTGGAGTAATGATTGCACCAACGGTGGCAAAAGAACTTTTTAATCATATAGAAAATAACGGAAATTTAGATCCAGAAACAGATATTAAACGTTTTTCGTAGTCGATTCTTTTTCATCATAAGAAATAAACATATTAATCCATATAATTCTTGCCAATCTTAAATTTATAGGCGCAAAAACAAGAAGAGCGGCGAACACACTTAAAAAAGATTCTAATAAATTTAATTCAAATCCTAATTTAGTAATTACAAACACTATAATAGAAATTGCTACTGTAATACCGTAATTTATATACATGGCACCATAAAAAAAGGAAGGTTCTAGCATATATTTTAAATTGCATTTTGAGCAATTATTGTGTATTTTAGTTACTTTTGAAGGATTAAAAGTAAACGTATTCGCGAAAAAATCGCCTTGATGACATCTAGGACATTTTCCATTTATAATACTGTATAATTTTGTGCCCTTTTTAAACATGATAAACTGTATTTTTTAAGTAGTTTTGCACCTACAAATTTACGCAAAAATTTATGTTAAACGTACATAACTTAACGGTTTCCTTTATGGGAACGGAGTTGTTTCAAGGAATCACTTTTAAACTAAATAAAGGAGATAGAATAGGCTTAATCGGGAAAAACGGAGCAGGAAAATCTACGCTTTTAAAAGTTTTATCAAAAGATATAGAGAGCAGTGCTGGTTCCATGGCATTTGACAAAGATGTAGAAATTGGTTTTTTAAGACAAGATATCGACTTTGTAGCCGGTAGAACTATTTTAGAAGAGGCTTACCAAGCTTTTGAAGAGATTAAAGAAATAGAGCTGCAGTTGGATGAAATTAACGAGCAACTTGCGGAAAGAACAGATTATGAAAGTGATTTTTATAGTCAATTAATCATCGACTTAACAGAAAAAACAGAGCGTTATGAACTGTTAGGAGGTTATAATTATCAAGGAGATACCGAGAAAATATTACAAGGTTTAGGTTTTCAAAGAGAAGATTTTAATAAACTTACAGATACCTTTTCTGGAGGATGGAGAATGCGAATAGAATTGGCAAAATTATTATTGCAGAATAATGATATTTTACTATTAGATGAGCCAACCAACCACTTAGATATTGAATCGATTATATGGTTAGAAAACTTTTTAAAGGGATATTCTGGCGCTATTGTGTTGGTTTCTCATGATAAAATGTTTTTAGATAACGTAACCAATCGAACTATTGAAATTTCTTTAGGGCAAATTTACGATTACAAAAAACCATATTCTCAATTTTTATTATTGAGAGGAGAAATTAAAGAAAAACAATTACAAGCTCAGAAAAATCAAGAGAAAGAAATTAAGCAAAAACAGCATTTAATAAACAAGTTTAAGGCAAAGGCTAGTAAGGCGTCGATGGCGCAATCGCTAATGAAGCAGCTGGATAAAGTTGAGTTGATAGAGGTAGATCAAGATGATAATGCATCGATGAATGTGCGTTTTGCAATTTCTAAAGAACCTGGTAAAATTATAGTTGAAGCAGAAAATTTAGGCAAAAGGTATGGTGATAAACAGGTTTTAGAAGGTGTTGATTTATTAATTGAACGTAATAGTAAAATTGCTTTCGTAGGTCAAAACGGTCAAGGTAAATCAACTTTAGCTAAAATGATGGTTGGTGAAATTCCGTTTGAAGGCTTTTTAAAACTAGGTCATAATGTAGAAGTGGGATATTTTGCTCAAAATCAATCTGAATATTTACCACCAGAAAAAACAGTTTTAGAAATTATGGAAGATGCTGCAACAGATTCTAACAGAATGCGCGTTAGAGATATGTTGGGTTCTTTCTTGTTTGGTGGGGATGCAGTTGACAAAAAAGCCAAAGTACTTTCTGGAGGAGAAAGAAATAGATTGGCTTTATGTAAATTATTGTTACAGCCATTTAATGTCTTAATTATGGATGAGCCAACAAATCATTTAGATATTGCGTCTAAAACTGTTTTAAAAGAAGCTTTAAATCAGTTTACAGGAACTTTAATTGTAGTTTCTCACGATAGAGAGTTTTTACAAGGATTAACATCCTCTGTTTACGGATTTAAGGATAAAGAAATTAAAGAGTATTTAGGAGATATCGATTATTTCTTGGATCAGCATAAAATGGAAAATTTACGTGAAGCTGAAAAAAGAACCATCGTAAAAGAGCAAAAAGATACTTCTAAAAATGAAGCACACCAACTCTCTAGAGAACAAGAAAAAGAGTTGAAGAAATTAAATAATAAATTATCTAGTATAGAAACTGATATTGCTGACTTAGAAAAAGAAATTGAAAGAATAGATTTAGAACTAGCAAAAAATTATGATGAGGTTTCTGCGAGACCTAATTTTTTTCAAAAATACAAAGCTAAAAAAGCAAAAATAGATGCTTTTATGGAAGATTGGGAAAAAGTTGAAGAGCAGATTTCTAAATTTTCTTAAAAAAAAGAGCTGTTCGCTTATATTACGGAAATTAAAGCAGCATTTAACTCCCCAATATCTACTATATAGTATGAATTTTAATGAAATTTTAGCAAGTCAAAATCAAGAAATATCTCTCCCAGTTTTGGAAGAAAAAAAAGTAAAACTATCGATTAAAAGAGAAGATTTAATTCACCCTTTTGTTTCGGGTAATAAATTTAGAAAACTAAAATACAATCTTGAAGAGGCTAAAAAGCTAAAAAAGAAAGCGATACTTACTTTTGGTGGTGCGTATTCTAATCATGTGGTAGCAACTGCCGTAGCAGGTAAATTAGCTGGATTAAAAACTTTTGGAATCATTAGAGGTGATGAATTAGGTAAAAACCTCACAGAAACCTTAGAAGAAAATTCAACTTTAAGAGAAGCTCATAATAACGGAATGAAGTTACAGTTTGTTTCTAGAGAAGAGTACAGACAAAAAACTTCTTTTGGTTTTATAGAAAAGCTGAAAAATAAATGGGGCGATTTTTATTTAATTCCCGAAGGGGGTACAAATATTTTAGCAGTCAAAGGCTGTGAAGAAATATTAACAGACGAAGACAAACAGTTCAATTATATTTGTGCTGCTTTGGGAACAGGTGGTACGATTTCTGGTTTGATAAATTCTATAGGAAAGAAACAAAAAGTTATCGGATTTCCTGCTTTGAAGGGAAATTTTTTATCCGAAGAAATTAAAAAATATACCATAAATAGAAAAAATTGGAAATTACAAAAAACATATCATTTTGGAGGCTATGCAAAATATAATGAAGAACTAATTCGTTTTATCAATGAGTTTAAAACCGAAACAAACGTTTTGTTAGATCCTATTTATACCGGTAAAATGGTTTTCGGAATAATTGATTTAATTAAAAAAGATACATTTCCAGAAGGAACCAAAATTTTGGCAATTCATACAGGAGGAATTCAAGCAATAGAGGGTTTTAATAATAAATTGAAAAGTAAAGAAGAACAAATAATTAATGTACTATGAAATTAAGGTTTTTATTTTTTTTAACGGCGATATTTTTTTTAACGGGTTGTGGTTCTAAAAAAAGAGTAGTTCAAAAGAAAAACTCTGAAGTTATAATTACGGAGCCTGCGCCCTTAAAATTACCTTCCGTAAATCAAAAAGAACTTACAAAAGAATTAGCCAAAAAAAACCCGAAACTTAACAAATATACACTTGCTTATATTAGAAAATATGCCCCAATAGCTGTGCTAGAAATGCATGAATATAAGATTCCTGCAAGTATTACTTTGGCACAAGGAATTTTAGAATCGGGCACAGGAAGAGGTGAATTAGCATTAAAATCTAACAATCATTTTGGTATAAAATGTCACACACAATGGAAGGGTGAAAGAGTATATCATGATGACGATGAAAAAGGAGAGTGTTTTAGAAAATATCAATATCCAGAAACTTCTTACAAAGATCATTCCTTGTTTTTAACCCAAAGAAAACGCTATACTTTTTTATTTGAATACAATATAAAAGATTACCGAAAATGGGCTCATGGGCTGCGAAAAGCCGGTTATGCAACCGATAAAAAGTATCCAGAAAAATTATTGAAAATTATTAATGATTATAAATTATATGAATTTGATAAAGTAAAAAATAAAGGTTTTACAGAGGTAATATCAGAGCCTTCGAACATAAATTATTATAATGTTCAAAAAGGTGATACTTTGTATGCGATTAGTAGAAAATTCGGAATTTCTATAGACCTGTTAAAAAAACGCAACAATTTAAAAGACAATACTATTTCTATCGGACAAAAATTACTTTTAGAATAAGTATTTATAAAATGAATTAATAGGTTTGGACTAACTATTAAATTTGCAACCATATTTTTGATAAATCTCTCAGTTTTATCTCCATTTCTAGAGTAGATAGAGATCCTAAAATAGAATATTGTCTTTCATTTTATGATATTAAAACTAGATACTCCACAACTACAAAATATAAAAAAGGTGAAAAGAGGAAGCATAATTGTTTTAACGGAAAATAAATTTTAGTTATTGCTTCTCAAAAGAGTAATTTGTTAACTTATTTCAAGTAGATAGCAATAAACGCTATCCTTCAAAAAGGAAAGAAAGATCTGACCGAAATTACCTGTAAACATATTGAATTAAGGTGATATTTTTGAGTTCTAGTAAAATAAGATGGTGCATCGAATGGGATATTTTTTTATTGCAATTTTATTAAAATGTTTATTTAATCTTTACATTTACTGAATAACAAATTTCACTTAAAAAATTAAAAAAGATGCCAATTATCAAGACTGTAAACGGAAAACACCCACAAATCCCAGAAGATTGTTTTGTGGCAGAAAACGCAACTATTCTTGGCGAAGTTTCCTTGGGTAAAGAATGCAGTATTTGGTATAATGCGGTCATTAGAGGCGATGTGCATTATATTAAAATTGGCAATAAAGTAAACATTCAAGATGGTGCTATAATTCACGCAACCTACTTAAAATCACCCACAACCATTGGTAATAATGTTTCTATTGGCCACAATGCAATTGTACATGGTTGCACAATTCTAGACAATGTTTTGGTAGGAATGGGGGCTATAATTATGGATGATTGTGTTATTGAATCGAACTCAATTATTGCAGCGGGAGCTGTGGTAACCAAAAATACAAAAGTAGAAAGTGGAAGCATTTATGCAGGAGTTCCTGCTAAAAAAGTTAAAGACATTTCACAAGAATTAATTTCTGGAGAAATAGACAGAATCGCGAATAATTATGTAAAATATTCTAGTTGGTTTAAAGAGTAAAATTTGTGCGTTACACAAGGTCGCGCTTTCACTACTCGCTTTTTTTAAAAACAAAAAAGAGCTCAAACAAGCCGTTCAATCGCTAACGCAAATTCGTCATCTACACAAAAATCCGATATCAATTAAGAAATCGGATTTTTTTTAATAAAAAGGAATCAACCAAAACTATTACCCGTTATTTCAAATAATCAATAGTATAACGGGTAGTATTGTTATTTTACCATTTTTTTTCTTCTTTAGCCATTTTTCCTTTCTTCATTCCTCTCATCTCTTTATTTCCTCTCATTTCTTTATTTCCTCTCATTTTTCTTGCTTTTTTCATTTTTTGAAACTGCTCAAATTGTTCTTTATTTAGGATATCTTTCATTTTGTTCTTAAAAGCAATCTGATTGTCCAACATTTTGTTTTTCATCTCATAAATTTCGTCTGATGAAGGTTTTGTATTGCTTTCTTGCATCGCTTTCCTTGTGGCCATCGCTTCTTTTTTCGCAGCTGCTTGTATCTGGATTAAAGGCGCTATTTGACCTTGTTGTTTTTCTGATAAATCTAAGGCTAAAGTCATTTGTTTCACAGCCAATGACGTTTGCTGTTTAACTGATAATTGGGGTCTATTATCTCCCCTTTTTTTCTGTGCTTGAGTGGTTAAAGTAAATACGAATACTAAAACTAAAATGCTTGCTGCTTTTTTCATGATATAAATTTTTATTGTTTATTATTTACACTTCTTTGACATTTAAAAAAGAAAAAGGTTTAAATTATATATCTGATTAATGGTTTTTTAACATTTCTTAGCTTATAAAATAAACTCGAAGTCATGAGAGAATGCTAGTTTAAAATATCAATTAATTAGCCAACATTACTTATAATTTTATTGCTAAGATCTTTGATGTTTTAGTTTCAATTTATAATTATTTATTAAATCTAGAAATGCTTGATTTCTCAAAAAAATCACTAGGTTTAAAGTATCCTTCAAATTCATAAAAAATAGCTATTTCTTTTCCAAAAAGAATTTTAGAATTTAGAAGATACCTGCAAAAAATGAACTTATGAAACGTTTCTTAAAATACCTTTCTCAATTTTTTTTATTATTGGTAATTGCTTTTTTTATTTTCTTTTTTTGGGCTTCCTCATCAACTTTAAAAGAAAATGAGTATACCAAACTAACAATTCTTGAAAGTGATATATTGCTTGAAAATGATTCAATATTCAGTATTGTAACGTATAACATTGGCTATTTAAGCGGTATGACAAATAACCTTCCGATTGCAAAATCGAAAGATTTATTTGATAAAAATCTGCAAAAAGTATTGAAAGAAACAAAAAGAATACGTCCAGATATTATTTCTTTTCAAGAGATAGATTACAATGCATCTAGAAGTTATCATATAAATCAAGAAGAAGAAATTGCCAATTTAGGTTATCCTTTTAGGGCAAAAGCTATCAATTGGGATAAGCGTTATTTGCCTTTTCCTTATTGGCCTGTAAGCATGCACTTTGGTAAAGTGGTTTCTGGGCAATCTATTATTAGCAAATATCCTTTAAAAGAACAAGAAAGAATTGTTTTGCCAAGAGTCGCGGATGCTCCTTTTTATAGAGATGCTTTTTATTTAGAACGTTTAGCTCAAGTTGTAAAGGTTGTTTTAAATGGCAAAGATGTTGTGTTGATAAATATTCATCTAGAAGCTTTTGAAAAAGAAACAAGAGTGCAGCAATTTCAAGAAGTTGTAAAGATTTTTAATCAGTATAAAGACAATTATCCTACTATTTTATTGGGCGATTTTAATGCAAAAGCCCGGGACGAGAATGCAGTTGTTCAAAAAATATTTGCAGGGAAAGATATAGGAAATGCTGCTTTTGACATCAATAATCTAGGCAATACTTTTGATACTAAAGATCCGTATGAAAGAATAGATTATATTTTTTATACCAAAAATTCTATTGAATATATTTCAGGAAAAGTGTTGAATGATTTTGAGCAAGCTTCAGATCATTTACCTGTTTTTATGAAGTTTAAATTGAAGTAAATTAACCATTTTTTGCTTCTTTAAAAATCTCTTTAACGGCAATGGCATATACTTTTGGGTTTTGTGCTTTTTTTATTTTTTTATAGGTTTTTTGGGGATTCGAAAAGCTTTGAGAAAAGTATTCCCAAAAACCAAGCATTTTCATTTTAATAGGTGTTGGTCCAGAAAGAGCTGCATCGTATTCTGTATAGATTCGTTCATGAAATTCTTGAAAAATATCAAATCTGTTTTGTGGATATTCAGTGATGTTATTTTTTATCATACTTGGTAAAAAAGGATCCGCAATTAATCCTCTTCCAATCATCCAATGATCTATCGTAGCAAACTGTTCTTGTAGTTTTTTAAAAGCCGCCACGGAGGTAATATCACCGTTATAATACAGTTTGTGTTTGGTGTTGTCTAAACATTTTTGAAATGCTTCTAAATTTGTACCTCCTTTGTACAACTGTTTTCCTATTCTAGCGTGAATGGCAATATTTTTTAAAGGATAGGTGTCTAAAATGGGCAATACATCTAAAATTTCTTCAGGAGTATCATAACCCATTCTCATTTTCATAGAAACGAGAATATCAGATTCGTTATGAATTTTATGAAGAATACTATTTATTTTTTCGGAATCGCTGATCAATCCAGAACCCATTCCGCGTTTCGTAACCATCGGGTAGGGACAACCTAAATTCCAATTTAATTCTTTGTATCCTAGGCCTTGCACATATTTAGAAACAAATAAAAATTCATCCACATCATTGGTGATAATTTGAGGAATTACCTCTAATTCGGTATTGTTTTCTGGAAGAATATCTTTTTGATACGAGTTTTTAATGATTAATTTTCCATTGAGTCGAATATACGGCGAGTAAAAAGTGTCGATGCCCCCAAAGAATTGATTGAAAGCGTTTCTAAATTTATAATCTGTAAATCCTTGTAGAGGAGAAGATAGGAGTGTGTGGTTCATCAAAATGGATATCAATACTGTTTTTTCGATTGTAAATTTAGTGATACGAATTAGTTTTTATCAATGGTATTTTGTTTTTATTTAAAAATAAAATAGTAGGTGTAACTTTTTTTATCGCGGTAACGTTTTTATGTTTGTATCGTCTTAGGGCTTAGAGGATAGTAATGTGTTTAACAAATATTAAACATTTACTTGTAACATAAACTTTATGTTTGCGTATAACAAAGGAAGCCCAAGTTATGAAAAAAAATATTTTTCTATTATTGATTCTAATATCAACATCAATTTTAGCCCAAGTAAAAGGGAAAATTATAGATAAAAATGGTGATCCACTTTCGTTTGTGAGTGTTTATTTAGATAAAACTGTTACGGGTACTACGTCTAATGATAATGGTGATTATTTTTTAGAGTTGAAAAAAAAAGGTTTACACACCATTGTTTTTCAGTTTTTAGGCTTTAAAACTCTAAAAAAAGAAATAAATATTACTTCTTTTCCTTTTGAATTGAATGCAGAATTAGAAGAAGAAAATATTAAATTGGATGGGATTTCTATTTCTACAAAAGATAATCCTGCAAATAGTATTATTAGAAATGTAATTGCCAATAAAGATAAAAATACAGACAAATTAGCCAATTATACAGCTAAATTTTATTCTAGAGGGTTAACAAGAATTAAGGATGCGCCTGAGAGCTTTTTGGGCCAAAGTACCGGAGATTTTGGTGGAGGTTTAGATTCTACCCGAACAGGTATTATTTATTTATCGGAAACATTTTCTAATATTTCTTTTCAAAAAAATCCAAAAAAATTCAAAGAAAAAATAGTCGCTTCTAAAGTGTCTGGCGAAGATAATGGCGTCAGTTTTAATAGAGCAGAAGATTCTAATTTAGATTTGTATGAAAATAGTTTACCTGTTTTTAATGATTTGGTTTCGCCAATTTCTACCAATGCATTTAGTTATTATAAGTATAAATTAGTTGGAACATTTTATGAGAAGAATGGTAAGCTGATTAATAAAATTAAATTAATTCCGAAACGTAAAAATGATAGAGTTTTTGATGGTTTTATTTACATAGTAGAAGACGACTGGGCTTTATATGGTGTGGATGTTACAACAACGGGTGTTCAGGTGAATATACCTGTCGTAAATTCTTTAAAGCTAAAACAGGGTTATAATTATTCTGAAGAAATAGCAGGTTGGGTTTTAATAAGTCAAACCATAGATTTCGATGTGAAGTTTTTAGGTTTTAAACCCAATGGAAAGTTCTCGTATGTCTATTCAGATTATAATTTTAAACCTAACTTTATAGAGGATACTTTTACGAATGAAGTGTTGTCTTTTGAAAAAAATGCAACAAAAAAAGATTCTGTTTTCTGGAATGAACTTAGGCCAGTACCACTTACCCAAGAAGAAATTGCAGATTACTATATAAAAGATAGTATTAAAGTGATTCGGAAATCTAAAAAATATTTAGATTCTGTAGATGCAAAAGGGAATAAATTTAAGTGGTTAGATCCTATAAAGGGGTATTCTTATAGAAATTCTTATGAAAATAAATCTTTTTCTTATAACGGTCCTTTGTTAAAGACGGGTTTTAATACCGTGCAAGGAGTAAATGCTGCTGCTGGTTTTAGTTATTTTAAAGAAATAAATGAAGTAGGAAAATGGTGGAATGCAGGAGTTAATGCGAATTATGGTTTTTCTGATAAACGCTTAAGACCTACTTTTTTCTTTTCAAAAAAATGGAATAATTTCTCAAGACCAAGATTATATGTTTCAGGGGGTGTGGAAACAACACAATTTAACGAGAGAGAACCGATTTTTAAGTTGAATAATACCATCGCTTCTTTATTTTACAGAAATAATTACATGAAAATTTTTGATAGGACTTTTGCAAAAATTCAATATTCTGAAGAAATTAGAAATGGTGTGTATTTTACAAGCTCTTTAGAATACGCAAAAAGAACACCGCTTTTTAATACTACGAATTATGCTTTTATAAAAGAAGGTAGCACAGGTTACTGGTCTAACAATCCTTTAGATCCAGAAAATTTTACAACCAGTGCTTTTACAGAACATTCAATTGCAACTTTAAATATAGGAGCTACTTTTGTGTTTGGTCAAAAATATTTGTCTTATCCCGATAGAAAATCTAATGATGGAAATAATAAATACCCAACAGTAAGTGTAAACTATAGAAAAAGATTTGGTGCCGATAGATCTGAATTAAATTCAGATTTGTTCATCGCGAATATTAGACAAAATTTAAAAGCAGGCAACTATGGTGATTTTGCATACCATATTCGTGGAGGTGCTTTTTTAGAAAAGAAAAATATTGCATTTATGGATAATATTCAACCCAACGGAAATCAATTATGGTTTCCAATAGATATTGAGTTAAATAGCTTTAATTTGTTGGAATATTATAAATATTATACAAATGATAAATATGCAGAAATGCATGTTGAACATAATTTTAGAGGTGCTCTTTTAGGTAAAATTCCGTTAATAAATAAGTTGAATTTTCATTTAGTTGGTGGCGGAAAAGTAATGTTTATGGCGGATAACAAACCCTATACAGAATATTCTATCGGTCTGGCAAACATAGGTTTTGGTAAATATCGATTTTTACGTTTCGAATATGTAAATGCGCATTATGGCGATATAAAAGAAACCGGATTTGTGTTTAGGGCAAGTTTGTTTTAACTATTTTTGAAATATGAAAATAAGAGTTTTGTTTTTCGGAATTACAACAGATTTAGTAGGGGCTTCTCAATTGCAAATGGAAGTTGAGAAAAGCTGCTCAATAGCTAGTTTTAAATCGGTTTTAAAAGATAAATTTTCGCAATTAGAAAAGATCAACTCATATGCAATTGCTATAAATGAAGAATATGCAATTGCTACAAGTGTTTTAAAAGAAGGTGATGTAGTGGCTATAATTCCACCTGTAAGTGGTGGTTAAAAAGTTCACCTTAATCTACCTATTCTAAACTATTCTTAATGCAAAATCGAGAGGTAAAAAGCGAAGTGATCTTCTTTTTATAAAAAAATGTATTGAAACTTTTTTCTAATACCTCCTCAGTGTAATACTATTTCTAGGCTTTCTATGCGAAACTCTTTGGTTAGCTTATAAACTATTTTGTAAATATTTTTTATCAACATAAAAAGTACCAAAAGGTATAATTGAAGCAAGGAAGACGACTCCTAGAGTTTTTAGATTCCATGACATTTGTTTTTGAATAACAATGGCCAAAACAAGATATAGCATAAATAAAATTCCGTGAGGCATTCCTAACATTTTTACATATGAAGCATCTCCTTGAAGGTGTTTAATTGGCACTGCAATAAAAAGTAATAACAAGTAAGAAATTCCTTCTAAAAAGCTAATAATTCTAAAGATATTTTTCATATAATTGATTTTGCCTTTACAAGTTTTCTGAAAAATCTACTTATAAGAAGGGAGATTATTTCTTCTAAAACTCCTTGTAAAGACGTTTTATTTATTTTTGCAAAAATACAAATATGTTTCACTATTTTTGTTGAGTTATGCAAAGAACTTTTATAAAAATTACTTCAGAAAAACTCGACTTACAAGAGTGTTACCATTTTGTAGAAGATGACGCTTGTGGCGGAATTTCCGTCTTTATAGGTACAGTAAGAAACGATACCCAAGGGAAAAAAGTTACGCAGTTAGATTTTTCTACCTACAAACCCATGGCTATTAAAGAAATGCAAAAAATTGCTGACTTAGCTTTAGAACAGTTCGATATCAAAAAAATAGCAATTCATCATGCAGAAGGAATGTTGAAAATTGGGGCAATTCCGGTAATTATCTCGGCATCTGCAAAACATAGAAAAGCGGCTTTTTTGGCTTGCGAGTTCGCAATAGACACTTTAAAAACGACAGTTCCCATCTGGAAAAAAGAACATTTTTCTGATGGTGAAATTTGGGTAAATGCACATCCGTAGTTTTATTTTTTAACTTCAACTTTTTGTCATTTAGATGAAAGTTCAGGAACGAGCCCTTTTTTCTAAAATCACATAATTATCTAGAAAAGTATCTTTTTCGATGCTACTTAAAAGTGTGTCTTAATTTTCTTGCCCCTTTTAATTAGAGTAATTTCAAATGATTAATGTTGTACTTATTTGGCGGAACGATTTTGCAACCATAAATAAAATTGTAAGCCGAATAAAAGAGCTCCAGATAATAAATGGATGGCTTGTGTTCCTATCGGAAACTCGGCATAATACATTAAAATTCCAGTAATGGTCTCTAAAAAAATCAAGAAAATAATCCAATTTACTAGTTTATAGCCCAAATTTTTAATTTGATTGATGTAAAACAACCCGAAGTTGACCAGCACTATGGCAATGGTAAAAGATCTATGAAAGTAGAATTTAAAACTAGGATTCATCAAGCTATAATTTTTATTTTCAAAACCAAATTGTTTTACTTGCTCATCGATAAATTGTCTTACTTGAGTTCCCATTGCAATTTGCACTAAAGAAAAGATGACAGAAATAATGAGTAATTTATTGAAAAGTGAATTGTACCTGAATAATTTTTTTTTGTCAGAAACGATAAACTTTAACTTTAATAAGATTCCAATAATAATTAAACCAACCACCATGTGAATGGTAATTATTTCTGGGGTTAAATTAGTGTCAACAACTGTTTTTCCTAACCAAGCTTCAAAAAGCATTAAAAGAAATGCACCAAAAGATAGCAGTGGAATCGTTTTATTTTCACTCCAAAATTTCGTGGATGCATAGATTAAGAACAAAAATACAAATCCAGATAGTACAGAAACTAATCGATTAATGTACTCTGTCCAAGTATGGAATTTATTAAATTTGTTATAATCGTGTTTGGTATATTCTTTCCAGTTTTTTGTGCTAAATTCAATGGAAGTTTTTACATCTTTTTCAGCAACAAATAAAACTTCGTCTTTAATAATGATAAAACCTTTTTTGAATTCAGTATTCGGTTTCCATGTTATTTGCTCTTCAGATGTTGGCGGAATGTAATAGCCGAAGCATTTAGGCCAATCGGGGCAACCCATTCCAGACCCCGTCATTCTAACAATAGCGCCTGCTAAAAAAATTAAATAAAGAGAAATAATTGCATACTGAACAATTTTTGGAAACCTTTTTTTCATCCGAAATAAACTTTTTACAAAAATACGGCAAAAAAAATTCGCTTAAAATATTTTAAATGACTTCTTGTTATGTAAAAAAAATCTAAATAGCATTAAAGACTTTTAATAATCTCTTCGCTCTAACCTTTTTTTCCTTCTTTAGGAACGTTAATTATAGTCGATAGAGGTGAAAATAAAACGTTTTTAAATCCTATTTTGATGTAAAATTGAATTATTTAGACTTGTTTAATAATCTCATGAACTTTTTTTATACTGATAGGTAATCAAAGTTTACAATAGTATAAAAGGATATGAAAAGTGATTACTTTTCATAAATTATTTAAAAATTCAGTTTTGTTTAACGCATCGATTATAACTCATATTTTTAAAAGAAGCGACATCAAAAAAAAAATGGAGGAATGAAAAATGTAAAATCGTGTTTTAGGAATGTCAATGAAAATGGTGGTTGTAGCGATTTTTTAATTTTAATTAATTGATAATTAGTTATTTAAATTTTTATTTTTTCAGGGTAGAAATCTTGTAAATCACCATTTTGTTAAAAACTTCAAGGGTTTTGTGAATAAGTATGGAATGCTTTTTCTAGAAAAAAAAGCAATCTTTGTTAACCCCGTTTATTAACATTTAAATAACTTTAAACCACCGTGGAAATTACTCAGATCATAAAAAGAGACTCCGAAACTTGCCCTTTCGAGTTAGACAAAATTACAAAAGCCATTGAAAAAGCCATGCTTTCTGTAAATAATGGTACAAGACGAGATGCCATTGCAATTACGAACATCGTTAATGGTACCTTATTAGAAAGAAAATTAAATGAACCTGATTATATCCCCACAGTTGAACAGGTCCAAGATATTGTGGAATACAAGTTAATGGACAGCCCTTTTCATGATGTTGCAAAAGCTTATATTTTATATAGAAATGAGCAAACAAGAAATAGAAAAAAGAATATTTTTGAAAAAAGAGTAAATTTAAAACCTTATGATTATCCTGCTTTGCATGAATATGTAGATGCTATTAGACATTCGTATTGGATTCATACAGAATTTAATTACACTAGCGATATACAAGATTTTAAGGCGTATTTAAGTGAGGTAGAAAAAAGTGCTATAAAAAACACCATGTTGGCAATTTCTCAAATAGAGGTGGCCGTAAAGACTTTTTGGGGTGATATTCATAAAAGAATGCCAAAACCAGAAATAGGGGCTGTGGGTGCTACCTTTGCTGAAAGTGAAGTACGCCATCATGATGCGTATTCTCATTTATTAGAGATTTTAGGGTTGAACAATGAGTTTAAAAACTTGAAGAAAAACCCAGTTATGATGCGACGGGTTAATTATTTAGAAGGTGCATTAAAGAACGTTCGAAGCGAAGAGAATAAAGATTTCTCAGAGTCTATTATTTTATTTTCTCTATTTATAGAGCATGTTTCTTTGTTTTCTCAGTTCTTAATTATCATGGCTTTTAATAAGCATAAAAATGTATTAAAAGGAATTTCAAATGTTGTGGAAGCAACCTCTAAAGAAGAGCAAATTCATGGTGATTTCGGTATTGATGTTATTAAAATTATAAAAGAAGAAAATCCGGAATGGTTTGATGAAGATCATGGTTTAATGATTCAAGATACCTGTAAAGAAGCTTTTCTTTCTGAAAGTAAAATAATCGATTGGATATTTGAAAAAGGAGAATTAGATTTCTTACCAAAAAACGTCATCAAAGAATTTATAAAAAATAGATTTAATAACTCTTTATCTAGCATCGGTCTTGCAAAAATATTCGAGATTGATCAAGCCTTATTATCTCAAACAGATTGGTTTGATGATGAAATTATAGGAACCAAACATGGAGATTTCTTTGTAAAAAGATCTATTAACTACAGTAAAAGAACCAAAAGTATAACCAGTGACGACTTATTTTAAATTATGAACCAGAAAATTCTAGATACCACAGAGCTTACCGAACACGAAAGATTAATTCAAGCGGCAAATACAGCAAGGAAAGAGATGCTTGAAAAAAAGAAGGAACCTGAAATGACTTGGCTAACAGAAAATAGTCGTAAATTTTTAGAATCTGGTTATTTAACAGGGAAAACAACTCCAGAAGAAAGAATTCGTGAAATAGCAGATAATGCGGAAGGTATTTTAAAAATTAAAGGGTTTTCTGATAAGTTTTATAAATATATGGCTGCGGGTTATTATTCTTTAGCTTCACCAGTGTGGTCCAATTTTGGTAAAAAAAGAGGGTTGCCTATTAGTTGTTTTGGTTCGCATGTAGCAGATGATATGGGAGATATTTTATTCTCACAATCAGAAGTTGGAATGATGTCTAAACTAGGTGGAGGAACTTCTGGTTATTTTGGTAAATTACGTCAAAGAGGAGCAGATGTTAAAAATAATGGTTCATCATCTGGGTCTGTTCATATTATGCAACTGTTTGAAAAAATGGTGGATGTTGTGAGTCAGGGTTCTGTAAGAAGAGGTCGTTTTTCTCCATATTTACCAGTAGATCATCCGGATATTAAAGAGTTTTTAGAAATAGGAACAGAAGGGAATCCAATTCAAGAATTAACACATGGTGTTACAGTAGGTGACGAGTGGATGCAGGAAATGATTGATGGTGATGTAGAAAAGAGAAGTATTTGGGCAAAAATATTACAACGTAGAGGAGAAATAGGCTATCCATATATTCTTTTTAGAGACAATGCAAATAACGGAACGGTAGATGTTTACAAAGATAAAAATCATGAAATTTATGCAAGTAATTTGTGTACTGAAATCATGTTGCCCTCTAATGAAGATTGGTCTTTTGTTTGTTGTTTATCATCAATTAATCTTATGCATTACGATTCTTGGAAAGATACGGATGCAGTAGAAACCCTTGCTTACTTTTTAGATGCTGTAATGCAGGAATTTATTACAAAATTAGAAGTGTTTAAAGAATCACCAGATAGAGACGATCAGTTTACGTTTCGTTTTATGGAAAAAGCCTATAATTTTGCAAAAGACAACAGAGCATTAGGTTTAGGAGCTTTGGGTTGGCACTCATTATTACAGTCTAAAATGCTTGCATTCGATAGCCAAGAAGCATATTCACTAAACACGGAGATTTTTAAATTAATCAAAGAAAAATCATACAAAGCATCTGAAGAAATGGCGAAAATGTATGGCGAACCAGCGGTGCTAAAAGGATACGGAAGACGCAATACAACTTTAAATGCTATAGCTCCAACAACATCTTCAGCATTTATTTTAGGTCAAGTTTCGCAGGGTATTGAGCCAATTTGGTCTAATATTTATGTGAAGGATATTGCAAAGATAAAAACTACGATTAAGAACCCGATATTAGAAAAGTTATTAGAACAAAAAGGATTTAATACAGGTGATGTTTGGAGAAGTATTCGAGATAATGATGGCTCTGTGTTGCATTTAGATTGCTTAACAGAAGCAGAAAAAGAGGTGTTTAAAACCTATTCAGAAATCGATCAAAAAGTAATTGTTTATCAAGCAGCAAATAGACAAAATCATATCGATCAAGGACAATCTATCAATATCATGGTGCACCCAGATATGCCAATAAAACAAGTAAATGATGTATACATCACTGCTTGGAAACTAGGAGTAAAATCAATGTATTACCAACATAGTATGAATGCAGCACAAAAATTTAAGCAAAAGAAAGATTGTTTAAATTGCGAAGGATAGGTCTTTATAAATTAAAAGTTGTAAGAGAAGTCGAAGGGCTTCTCTTTAATATGAATAATTAAAATAGAAATGCTGAGGCAGTAAAAAAAGTTATAAAAAAAGGGAACATTAAGAAACATCCCCTTGGTTTTTAATATTATTTGGATTCGTAGGCCCAATTATATTACAAATAGAGAAGAAGAGTTTTCCTCAACTCCTTTTTGTTACTTCAAAAGTACAAAACTAGAAACTTCCCACCAAGTATAATTATTTCTTAAAATGAGTTTTTTGAATTTCTCTATCATTTTCAATGGTTTAGAGAGAAAAAAAAATATTAACAAAAAACTCACTTATTAACAATTGTAGTTATTGAAAAATATAAAATAACTCTGATAAATACTTATATAAAATGGAATACAAAATATCCATAAACCCTTTAATTGATTTTTTTAAAGGTACAGAAGCAAAAAAGAAGAGAGTAATTCGAAATCAAAAAGAACCATCAGTTATTATGGTTGGTTGGCATCAAACATCAAGAGCCTCTATTAAAAAATCACTTTCACTTAATGGGGATAAATCTCCAATAATAGAAGGGTCAAATAGATTAAAAGCAAAAGCTGTTGAAAAGCCAAGACAGATTCAAAATAAGTTTGTTTCACTTGAAGGAATGAAAAAATATTTGAATATTGAAATTCCTGAAATGCTTAAAAACCATAATTTAACAATAATAAAGAAGAGGCCTATTAAATCAACTTTTATAAATGATGTTGAAATAACAGTTTCGCCTGATATTGTTTTTACTATGGAATATAAAGGGAAAAAATATATTGGAGGTGTTAAAATTCATTTGTCAAAAGGAAATATTTTTGACAATCAAGAGTTAAAAATTGTTGCAACAGTTTTACACAAGCATATTTCAGAAATAGCAGGTGAATATGATGCTATTCCATTACCAGAAATTTGTTATTCTATGGATGTTTTTGGTGAAAGGATAGTTTCTTCACCTAAAAATTCAGAAAGAATTCTTTTACAAATTGAAAATATTTGTAAAGAAATTAAACGATTTTGGAATGTCGCTTAAATAAATTGTAAAAAGAGAAGTTGAAAAACTTCTCTTTTTTTTGGTTTTAAATTAATATATTGAACTGTTTTTAAAATCCTAGCTACAAAATAGATGTTTAAAAAAGTCGCATTCATATTGTTTTTAATCGTTTTAGGAATTGTTCTATTCATAAACCCGAATATGAAAACAGTAATTGCTGGGATTGCTATTTTGCTTTTTGGTATGATTATGTTAGAGGATGGCTTTAGAGTT